>JBJTOA010000079.1:0-3446 GCA_046074285.1 Micrococcales bacterium
GTCGTGACTCTGCTTCGGGTGCTCACCTTCTCAACTTTGAATATATTCAACCTGCGCGACTGGTTAAACACGATTTATTACTTCGAACTTTTTGTGATGCTGCTGTGGGCGGCCTGGGCTGCCAAGCGCCAGATGTACCTCAGTCTTTGGCTAGCCGTTGCGTTCTCGATCTTCAGCGCAATAAGCACGCGCATCTGGGGTTTGGGCACGGCTCCTCGAGCAGATGCGCTCTGGATTCTCTCGCTCACCAAACTTTTCAACAGCACGGGAAACCTAGATAAGTTAGATCGCATCACTGCGATTCGCCGCGGGTTCGCCTACCCGCTAATGCTCTCGATGGGCCCGCAAACTGAGTACCTCTCGGCGTTCACGCCATTCGCCTATCTGGTGTTGATTGTCACGCTGATTTGGGCAGTTCGCGCTCTCACCAAGCCAGAGCAGCGCAAGCGTGCCCTGCTGATTTCAGTTAGCTTGCTGGTGGTGCTCGCCACCGCGGTCATGCCACTTCGAATCATGTATTACCTGGGCGCTCACTCGCTGGTTGCAATCGCCTATGTGCTTTCGGCAGTTGCGGTTGCCATCGCGGTGCGTGACGGGGTTCTCAGCCGCACCAACCGAATCGTGCTGCTGCTCGGGTTTGCGCTGGCGGCTGTGAGCACCGCTGAAGCGCTCGCGATTCTCGCGGTGATCTCGCTGCCGCTGCTGAGTTCAAAGTGGCTTGCTCGCAAAGATGCTTACCTAATCACTCTCGCAGCAACCGTGCCTTTCGCAATTTGGCTCGCTACCTACAACAGCTTCTTGATTCAGATCACCGGCTTGGTTTGGTTTATTGCCTGCCCGCTTTTCGTGCTGATTGGTCTGAGCATTGCTACTCCCGCGCTCGATGGCATCCGTCTGAAAGCTCGCTATTGGGTGCCGGCTTTGATGATTGGATACCTGCTGCTGATGTGGGTGCTATTCCCAGAGAATATGCAGGCCGGTAATCAGGCGCTGATTCAGAACCTTTTCTTGGGGCAGGGTGACTGGGGTTCGGTGCCTTACTTCGTGGCGTTTGCCATCGGGTTTGTGATTTTCTCTTCGGTTCGATCGCGAAGCAGCGAAATCATCACGCTGGTTTATCTGGTGATTCAAACTTCGATAGCTTCAATGGTTGCCAAACTTCTCGCGGGTGCTCAACTGGGCGACCCGCTGCTCGGCAGATTCGCCTGGACAGACTCGCTAAACCGCATGTGGTTTCAAATTCTTGCCCTCGCAATGGTGACTATCGTGGTGGGAATTTCACAGCAGGATTGGCTGTGGAACGGCAGAATATCGGGCAAACTAGATAAGGCTAACTTGTCGGCGAAAGCGAAAAATTAATGAAGTTGTTCATCCAGATTCCGTGCTTGAATGAAGCGGAATTCCTGCCTGAAACTTTAAAGCAACTTCCCCGAAAACTGCCTGGCGTTAGCGAAATCAAGTGGCTAGTTATCGACGATGGTTCGAGCGATAACACCAGCGAAGTGGCTCTGGCAAACGGTGTTGACTACGTGGTTCGTTTCACTCAAAACCAGGGTTTGGCTGCGGCTTTTCAGGCCGGCATTGATGCAGCGCTAAAGCTTGGTGCCGACATAGTGGTGAACACCGATGCTGACAATCAGTATGACGCCTCTGCGATTCCTGCTCTGATTCAACCGATTCTCGATGGCAATGCCGATGTCGTAATCGGTGACCGTGACACCTCAAGCGTTGCAGAGTTTTCTGCTGTGAAGCGCTACCTGCAGGTTTTCGGAACCAAGGTTGTGCAGCGCTTTTCGGGCACCGATGTTCACGATGCCACCAGCGGTTTCAGAGCCTTCTCGCGCGATGCTGCCCTGCAAATCAACCTGGTTACCAAGTTCACTTACACCATCGAATCTCTAATTCAAGTTTCAGACGCATCTCTCGCGCTAGCCAATGTTCCGGTCAAGCGAAACGACAGTGTTCGCCCCAGCCGACTCTTTGGTTCAACCTTCAAGTACATTCGTCGCAACATGTGGACCATGATGCGAATCTATGTTCAATACCGCCCGCTTCGACTCTTTCTGCCGCTCGGCTTCGGTGCGATTCTGGCCGGTCTGATTTCTTGGCTGCCTTGGATTATCGACGCGCTATCTGGCGACAGCAGCCCGCACCTGCAATCGATCATCCTCGGTGCTGTTCTGTTCATTTCGGGTGTTCAGATTTTGCTGTTCGGAATCATCGCCGACTCGATCACTTCGGTTCGCGCGCTAACCACCAAGACCCTGCACCGAGTTCGCGATGTTGAACTTGAACTGGGTTCTGCTGCCAAGCTCTATCGCAGCCGAAAGAAAGTTAAGTAGCCGAACGTGCCGAACTCAAAGGTCAAAGCACCATGGGTCGTCATTCCTGTTCGTTCGTTCAAAGAACCTGAAGCCGCGATTGCGCGCAAAAATCTGCGTGTGCTCGGCTCTAAGTCACTGCTCACTCGCGCGGTTGAGAGTGCAAAAGCTGCACTTGCCACATTTCAAGCAACGAGCCGAATTCTGGTAGTCGTCGAGGATGCCGAAGCGGCCGAAGCGGCCAGTCGCCTTGACGTGCTTGTGCTGCAGGTCACCTCGGTGCATTCGAATGGCGAGGCCTTGGTGGCATCACTTCACGAACACCTCACCACTCTTGGTGTTGATGGCACGACCTCAATCGTTGTAATAGAACCGGCTCTCGCACTTGTTTCACCTATGCGAATCGCAGAGGCTGGTAGGGCACTGCAAGAGAATTTCGAATCGGTAAGCCTGGCTTTCGATGAGCAGCCGGTTCTGGGCTTCACCGCGAGCAGTCTGCGCAACTTCACTTCGCCGCAGGCAAGTTCGCGAGCCCCTCACCTCACCATTGAGGTCACTGAGACTGAAAGCACCTACATCGAAAGTCAGTCTGACTGGGCGGTTGCCGATTTCTTTGCCAACCGCCTGAGAGTTTTGATCAGAACCGACGTCAGCGAAGTGCTTGACCCGTCTCACGCTGCAAGAGCGATTGCGCTTAGTGACGCACTCGCAAAACATCAGGTCTCGCTCGTGCTCAGTTCAAAGCAGACTCTCAACGAGCAATACTTTCGGGGCACCGGGGTTGACCTCATTGAGATCGATGACGACATTGAGTTGCTCGCTGTTGCTCGAAAAGAGAACGCCGACCTTGTGGTGCTAGACAAGCACCTCAACAGCGGTGAATTTGTAACTCTGTTGAGCGGGTTCTGCAAGGTGGTCACCGTTGAAGACTTTGGTGTCGGAGCAGAGCACGCCGACCTTGCGCTAAACGCAATGTTTGAGTCGAAGCACATCGATGGCGATCACCAACTAGCCGGTGCCGAGGTTCAGCTGGTTCCAAGCGATTTTGAAAATGCGCCGTTTGCAAATCGATTCAGCCCAGTGGTTAAAGAGATTGTCGTGGCTTTCAGCGGCCAAGACATGAAT
>JBJTOA010000080.1:0-6167 GCA_046074285.1 Micrococcales bacterium
AAGAACTTTCGCCAGCCACCGTTGAGGCGCTCGGCCCAGACTTCGAAGTTCGTAATGTTGATGGCACTGACCGCCCAGCCCTATTGGCTGAGTTGGCCACCGCCGATGCGATTCTAGTTCGCTCAGCAACTCAGGTTGATGCCGAGGCTATTGCTGCCGCACCAAAGCTTAAAGTTGTGGCTCGCGCCGGTGTTGGTCTCGACAACGTCGATATCAAGGCGGCGACTAACGCTGGTGTCATGGTTGTGAACGCACCGACTTCAAACGTTATTTCGGCAGCTGAGTTGGCCATCGGTCAGCTATTTGCTCTAGCCCGTCACATTCCTGATGCCAACGCAAGCCTCAAGGCAGGCGAGTGGAAGCGCAGCAAGTACACCGGTGTTGAGTTCTTTGAGAAGACCATCGGTATCGTTGGCCTCGGCCGCATCGGAACCCTGGTTGCTCAGCGACTTGCAGGTTTCGGCGTGAGCCTAATCGGTTACGACCCATACGTTACCCCTGCACGTGCAGAACAGATCGGTGTGAAGCTTGCAACTCTCGAAGAGGTAATGCAGCAGTCAGACTTCATCACCATCCACATCCCTAAGACTCCAGAAACCACCGGCATGATTTCGACCAAGCAGTTCAAACTTGCGAAGCCAAACTTGCGCATTGTGAACTGTTCACGCGGCGGCATCATCGATGAGGCTGCGCTTTATGAAGCACTCAAGAGCAACCAAATCGCAGGTGCTGGTCTTGACGTATTCGTTCAAGAGCCACCGAAGGATAACCCGCTGCTTACCCTTGCAAACATTGTGGTTACCCCACACCTCGGTGCTTCTACTGACGAAGCTCAAGAGAAGGCTGGTATCTCAGTTGCTAAGTCAGTTCGCTTAGCACTTGCTGGTGACCTGGTTCCTGACGCGGTGAACGTAGCTGGCGGAAACATCGACTCGAGCGTGAAGCCGGGTATCAACCTCATGGAGAACATGGGGCAGATCTTGTTCGGTCTCTCAGGCGGAAACGTATCGGCACTCGAGGTTGAGGTTCGCGGTGAGATCGCAGCTCACGACGTAAGCGTGCTCAAACTCGCTGGTCTAAAGGGCTTCTATCAGAACGCAGTAACCGAGCAAGTTTCATACGTGAACGCACCGCTAATGGCAGAGGCTCGCGGTGTTGACGTGAAACTCAGCGTCGACAGCCACAGCGACGAATACCGCAACGTGACCACAATCAAGGCCATCCATGCAGATGGAACTGTGACCTCGGTTTCAGGGACCGTAATCGGCCCGAAGCTTCACCAGAAGGTCACCAACATCAACGGTTACGACGTTGAGCTAGCAATGGCTGAGCACATGGTTCTGATGGTTTACACCGACCGCCCAGGTATCGTGGCAATTTACGGCAAGGCATTCGCCGAGGCCGGAATCAACATTGCAGCAATGCAGATTGCCCGTGAGCAAAAAGGCGGCAAAGCCCTGTCAGTCATCACAGTTGACAGCAAGGTTTCGGCAGATGTGCTCGAAGAAGTGCGCAAGGCAATTCAGGCTGAGGAAATGCGCGCGATTGACATCGTGCTTGGCTAAATGATGACTGCACCTGATTACGAAAACCTCGACCACATCATTGATGTGCGTCGGCCGTTCGAGTATCAGGTTCGCCATATCGAAGGCGCAGAGAATATCAGTTATGAGCTAACTGACTTCGCTAAAGAAGTCAGCCACCTAGATAAAAATGGTCATTACATTACCTATTGCAACTACGGCGGCCGAGGTGGTCACGCCGCTGAACTAATGCGCCAACTCGGGTTCAAGCACGTTGCAGGTCACGGTATCGAAGATGTTGCAAGGCTCACCGGAAAGCAGATAGTCAATGGCTAGTTTCGCTCAGGCAATCAAAAACATCATTTGGCGCGTAAAGCCGAAAATGTCGCAAGCCGAATTCTGGGATAGGCGCTACAACACCGACGAGTTCGTTTACACACTGACCCCAAACATGTTCGTCATCGAGTTCTTGGGTGACCTAAAGCCTGGCAAGGTCATCGATGTTGCCGGAGGCGAAGGTCGCAACAGTTTGTACCTTGCTGAAAAAGGTTGGACCGCAGAGAACGTAGACGTGAGCCTGGTCGGTTTGAACAAGTGGCTCAAGATTGCCGAAGAGCGCGGTGTAAAAGATCGAGCTCTAGCAAATCTCTCAAGTGGAACAGATTTCAAAGCCAAACTTGCGCCAGCTGACTTAGGCATGATTGCCTACTTGCAGGCTGAGAAGAAGATCATCGATGCCAGCATTGCCAACACAGCAAAGCAACTCAAACCTGGTGGCATGCTTTTCGGTGTTTGGCATTGCCGCGAAAACCTCAAAGATGGTTATGGCGGGCCGCAAGACCCAAAGGTTTTGCCAACCGCTGCCGAGCTTCGCGAGACCTGCGAAAAACTAGGGCTCGATGTGAAAGTTTGTGAGAACCGCGACGGCTTGGTTCAAACCAAAGAAGGATACAAACCATCGCTAGTCGTAGTGCTTCAGGCCTATACCCCAGCAAGGTAAAGTTGTAAGAACACTCACACTCGAAAGAGCTTGTAATGACGCGAGAATACAAACTTGCCGTAATCGGCGGAGACGGCATCGGGCCAGAAGTTACCGCCTATGCCCTCGAGGGCATTCGTGCTGCAACCCGCGGAACTGGCGTTGAATTCGTTACCACTGAATACGACCTAGGCGCTCGCCGCTACCATGCCACTGGCGAAACCCTTACCGACGCAGACATGGCCAGCCTTAAAGAGCACGATGCCATTTTGCTCGGAGCAATCGGCGACCCAAGTGTGCCATCAGGTGTTCTCGAGCGCGGCTTCTTGCTCAAACTTAGATTTGCTTTCAACCACTACATCAACCTGCGCCCATCAAAACTTTTCGAAGGCGTTGAAAGCCCACTTGCTGACCCGGGTGACATCGATTTTGTGGTGGTTCGCGAGGGAACCGAAGGCCCATACGTCGGCAACGGTGGCGCAATTCGCCAGGGTACTCCTCACGAAGTTGCCAACGAAGTCAGCGTGAACACCGCATTTGGTGTTGAACGCACGGTTCGCTATGCATTCAAACTTGCCGAAACCCGCGACCGCAAAAAAGTCACCCTGGTTCACAAGAACAACGTTCTAGTTCACGCTGGTTGGCTGTGGCAGAACACCGTGAACAAGGTGGCTAAAGAATTTCCTGGCGTCAAGGTTGACTACATTCACGTGGATGCCGCCACTATCTATATGGTCACCGACCCAGGGCGCTTCGATGTGATCGTCACCGACAACCTGTTCGGCGATATTCTGACTGACCTCGCTGCCGCAATCACCGGTGGCATCGGCCTAGCAGCCAGTGCCAACATCAACCCAGAGGGTGATTTCCCGAGCATGTTCGAGCCGGTCCACGGTTCAGCCCCCGACATTGCTGGCAAGAATATTGCCGACCCTACCGCTGCCATCCTGTCTGGTGCCATGTTGCTTCGACACCTGTCAAATCCGGTAGCAGCTCAACGCATTGAAAATGCCGTAGCTCAAGACCTTGCCAACCGCGGCACTGCCAAACGAACCACTGATGAAGTTGCCAAGAGCATCTTCGCGAACCTGTAAGAACGAGAGAAACATATGTCTGAAAAAGCACCGAAGCTTGATTGGGATGTAATCGAGAACCAGTTCCCGCTGCCAGATGAAGCACGCGAAGCAATTCTTGAGGCACCGGTTTTCGGAACCCGTTTCACCGACCACATGATCACCATCACCTGGGACAAGGGCGAAGGTTGGCACTCACCACGTGTTGAGCCATACGGCCCAATCACCATGGACCCATCTGCTGCGGTACTGCACTACGGTCAAGAGATCTTCGAAGGCATCAAGGCTTACCGTCACGAGGACAACTCGATCTGGACTTTCCGCCCGAAAGACAACGCAGTTCGCCTGCAGAAGTCTGCTCACCGCATGGCTCTGCCAGAACTACCGGTCGAATACTTTATCGACTCTCTAAAGCAACTCATCAAGCTAGATGCCAAGTGGGTTCCTGAGCCAGTCAACGAAAAGACTCTCTACATTCGCCCATTTGAAATCGCAGCCGAGTCATTCCTCGGCGTTCGCCCAGCAGAGCGCGCTGAATACCGAGTTATCGCTAGCCCGGTTGGTCCTTACTTCACGGGCGGACTAAAGCCAGTAAAGATTTGGGTTGCGCTTGAATCAACCCGCGCTGGCAAATACGGCACCGGTGAAGCCAAGACCGGTGGCAACTATGCAGCCAGCCTGCTAGCTCAAGCAGAGGGCAAAGAAAACGGCTGCTCGCAGGTGCTATTCCTCGATGCCGAAACCCAAACCTTCATCGAAGAACTAGGCGGCATGAACCTATTCTTCGTCTACAAGGATGGCCACGTCGTGTCTCCATCACTGACCGGAACTATCCTTCGCGGCATTACGCGCGACAGCATAATCCAGTTGATTAAAGACCGCAACATCAGCGTTGAAGAACGTCGTATCACTCTCGAAGAGGTTCAACTGGGTGTCAATGATGGTGAAATTGTTGAAATCTTTGCGTGCGGAACTGCTGCGGTAATCACGCCGGTTGGTCAACTGCTGGGACCAAATGGTATGAAGATCGGCAAGGCTGACCAAGAGTCGGGCAAGCTCACTGCAAGCCTGCGTAAAGAATTGACAGACATTCAATACGGAAAAATAGAAGACCGCCATAACTGGATGGTCAAGCTTTCAGACGGAGAGTAAATGCGCATCGCGCGATTTATGCACAACGATGTGCCGACCTTTGGTCTAGTTGATGACGACGAACTAGTGCTTTTCAAGGGTCACCCGCTAGTAAATAACTACGAGACCACTGGCGAGCGCGTCAGCCTCTCAGAAGTAAAACTGCTGCCACCGGTAATCCCTAGCAAAATCGTTTGCGTTGGCAAAAACTATGCCGCTCACGCTGAAGAACTCGGCTTCGACCTGAGCGAAGAGCCAACCCTTTTCTTCAAACCAAGCAGTGGGCTAGCAGGTAGCGGTCAGTACATCGTTCTGCCCGAACAAAGCAACCGCGTTGAACTTGAGGCTGAACTAGCAATTGTGATTGGCAAATACGCCAAGAATGTCACCGAAGAAAATGCTGCCGAACACATCTGGGGTTTCACAATCGCCAACGATGTAACTGCTCGAGACCTTCAACTCAGCGATGACCAGTGGGATCGCAGCAAGGCCTTCGACACTTTCTGCCCACTTGGCCCATGGATTGAAACTGAATTCGTGCCAGGCGAACAGCACATTTCAAGCACCATCAACGGCCACATCACCCAGGATGCACCGCTTAGCGAGATGATTCATAACCCCTATGAAATCGTCAGCTATATCAGCAAGCAAATGACTCTAATCCCAGGCGATGTAATTCTCACCGGCACGCCTGCGGGAATCATCGGAATCTCTGCCGGTGATGTAATCGAATGCATTGTAGAAGGCATTGGAACGCTGAGAAATACTGTCGTCTAAACTTAGACAGTTATGTCTGACAAAATCACCGCACCATTTTCAACGGCCGAAGGCGCCGACATTCGCGTTCGCTTTTGCCCAAGCCCGACTGGCACTCCGCACGTAGGTTTGGTGCGCACCGCACTATTCAACTGGGCATATGCTCGTCACACCGGCGGAACCTTCGTCTTCAGAATCGAAGACACCGATGCTGAGCGTGACTCTGAAGAGTCATACGAAATGATTCTCGATGCCCTTCGCTGGTTGGGTTTGAACTGGGATGAAGGCATTGATGTTGGTGGCCCGAATGAGCCCTACCGTCAGTCTCAGCGCACAGACATTTACCTCGAGGTAATCGAAAAGCTAAAAGCTTCAGGTCACCTTTATGAAAGCTTTCTAACCGGCGAAGAGATTGACGCTAGAAACATTGCCAATGGTCGCGCGGTTCAGCAGGGTTATGACAACTCAGAACGCGACCTAAGCGATGAGCAAAAGGCAGCCTACAAAGCAGAAGGGCGCTCACCAGCTCTGCGTCTGAGAGTTCCTGACGTTGACATCACCTTTACCGACCTAGTTCGCGGCGAGGTTACCTTCCCAGCTGGGTCATTCCCTGACTTCGTAGTTGTGCGACCAAACGGCCAGCCTCTCTACACTCTGGTGAACCCAGTCGACGATGCCCTTATGGGTGTGACTCACGTGCTCAGA
>JBJTOA010000081.1:0-13856 GCA_046074285.1 Micrococcales bacterium
ATTCGCCAACCGCGTTCGGTTAGATCGGTAACCAGTTTGGTTTCTTGCTCAGGCAGCACGCTCAATTCGGCAAGACCAATCGGAGCACCCGGTGAGTGCTCAAGTTTGAAGTCTTCGAGGTTGATGCCAATCTGGCCCATCTCGGTGAAAAGTCTTCCGAGTTCACCAGGCTTATCATCAACCATCACGATGACTTGCGCGTAGTGACTGGCTCGGCCACCGTGCTTGCCAGGGATTCTCTCAACGCCCTGATTTCCCTTTTGGATGGTCTCGCTGATGGCGGTAAGTGAACCAGCCTTACTTGGGTTCTCAAGGGCATCGATTGCGAGCTCGAGGTCAGCCAATAGGTTTTTCAAAATCGGTGAAATCTCTTGAGCGTTAGCGCTGAGGATCTGCACCCACAGCTTTGGGTCACTGGCAGCAATTCTGGTGGTGTCGCGCAAACCCTGGCCAGCAAGGTTTAGGTCTTGAACATTTGCACGATTTAGTTGGGCTGCCAAAAGGCTAGCGACCAACTGAGGCACATGTGACACGTTGGCGACTGCTCGGTCGTGCGAATGAGCATCCAACTGAATTGGCGCAGACTGAAGGTCGAGCGCTAGATCAGTGACCAGGTCGATTGCCTTTGAAGTTGATTTATCGGTTGGAACCACAACCCAAGGTCGACCGACGAAGAGGTCAGCTCGCCCTGAGGCTGCTCCCCCTTTTTCACGACCGGCCATCGGGTGAGAACCGACGAAACGACTAAGGTCGGCATTTGACTTTTCAAGGTCTTGGATGATGGCACCTTTGACACTGGCAACATCGGTGACCACAGCATTAGGGAACGCATTCAATTCGCGTGAGACGATGTCGGCGGTGATATCTGGCGGCACACAGACCACGATCAAAGCAGGCTGGTCGTGATCGCTTGCAGCGCGGCCGGCACCGTAGTCAATCGCAAGAGCAGTACTGGCTTTTGATTGACTCGCGATGATTACATCAACGCCGAGTTTGGTTAGCGCAAGTCCGATGCTGGTGCCGAGCAGGCCGGCGCCAACAATTCTTACCTGCGACTTAATTCTCGACATGTTACTGAGCGAGGTCTTGTCTTAGCGCGGTTGCTCCGCGCAGGTAAACGTGCTGAATTTCAGCGCGGTTTTTGTCGATGTCGGCGTGAACCAGAATGCGAATTACTCTTGGCATGCCGTGCTTCACATTCATTTCAACGAAGCACATCAGTGGCACTTCGCCAAGCCCTAGTTCGCGGGCTGCGAGCGCCGGGAATTCACTCGTGATGTCTGGGGTCGCGGTGAAAAGAATATCGATTAGCTGCGAGTTATCGATGTCGTTCGCGTGAAGGGTTTTCGCTACGAGTTCAGCGGTTGATTTGAGCAGGTGCTCACGCTCGTCACTGTCAAGCTGGATTGCTCCACGAATTGCTCGAATCGCCACGATTACCTCTTACCCTTGCCTTTGAAACCTGTTGCCTTGCGCTGTGGGCGCTGTGGCGGCTTGCCATCAAAAGGTCTTGGGACTCGGGCATTTTTGCCCTCGCCAATTTTCAACAGCGCAGCGACTTCAAGTTTACTTAGTTCCCTCACCTGGCCCGGGCGAAGCGGCCCCAGCTGAATCGGCCCAAACTGCTTTCGAACCAGACCAACAACATCGTGACCAACAGCTTCGAACATGCGTCGCACGATGCGGTTTTTACCAGAGTGCAAAACGATCTCGACCAGCGACTCATCCTTGGCAGCATCAAGCAGTCGAATCCGATCTGCCTTAGCAAGACCGTCTTCTAGCTCAATTCCGTTGAGCAACTTGTTCAAACTCTGCTGACTGATTTCACCCTTGACACGTGCCCAATAAAGTTTTTCAACCCCGAAACTAGGGTGAGCAAGTTTGTGTGCAAGGTCACCGTCGTTGGTGAGCAGAAGTAATCCGGTGGTTTCAATGTCTAATCTGCCGACGTTGAAGACACGGTCGTAGCGAACACTGTATTGGTGAAGGTCTGGGCGGCCATGCTCATCGTTCATCGAGCTCACCACGCCATCCGGTTTATTTAGTGCGAGATAAACCCGACTTGCATCCAACTGCACCGGGTTACCGTTTACGCTCACCTTGTCAGTTTCTGGGTTGATCTTGGTTCCAAGTTCGGTTACCTTGACCCCGTTGACTCGAACGCGGCCTTCAAGAATCAACTGCTCGCATACTCGGCGACTGGCGACGCCAGCGTTTGCGAGAACTTTTTGCAGACGAACAGTGTCGTTGCTGGTTGGTTCTTGGTACTCATTTGG
The DNA here is from genome assembly GCA_046074285.1 of Micrococcales bacterium. Lineage (GTDB taxonomy): Bacteria > Actinomycetota > Actinomycetes > Actinomycetales > Microbacteriaceae > Rhodoluna. Next base: position 2,277 of record JBJTOA010000081.1, read on the forward strand.
GTCGTACTCGGGTACGTGACGTTCAGCCATTTTTACGCCTCGAAGTTATCGTCGGTGCCAGGCAAGAATGGGCTAATCAGCGGTAGCTCATCCAGGGTATTGATGCCGAGTTGCTGCAGCATCAGCTCGGTGGTGCCGAAGTGGGTGGCACCAGTTTCGCTGTCGGTGTATAGCTCAGTGATTAGGCCGCGACTAAGCAGCGTGCGAACCACGGTGTCAACATTTACCGCGCGAATCGATGCGATTTGACCGCGAGAAATTGGTTGCTTGTAAGCAATCACCGCCAAGGTTTCGAGGGCGGCTTGACTTAGTTTGGTTGGGTTTTCATTTTCGATGAAAGTGTGAACCGCCCAGTCGTAGGTGTCGCGCACGTAGATGCGCCAGCCACCGCCAACTTCGCGCAGTTCGAAACCGCGCTGGCGATTACCGTTCTCACCGTCGAAATCGGCCTTGATGGCGGCGAGGGCTTGCTTGATTTCAGCTACCGGGCGATCAAGTGAGCTAGCCAGCTGAACCACTGGCAGCGGCGTCTCGGCGACCATCAGAACGGCTTCAAGAGCTGCTTGCAGATTCTCTTCATTTACGTTTTCAGCGTGCGCTTGAAACTCCTCATGTGAGGTGAATTCGTCAGCTGTCATACTCTGCTCCCAACGCAGCTAGGTTTGCTTCATCAAAACTTTCGGCTCGCCAAGAAAGCTTCAAATCTCCGAGCGGGCTGTCTTGTTCAAATCCGATTGCGGCTAAGCGATAAAGCTCGAGGATGGCCAAGAAACGCGCAACCACAATTTGACGGTCGCTGACATTGCCCACCAGTTCGCGGAATGTGAGGCCGGTGCTTTGACGCAGCATGCGCACTACCTCACGGGCTTGCTCGCGGATTGAAACTCTCGGAGCGTGCAGGTGAGTCAATCCGACATTTGGAATCTCACGCGGGGTAAGGGTTTCTTCGGCGAGCTTGCCAAAATCTTCAAGGGTTAGAGTCCAGATGAGCTCAGGTTTGCGATTCTTGAAACGCTCTTCGAGTCTCACATCTCGTGCACTACGACGACCCTCGAGAGTGAAAGCAGTATTGAACCAGGCGGCAATTTCTTTGAAGGCCTTGTACTGCAGCAATCTTGCAAATAGCAGGTCGCGCGCTTCTAGCAGCGCAACGTCCTCGGCGTCGACAACTTCGCCCTTAGGCAGCAATCCAGCGATTTTGAGATCAAGCAGAGTGGCTGCGATGACCAGGAATTCGCTGGCCTGTTCGATTTCTTCGGCTTCATCGAGAGTCTTCAAGTAGTTGATGAACTCGTCGGTTACCTTGCTGAGTGAGACCTCAGTGATATCCATTTGATGCTTAGAGATCAGTGACAGCAGTAGATCAAATGGGCCATCAAAGTTGCCGAGATTTACCGAAAAGCCAGCGGTGCTTTCGGTCAGATCATCGCGCTCTGAATTATGGAGCGTAGCCACGGTGCACCAACTCTCGAGCTACGGTCTTATAAGACTCAGCAGCTTCAGAGCCAGGTGCAAATTCAGTGATTGGGCTAGCAGCCGAAGTTGAATCACGGAACTTCACAGTGCGGTGAATGATGCTGCGGAAGACTTTGTCGCCAAAGGCGTCATACAGGCGGTCGAGAACTTCGCGAGAGTGCAAAGTGCTGTCAAACATGGTTGCCAAGATGCCGTCAACCTGAAGGGTTGGGTTGAGATCGCTCTCAATGACCTTGTCAATGATTTCCATCAGGATAGCCACACCGCGAAGTGCGAAGAAATCGCAGGCGAGCGGAATCAATACTCCGTGTGCTGCTGCGAGCGCATTCACGGTAAGTAGGCCGAGCGAAGGCTGGCAGTCAATCAAAATCAGGTCATACTCATCAAGCACAGGCTTTAGCACTCGAGCCAGAATCTTCTCGCGACTTACCTCATTGACCAGGCGAACTTCAGCAGCTGCGAGTTCAATGTTGGCTGGAATGATGTCTAAGTTCTTGGTGCTAGTCGGCTTGATGACTTCGTGAATGTTGAGGTTTTTATCCATCAACAGGTCATAAACAGTGTGGCCGTCGATCGAGTAGACGCCTAGGCCGGCAGAAGCAGCACCCTGCGGGTCAAAATCTACGATCAGAACTTTGCGACCGTATTCCGCCATCGCGGCAGCAATGTTAATCGCGCTAGTGGTCTTGCCTACTCCACCCTTTTGGTTGCAGAATGCAATGATTCGAGCAGGACCAACGCCAGAAAGCTGCTTAGGCACCGGGAATCTAGTGTCTGCGTTCTTGTTCGCCATGGGGTCCTTGGGTTTCGCGATTTGCTAGGTTCTACTTTACCTGCTGCAAGGCTACAGGCGCGCTCTGGGGTGGGCTAAACGATACTGTTCCCGCAAGGCATCGACCGTGACTAGCGTGTAAATCTGGGTGGTTGCAACTGAAGAATGCCCTAGCAATTCCTGAACCACGCGAACATCTGCTCCACCCTCAAGCAGATGGGTTGCAAAACTGTGTCGCATGGTGTGCGGGCTAACTTCAATCCCCAATTGAGCGGCTTCGGCGGCACCTGTAATTATTTGCCAAACCGATTGGCGACTCAGTCGATTTCCGTGATGATTCAGAAACAGAGCTGGTGTGCCTTTGCCCTTTGAAACCAAAACGGGCCTAGCTCGAACCAAGTATTGATCAATCGCGGCTCTGGCGAACTTGCCAACCGGAACCACTCGCTCTTTCGAGCCCTTACCAAAAAGTCTCACCAGAGTTGGGTCTACTAGGTCGTCAAGGTCGAGACCAATTACCTCGCTCACGCGGGCTCCGGTAGCGTAAAGCAACTCGAGCAGTGCTCGATCGCGAATTCTCATGATTTCGACCTGGTGGTCAGGCACGGCCATAGGGTCTGGGCCTGCGGCAGAAAGCAGTCTCTCGACCTGCGAAATGGTGATCGCCTTGGGCAAGCGTTTGGCAGCCTTAGGTGGTTTAACCACGGCAGCGTTGTCGTTTGCCACAACTGCCTCAAACATCAGATAGCGATGCCAACCTCGAACCGCTGCCAAAGTGCGTGCCACACTTGAGCTCTTTTTGGTCGCGCCAAGTTCCTCGACAAAAGCTTCGATTTGTAGTTCGCCAACACTGCTGATGTCTTCGATTCCAGAACGTTCTAGATAAGCGAGATAAAGTTTCAAATCGCGTTTATACGCGGCGAGCGAATTCTTAGCCAAACCACGCTCAATGCTCAAATGCCTGAAGTATGCATCTTGCAGTTGCTGCAAACTAGGCATTTGGTTTTACGCCGAGTTTGTGCGCCAGAGCCATGATTGCAACCACCGCACTCGGGCTCTTAATGGCACCGCTCAATACGCTCTGCAAAAGGTCAGGCAGTTCAAACCACTGTTTCAGCATGTCGACTTCTTCGCCTTCAAGTTCATCATCGAACCCAACGTGCTTAAGGTCTTGAGCCAGGAAGATTGTAATTTCTTCATCGTTACCGCCAGGGGTTGTGAAGAACGAGGTTAGCTCGCTCCAGCTTTTAGCGAAATAACCGGTTTCCTCGTGAAGCTCTCGCTTGGCAGCCTCGAGCCTCGACTCACCATCGATGTCTAAAAGCCCAGCGGGAATTTCCCAGAGGTATTGCCGAACCGGGTGGCGATACTGTCGAATCATTAGAACGCGCTGCTGGTCATCCAGAGCAATAATCGCAACCGCACCAGTGTGCTTGACGAACTCTCGAGTAAGTTCGGCATCGCCGTAGTTGAAACGCTCGCTAACTACATCCCAAATCTTGCCGTGAAAAACCACCTCGGTGAAGTTGACCGAAATTTTTACGGGCTGATCTTGAGGCATTATTAGTCAGCTGGTGCGAAAATGCGGGTTGCTTCGTGACGATCAATCGCGGCCTTAACAAGACCATTGAACAACGGATGCCCGCTGGTCGGACGCGACTTGAATTCAGGGTGTGCCTGAGTCGCCACGTAGTAAGGGTGAACCTCACGTGGAAGTTCAACGTACTCAACCAGGTTGCCATCAGGCGAAGTGCCCGAAAAGACCAAGCCGGCTGCTGAAATCTGGTCGCGGAATGCGTTGTTCACTTCGTAGCGGTGACGGTGGCGCTCTTCGCTAGTGTTTGAACCGTAGACCTCTGCCACGATTGAACCAGGCTTAAGGCTTGCGGTGTAAGTGCCGAGGCGCATGGTTCCGCCCATGTCTCCAGCAGCCAAAATGTCAACCTGCTCTGCCATGGTTGCGATCACTGGGTACTTAGCTTCAGGGTCGAACTCGGTAGAAGAAGCGCCTTCTAGACCCGCAAGGTTACGAGCTGCTTCAATCACCATGCACTGCAAGCCAAGGCACAGGCCTAGAGCAGGAATTTGGTTTTCACGAGCAAACTTTAGAGCCCCGAGTTTACCTTCGATGCCTCGAACTCCGAACCCACCAGGAACGCAGATGCCATCTAGATTGGCAAGGGCGGCTTCGGCACCTTCTGCGGTCTCACAAAGGTCACTGGCAATCCACTTGATGTGAACCTTTGCCTCGTGCGCAAAACCACCGGCAGAAAGCGCAGCGGTAACTGAAAGATAAGCGTCTGGCAAATCGATGTATTTACCCACCAACCCGATGGTGATGTCGTGCTTTGGTTCGTGAACGGCTTTGAGAACCTTGTTCCATCGCGACCAGTCAACCTCTTTAGCGGTCAGGTAAAGGTGCTTGATGATGTAGCTGTCTAAGCCCTGACTGTTGAGCACGGTTGGGATGTCGTAAATGCTAGGAGCATCTGCGGCGTTCACAACTGCTTCGATATCAACGTCGCACATCAGTGCAATCTTCTTTTTGATTCCTTCTGGCAGTTCACGGTCACTTCGACAAACGATCGCATCCGGTTGAATACCGTAGCTGCGAAGCGCGGCAACCGAGTGCTGAGTTGGTTTGGTCTTCAGTTCACCCGATGGGCCGAGGAACGGCACCAGCGAAACGTGCACGAAGAACACATTGTCGCGACCGATGTCGTGACGCACCTGACGGGCAGCTTCAATAAACGGCAGCGATTCGATGTCACCAACGGTTCCACCGATTTCGGTGATGATGACATCAGGCTGTGGCTGGTCTTCAGCCTGCAAACGCATGCGGCGCTTAATTTCATCGGTGATGTGAGGGATCACCTGAACTGTATCGCCAAGGTATTCACCAGCGCGCTCACGCTTGATGACTCGAGAGTAAATCTGACCGGTTGTGACGTTGGCAGCCTGGTTTAGGTTGATGTCAAGGAAGCGCTCGTAGTGGCCGATGTCTAGGTCTGTCTCGGCGCCGTCTTCAGTTACGAATACTTCACCGTGCTGAAACGGGTTCATCGTGCCCGGGTCAACGTTTAGATAAGGGTCTAGTTTCTGCATCACAACGCGAAGTCCGCGTGCGGTAAGAAGATTTCCTAGAGAGGCAGCCGTCAAGCCCTTTCCGAGCGACGACGCAACACCTCCGGTAACGAAGATATGACGGGTTACTTTGGTGTCCACGGTTTCTGCCATGGAATTAAAGTCTAAGGCTTTAAGGTTGCCCCATTTTTCAACACACCAGAGTGAGTCAAAAATGTTTAGGAGTGTTTTGCAATTTGCCAGAGTTCGGCAGCATGACCACGCGCCAACTGACTGTCTTCAAGGCCGGATAGCATGCGAGCGAGTTCATCCACTCGCCCAATGTCGCTGAGTTTTACCACCGATGACTCAGTGAATTCGCCTTCGGTTTTGGTGACCCTCAGGTGGTTATCTGCGAAGGCTGCAACTTGAGCAAGGTGAGTTACCACGATTACCTGAGCCTGCTTAGCTAATCTCGCGAGACGTTTGCCGATTTCGATGGCAGCAGCACCGCCAACCCCAGCGTCTACCTCATCGAAGATAAAAGTCGGTGTGGTCTTGCCCTGAGCTAACACCACTTCAATCGCGAGCATGATGCGACTAAGTTCACCACCGCTGGCACCCTTGCCCAGCGGTCTAGGTTCTGCTCCCGCATAACTCGAAAGCAAAATCGCAACCTGATCTGCGCCAAAGGAATTCAACTCGACCTCGGTCACCTGAACCACAAGGGTTGCGCCAGGCATCGCGAGCGCATGCAGTTCGCTGGTTACTTCGCTGGCCAAACGTTCGGCAGCCGAGGTTCGAAGGGCAGTAATTTTTGATGCGAGTTCGATTGCCGTCTGGTGCTGTGACTCAACCTCGGCTTCGAGCTGCTCGATTTGGTAATCAGATGAGTCAAGGTCGAGCAGCAACTGTGCCGCCTTTTGACGATAGGCAATCACATCGTCAAGGCTGGGACCAAACCTGCGCATGAGAGATGCGATCTGGGCTCGACGTTCTTGAATTTGATCCAGAGAAAGTTCGCTGTCACTTTCAATGCCCGATAGCGAGGATGCGATTTCGGTTGCCACATCGCGAACCTGAGCGCCAATTTCTGCAAGTTGCTCGGCTACTTGAGAAAGCCGCGAGTCAAAGTTTGAACCGTTTTCGATAGCGCGCCTAGCAATTGCAATCAAGCCGATGGCATCGCTTGATTCGCCGATGTTGTCGCTAGATAGTGCCTCGTGAGCCTGCGCTAGAAGCGCACGGATTTCTTCGGTGTTGCCGAGTCGCTCGGCTAATTCAGCGAGCTTTTGGTCTTCACCCGGTTGCGGGTCAATTTGCTCGAGTTCGGCAACCGCAGCGCGAACCTCTTCAGCCTGGCGAGATCGGTCGCTGGCATGCGCCCGCAAGTTGTCAAGTCTCTGTGAGCCGCTCTTGAAGCTCTCGTAGGTCTGAACATATTGATCAAGAGTGCCCTTTAGTTCTGCACCTGCAAATGCATCTAGTGCCTCGCGTTGCGCATTTGCCGACTTCAGACGCAACTGGTCTGACTGCCCGTGAACCACAACCAGATGTTCGGCAAGTTCAGCGAGAACACCAGCAGAAACTGCTCGCGAGGCTGCCGCTGCTCTAGATCTGCCGTCAGCCGAAACAGTTCGACTTACGAGAAACTCGGGTTCGACATTTTCGATACCGGCTTCGCTCAGTCGTTCTGCAACGACAGATTGAACTTCGGATGGCAGCATCCAGTGACCCTCGACCACTGTCTGATTCGCACCGTGACGAACCGATGAACTGTCTGCTCGTTCACCGAGTAGCAAACCGAGAGCGGTCAGAATCATGGTTTTACCGGCACCGGTTTCACCGGTAAGCACATTGAGACCCGCGCCAAGTTCAATGCGCGATTGGCTGATGACACCGAGATCTCGGATTGAGATTTCTTCAAGCATTAGGCTTCAGGACCTCGCCAGCCAGTAACAGGTAAACCAAACTTATTTACCAAGCGATCAGTGAAAGAGCCAGTGCGCAAACGAGCAAGCCGAACAGGCTGAGAGCTTCTTCTAACTTCTACGCGAGCACCTGGTGGTAGTTCAAACGTGCGTCTGCCGTCTGCCCAAAGTGTGCCGTGCCCGCTGCTGCGCTGCAGCACTTCGACGGCCAGTAGCGAATCAGGGTTTACCACTAGCGGTTTCGAAAACAGCGCGTGTGCGCTCAGCGGTATGAGCATTAGGGCTTCGACCGAAGGCCAAATGACTGGGCCGCCGGCAGAAAAGGCATAAGCGGTTGAGCCGGTAGGTGTTGCCATGACAATGCCATCGCAACCAAAGCTGGTTAGCGGTCGTGAATCAATCTCGACAACAACCTCAAGCATTTTGCCAGAGCGGCTTTTCTCGACGGTCGCTTCGTTGAGCGCCCAGGTGCGGTAGACCTCTCGGCCTTCGCTGAGCACTACGACGTCAAGAGTCAGGCGCTCGCGAATCACGTAATCCTGTTTGACGATTCGAGAAACGGCTTCGCTTAGTTCTGGCCGCTCGCTCTCTGCTAAAAACCCGACGTGTCCTAGGTTCACTCCCAGCAGCGGAGTACCTTCAGCGCGAACCAGTTCAGCTGCGCGCAAAATGGTTCCGTCTCCCCCGAAAACCATTGCGACTTCAATGTCTGCGAGAGCGCAACTATCACCCAGGGTTCTTACCTTTTCGAATTGGGATACCGCATATGAATTCGAGCCGGTGGCTAGTTTCGCTTCGGTCAATTGCTTGGCATCCATCGCGACTGTTAAACCAGCAGCGATGAGCCCTTCGATTGCCTCGAGGGTAGCCGAAAGCGCTTCATCGCGCCCCGTGTGTGGCACTAGCAAAACATTGCGTGACACCGACTCACCTCTCGCTACTTGGCCTTCGCCAACGAATCAATTCTGTCTGACCATTCTTGCCCATTTCTAGGCTCGAGCGGGCTTATCCACAATAGATACTCAATATTTCCATGAGTGCCAAGCAACTGCGACTTTTCTAAACCACGGATGCCCATACCGAGCTTCATTGCGCAATCAACAACCTGACGAATCGCCTGGTTGCGCAACTTCGAATCGTTCACGATTCCGCTGGCGTGCAACGATTGCTTGCCGATTTCAAACTGCGGCTTGATCAAAACCACAAAGTCGGCTTGGGGAGCAACCGAGAGCATGGCAGGCAAAACCAAAGTCAAAGAGATGAATGAAAGGTCAGAGACAACAAGTTCGATTTCGCTCTTGGCAAGGTCGATGGCGCTTCCCACCGCAGCCTGCAACGATTCGGTTGAGAGCTCTCGGGCATTGAAACCTTCGATGTTAATAACGTTTGAGTTTTCAAGAAGTTCAGGAACAATCTGGTCATGACCGACATCAAGCGCAATAACCTGGGAAGCTCCGTTTCGAAGCAGCACATCGGTGAAGCCTCCGGTAGAAGCCCCAACATCAAGGCAAAGTTTTCCTTTGACTTCTAGCTCGCTAAATTTCTCAAGTGCTCCAGCAAGTTTGTGTCCGGCTCGAGACACGTAATCGACCGCATGGATTATGTGAATCTCGGTGTTTTCAGGAATATTTTGTGAGGCTTTGCGAGCAGCGATTCCCGCAACGATAACGCGACCAGCCTCGATAAGTTGAACCGCATGATTGCGACTGCGAGCTAGACCAAGCTCGACCAAAAGCAGGTCGAGCCGCACTAGTTTCCGTTCGTGTCTACAGTTTCGAGAGCCTTCTCAAGCATCTCTCGCAGTTGAGCGAATGCCTCTGGCTGCTCAGCTAGATCAAGGTTTTGAATGCGACGAACTTCATCGGCAACTTGATTGGCGAAATCTTCACTCATGTCTCAAGCCTACCTTTAGGCGTATAGCTCTGGCTCTACATCGAGCCCGTAAATAGGAGTGGTTGAAGCGTAGATCACAGCGCAAGCGGCGCGCAGAGCTTCGATAGATTTCGGGTCACCAGCAGTAACCCTAACCTTGTTTCCAAGCATTTCAACCTCTACCTTGCCGCACTTGAAACCGCGCTTGGTTTGCACCGGACCAACGTAGGCGCGGGTGAGTTCACTCATATCTTGCAGAATAAACTTCGGTCTCCCGTCGGGTTTCACGCCGAGTACTTCTTTTCTGGTACTAACACCGGTCAAAACCAGCGCAGAATCGATTCCGGCATTGTTGGCGCCTGTTATGTCGGTGTCAATTCGATCGCCTACGAAGAGAGGCTTATCGACCTGCAATTCGCGTATCGCGGTGTGAAAAATAGCTGGCTCTGGTTTTCCGGCAACCAGCGGAAGTATTCCAGTTGCGGTATGTACGGCTGAAACTAATGTGCCATTGCCTGGTGCAAGGCCTCTATCCTGCGGCAAAGTCCAGTCTTGATTGGTCGCAACCCACTTTGCTCCATTCTGAATTGAGAATGCAGCTTCAGCAAGATGCATCCATGCCACATCTGGAGCAAAACCCTGGATCACACCCGCAGGTTTATCATCTGCAGATGTCACGAGCTCAAAACCTGCTTCAGTGACTCGTGAACGAAGCCCCTCACCACCAACCACAAGCACTTTAGAACCGGCAGGGATCAAAGTAGCAAGCAACTCAACACCGGTCTTTGCAGAACCAATGATTTGCTCAGGATCGACGTCAACCCCGAAACCCCGCAGTTGTTCGGCGATGGTTTCTGGTTTACGCGAAGAGTTATTGGTTACGTAGCCAACTTTTACGCCAGCACGTTGCAGCTCATTGATCACAGCTGGCGCAGGCTCGATGGCATGCTTGCCTTCGTAAACCACACCATCTAGGTCAGCGAGAACGCTGTCGTAGGTGCCCCAAACCTTATTCATTACGCTTCTTCCAGGCTGGCTTCTCACCGCTTGGCTTAGCTGAATCATCACGTCGAGCAGGTCGGTCGCTTGAGTCTCGTCTCGGCCTGTCACTGAAATCACGTCTAGGGCGATCATCCCTACTTCGATCTGAACGGCCACGGTCATCTCTGCCACGGTCGTCCCGGCGCGGGCGATCCTCATCAAACTTTGGTTTCTTAGATTCGTAAGGCTCAGGGATTGGGATCTCTTCGACTACGTCTAAGTACTCTTCAGGGCCACGTTTTTGCGCTTCTAAAGCGACATCAGCACGATCGGCTAAATCAAACCACTTCTTAGCATCGGCATCGCGACCCAGAATTTCAAGCGTGTTTGCGTAGGCTCTAAAAAGCTGCGGTGAATAGTCGAAAACCTTGGCAGGATTCAGTTCGGCAATCTCGAGTTCGGCAAGCGCCAGATCGTTCTGCCCTTTATCGAGGCGGGCTCCAGACATGGCGATAGCCAAGTTGGCGCGTACACCAGCAGAAAGTTTGTCGCTTGGCACACTTCTACCGAGTTCGAGAGCCTTATCAGGTCGCCCTAGACCGCGCTCTGAATCAACCATTAGCGGCAGCTGATCATTAGAACCGCTCATGCGACGGAAAGCCTGGAGTTCTCGCAGCGCTAGAGCAAAATCGCCTACGGTATAAGCCGTGACACCGAGAGTTTCACGAACCACAGCAATGCGTCCGGCACGATCTGCCGCAGCGATTGCGTGCTTGTGAGCCAACTCTGGGTCTGCGTCAATCAATAGATTGACCATAGCAAGGTGTCTAGCTACCCGCTCAGCATTTTCGGGGCTCAGAGTTTTCATTTGAACTCGAACCATGAGGTCGAGGTCTTTCTCAGTGATTTCTTCTGGAATCATCGGAGACTTAGGGCGTTCGCGGTCAGGTCGAGCTACGCGAGTTTCCCATTCGGGACGTTCGCGAACTCTATCCTCACCGCCGCGACCTGGACGATCTTGAGGTGCTCTATCGTTCGAACGTGGGCCGCGTCGGTCGCCACTGGCGCCTCTGGCACGTTCCGAACGACTGAAACCACCACGTTCACCGGAATTATTGCGACGATCTTCTCGATCTGACATGTTTCCTCCAATGAAAATGCTAGTTAAAAAGAAATGGCCACCTCAAAGAGGTGGCCATTTCGTAAATTAAGTCCGGCGGTGTCCTACTCTCCCACAAGGTCCCCCTTGCAGTACCATCGGCGCTGAGAGTCTTAGCTTCCGGGTTCGGAATGTAACCGGGCGTTTCCCTCTCGCTATGGCCGCCGAAACACTATTGAGCTTGACCAGCATCGCCTTCGTACCGGCCGTTTGAACGATGAAGACTGGCCGCGACTGACGCACGCCATCCAGAAGATGGACGAAGCGCAGGTCGATATCGATGAGACGCCTGCACTGTCCTCGATTGAACTTCGCGCACGCTCGCG
>JBJTOA010000082.1:0-6085 GCA_046074285.1 Micrococcales bacterium
GCACCCTCTTCGAAAATCACATTCGAACTCAGGTAATTTTCGTGGCTTGCTTCAAAAGTCTCAACGCTGTCTACTTCTGCTGGCTCCGGTTCGCCATCCTGCCAAACCTGGGTAATCCAGGCTCTGCCATCACGTAACCCGAGCACAACCCGAGGAATAATCAAAGTCGAGTTAGCAGAACTGTTAGCGCTGAAAGTGAGCGAGCCAAAAGCAATTAGACCTCGACCAAGCCCAGTAACTGAATCATCGATTATGGCCGACGCAGCGATAGCTGAGAACTCTGAAGCGAGTGTCTCGAATCGTTTGTTTCCAGTCGCGGTAAGTTGAACAGCAATGCCGCTGCCGAGCATGCCTTCACCATCTCGAACAAAGACAGCGCCGTTCGGGCTGAGATGGTTTGTGAGTTGGAATTCGGCAGGTAGGTCAATCGCTCGAGTACGAACTCGAAGTCGGTTAATCTTGGCCATCTGTTCCTTGATTTGACGCCTGTGCATTTGCTGTGAAGTTAGACATTAGTCTTCTGCGCTTTTATTGCTCGGCATATCCTAAAACTGCAACACTCCACATACTATTCCCGCAGGCGGTGCGATATGTCGAGGCTTTTCAAGGCTCTCGCGCTACTCGCGCTTTTAACCTCTTGGATGTTGCCTGCACAGCTTGCGATGGCAGCTGGTTTCAGCGAAAAGCCAGGCATCAACGTTCATAAAGAAGAAGACTCTGAAGATCAGGATGAGCACGAGTCTGAGGATTCTGAAGATCACCAAAAAGAATCCGAGGATTCAACTAGACAGTTCGCGCCACCACCGCTGGTTGTCAAGCACAAATCAACCAGTAGCGGATCTACTGCGGGAACTCTTTCTGGAAGCACTTCAACTTCTGGAACAAATGCTGGCATTTCGGGCCAGGGCTCGGTTCTGCTGAACCAGGATTTCACCGGTCAGGATTATGTGACTACGCCAATCAGACCAAGAACTATGCCTGATGGCAAGGCGCTACCTCAGGATCAAGGCGTAGACCCAACTCAGAACGAACCACTCAGTAACCTGATGAACTTTGCAAATTATGAAGACCCCGCCGCAGAGTTCATGCACAAGGCTTATTTCGGTCTGGCCATTCTAGGTACTGGTGCAATTGCAATGGCAGGTCACACCCTGAACAAAGCGCGCAAGTTAGCTAAGGCCAGTGAAAATGACTACGACTACGAGGGTCAAAACTGACGCTTAGACTTGTCTAGTGAGTAAAGCGAGTTTGGCCAAGCAACCTAAAGAAGTTGCAGCCATGTTTGATGAGGTGGCGGCCACCTATGACCTCACCAATGATCTTTTATCATTTGGCCAAGATCGACTCTGGCGCAAATCAGTAGCCAAATTGGTTGACTCAAAATCTGGCCAGAAAGTGCTTGACCTCGCTGCCGGAACAGGCTCGTCTTCTGTCGCATTCGTGAAGCCAGGTGTTCACGTGGTTGCCTCTGATTTTTCTGAAGGCATGTTAGCCGTTGGCAGAAAGCGGCATCCTGAATTGGATTTTCAGTTTGCTGATGCCACCAACTTGCCGTTCAAAGCCAACGAGTTTGACACCGTGACAATTTCGTTTGGCATTCGAAACGTGGTTGATGTAAATCAGGCGCTCAAGGAAATGCTCAGGGTTACTAAGCCAGGCGGCAAATTGGTGATCTGCGAATTTAGCAAGGTTAACAACGCGTTTTTCAAGCCTTTTTACAGCATTTATCTAAAAGGTCTACTTCCACTTTTTAGCCGCCTCGGCAGTAAGACCCCAGAGGCTTACAGTTATCTTTCTGAGTCGATTGAAGCTTGGCCAAACCAGGAGCAATTCAAAGCCCAGATTCAGTCTTCAGGCTGGAGTGAAGTTTCTTATCGCAACCTGAGTTTGGGAATTGTTGCCATCCATTTTGCAAAGAAGGCAGCCTAATTGCCAAGAGCTGAATTGCCAAAGCAACTTCGAAAAGTTGCTGATCGTGAACTACTCAAGAACCTTGAGGCTGGCCTCGAACGGGTTGAAGCGGCACTAGAAAAAGCTGTCACCCACACCGACCCAATTGCTAATGTTTCGACCAGACATTTGACATCAGCCGGGGGCAAGCGAATTCGCCCGACGCTGGTGCTACTGACCGCTCAACTGGGCAACGCTTCAGCCGATGAAGTCATCGATGCTGCTGTGGTTTGCGAGATAACTCACCTCGCTACGCTTTACCACGATGATGTGATGGATGACGCCCCGATGCGTAGAGGCGTGAAGACAGCGCATGAAATCTGGGGCAATAACGTTGCCATTCTCACCGGTGATTTGCTTTTCGCGCGAGCTTCTCAGATTGTTTCGAAACTAGGAGAGCGCGCCCTAACTTTGCAGGCAGATACTTTCGAAAGGCTCTGTCTAGGTCAGTTGCACGAGTTCGTCGGGCCTCAAGCCAACGACGACAAAGTGAATCACTACATTCAAGTTCTCGCCGATAAAACTGGTTCGCTAATCGCAGCAGCCGCTCAGATGGGCTTGATGTTCTCAGATGCTGATCAGAGTTTCCTCGAACCACTTCGAATTTACGGCGAGAAAATCGGTGTTGCGTTCCAGCTAATCGACGATGTGATCGACATTCACTCAGACGAAAAGACTTCAGGTAAAACACCTGGCACTGACTTGCTGGCTGGCGTGCAGACTTACCCAACGCTGCTGCTTCGCTCAAGAACCGATGAAGCTTCGATCAAACTCATGGCGAGAATAGACGAAGTCACTGAAGCAACTCTGGCTGGCGTGGTGTCTGAACTTCGTGACCACGAGGTCACTCACGCAACTGAATCTGAAGCAAAGCGCTGGGCGAGCGAGGCAGTCGCAGCTCTAGCCGAACTTCCTGACTCGAACGTGAAAACCGCATTAATCAATTTCGCAGACGCGGTTGTCGAACGCGAACAATAACCCCCATAGGCTTTATTACATGACTTCAACCCCTGCCAAGCTTTCACCTGAGCAGGCAAAACTAACCGGCCGAGCACTGCCGGTAATGTTCTTCACCCAAGGCTTCATCGCGCTCGCCGCCGTGCCACGTATTCCTGAACTGCTTGAGAGTATTCACATTGAAGTTGCCCAGTGGGGTTTAGTAGATGCCATCTCTGGCGTCTTTGGCTTGTTCTCAATGTTCTTTGGTTCACGAGTCGTGCGAAAATTCGGAACTCGACGAGTAATGCTAGCCACGGGCACTATCTATGCGCTCTGCATCGGCTCTTACGGTTTCATTCACAGCCCGTGGCTCTACGTAGTGGTTGCAGCGGTATTCAGCCTTTCGATGGGTCTCTATAACCTCAGTCTCAACACCAACGCGGTTACTTTTCAGAAGCGCCAGAAACGCGTTATCCTCGGTAAGTTCCACGCTTCTTGGAGCATCGGCGCTACGGCAACCACCGCGGTCGGCGGTATCCTGGCAAACTTCTTGAGTTTGCAAGAGCACCTGGTTCTGCTAAGTGCCCTTAGCCTCGCAGCTTTTTGGTATTTCGGTCGTCAGGTTTTGCCACCGAGTCTGGATGGCCACGCAGAGCGTAAAAACGCTGGCGCCAAAGTGCCATTCTGGAAGTCACCGAGTTTGCTCTGGTGGTTGGCTGCCGGAAACATCACCGGTGTGATGTGCGAGGGAATGTTGATTTCTTGGAGCTCAGTCTTTACGCAAAAAACCATGGAACTTCCGCTTGCAGTAGCTGCGATTCCTTACACGTTATTTGGTTTAGCGATGATTGCCGGAAGACTCTCAATCAGCTTCTTTGCTAAGAAACATCACTTCAGCGATATCGCAAGATTCGGTGGCATTTTTGGCAGCGTTGCGCTGGCAATTTCAATCTGGGTTGGTCCGCTAGTGTCAGCACAAAACCAGTTCATGGGTATCGTGGTGATCTCAGTGCTCTGGGCGATTGTTGGATACGGTGTCGCTCCAATGATGCCTTCTATCGCTAGCGCTACCGGTAACGTGCCAAAGCTTGACACCACTCAGGCGATGGCTCGCATGACCCTGATCACTTCACTGTTGATGATGGGCGCCAAGATTTTCATGGGTGGCCTGGTTTCGGCATTCACACTGCAGTGGGCATTCATGTTCGTGGTAGTTAGCTTCTTCGTTGCCGCGCTGATCGCGGGTAAAGTCGCCAAGCGACTCAAGGCTGATGAAATTGCGCCTAATGCATTCCCCGAAACTGGGGCAGTAACGATCGTCGACTAACGGTAGTTAGTGAACTGAATGTCTATGTCGAGGTTGCTCGACTTCAGCAAGGCAATTACATCTTGTAGGTCATCGCGGCTCTTGCTCTGAACTCGAAGTTCATCGCCCTGAATTTGGCACTTCACGCTCTTAGGGCCTTCATCGCGAATAATCTTTGAAATCTTCTTGGCCTGATCTTGCTCGATGCCATTCTTCATGGTGCCTTCGATGCGAAACTCTTTGCCCGAAGCAAAAGGCTTGCCATCATCAAAGCTCTTGAGCGAGATTCCACGCTTGACCAACTTTGATTGAAAGACATCTAGAACAGCTTTTACGCGCTCTTCGCTGCTGGCCTTCATCAGAACCTTCTCGCCTGACCATTCAATAGATGCGCCAACACCCTTGAAGTCATAGCGTTGTTCAATCTCTTTAGCAGCCTGGTTAAGAGCGTTCTCTGCTTCTTGCTTGTCTACTTTTGAAACGATGTCGAATGATGAATCAGCCATGCTCAAAGTTTAGCGAGCAGAAGGGCGAGCAGTGCTTGAGCGCACTATAAGTTCGAATGGCCAAATCTCAACGTTCTCAACATTGACCGGTTCACCCTCTTCGTATTCGTCAAGAAGTTTAAGCAGGGTTTGCGCAACATGCTTGCCCTGACCTCGAACATCCTGGCTAATCGTTGTAAGCCCAAAGAAGTCAGACAGGTCGTGGTTGTCTACGCCGATTATCGAAACGTCTTGAGGAATTCGAAGACCAAGGTCTTTGGCTGCCATGATGGCACCGAATCCCATTTCATCTGATGCACAGACGATTGCGGTAGGAGCATTCTGCGGGTTGCCCAGAATCTGTTTGACGGCGTGATACGAACCGCTAATCGTGAAGTCGGATGCCACGAACCAGTCATTGCGAACCTCAAGCCCTGCATCTTTCAGCGCTTGCTCCCAACCGTTGCGTCGGCGGGTAGGTTGAGAGAAGTCCATCTCGGTAAGTTTCAAACCACCAATACAGGCGATGCGAGTGTGACCGAGTGAAATCAAGTGTTCAGTAGCCAGGCGACCAGCGGCTGTGTCGTCAATGGTTAGCGAACGAGCACCAGCAATTTGGCCGCCAACACCGACCAGCGGCTTGCGAGTGCGAGTGAGGTTATCGAGTTCAGTCTCGGTCAGCTTGACCGCAATTGCCAAAACTGCATCCACGCGTTTGCGAAGCAAGAAGTCACTGAAAATCTTGTTGCGCTGATTCTGACCACCCGACAGGTTATAAAGAGTCAGGTCATAGCCGTGATCGATAAGTTCAGTTTCAATCGCCTCGAGAATCGCGCTGAAGAACCAGCGATCGATGTAAGGCAAAACCACGCCGATGTTTCTGGTACGACCGGTGGCCAGAGTGTAAGCAGAAGAAGATGCAACGTAACCCAACTGGGCAGCCGCTTCTTCAACTTTGGCTCGGGCTTTAGCTGAAACATGAGCTTTTCCGCTCAGAGCGCGCGAAACAGTCGCGGTAGAAACTCCCGCTAGTTTTGCAACTTCTTCAATGCCAGCCATGTAAACCCCTTGGTTTTACATTCAAATATGTAAAGGTTTTACAAACTTATCGCCTTCACGTTCTCGTGGATAAGACTTTTACCGATTTGTTATTGCGATTTCTAGAACACCGATTTTCCGCTATTCTTATAAGGTTGCCTAGCGACAAAGGCTGGTTACCCAAGCGGCCAAAGGGATCTGACTGTAAATCAGCCGGCTCAGCCTTCGGGGGTTCGAATCCCTCACCAGCCACGAAACCCCACCTCTCCACAGGTGGGGTTTTGCTTTAATCGGGCCAGGCGAATCCCTAACGGTCCGCTAACGAACTTGCATTCCGACCTGGGCCTAGACGCTGGTGAAAATAAAC
>JBJTOA010000083.1:0-5618 GCA_046074285.1 Micrococcales bacterium
CCCATGCCGAACTGCTTGCGTTCTTTCAGCAGTCGCTTGTAGAGCTCGAGAGTTGAGCCTGCGATACCTTCTTGCAAGTTGCGCGCGAATACTCGATAGCTGGCAGGCTGTGGTAACCAAGATTTTCCGGTGGTGTTGAAACCATTCGATGCTGTTGCGTCTGCAACCCAAGGCAATGGAACACGGCAGCCGTCACGGCCAACGCGAGCACCCTGAGTGCGAGTGAAGGTTGGGTCTTGACGATACTTTGACTCGAGAGTGGTGTGCTCTGGCAAACCTAGTTCTTCACCCTGGAACAGGTAGGCCGAGCCCGGCAAACCGAGCATGAATGAGGTAGCAGCTCTGGCTCTTCTAAGGCCGAGTGCTTCATCAGGCTGAGTGAAGTTCGGGCCGATTCCGTCACCCTGTGGCGGCAGCATGAGCGGGTCATATGCCAACTTGGTTGCGTGACGAATTCCGTCGTGGTTAGAAAGCACCCAGGTGCTGGCTGCGCCTACCGATCCAAATTGCTCGAGCGAGAACGTGACTATGTCCTTCAGCGCTCGCGGCATCCACGGGGTTTCCATGTAGTCAAAGTTGAAGGTCTGGTGATACTCATCAGGGCGCACCCAGTCTTTCAAGCGCTGCAGCGGCGAAACACTTGCTTCGGCGCAGAGGGCTCGGTCACCAAATTCGTCAGCGACTTTTCTGAAGTTACGAATGAATTCGTGAACACCAGGTTGAATCCAGTAAGGGATTCGACGCTGAAGTTCTTCGTCAGACATGTTTCCGATCGGCAGGCGCTGGCCGTGCTCATTGCGGTCATCAGCGTCTGGCAGGCCGTGCGCCTTTACCATTCCGTGGGCTACGTCAATTCGGAAACCTGCAACGCCCTTGCGCAACCAGAATCGAAGAATCTCATAGAACTCTTCAGCTACCGCTGGATTTTCCCAGTTCAGATCTGGCTGGCTTGAATCGAAGAGGTGCAGATACCACTGGCCAAGAGTTCCGTCTGGGTTGTTGATGCGGCTCCACGCCGAACCACCAAAGATTGACTGCCAGTTGTTCGGTGGTAGCTCTCCGTGTTTCCCGCGACCGGCTCTGAAGTGGTAATAGCCACGTTCAGCAGAACCTGGTTCTGAATGAATGGCAGCCTGAAACCAGGCGTGCTGATCAGAGGTGTGGTTCGGAACAATGTCGACGATGATCTTCAGGCCGAGCTCGTTTGCGCGAGCGATTAGCGCTTCGAGATCTTCATTGGTACCGAAGAGGGGGTCGATCTGGCGATAGTCGCTGACATCGTAGCCAGCATCCTTCTGCGGTGATTTGAAAAACGGTGAGAACCAAATGGCGTCAACGCCAAGGTCTGAAAGCGCTTGCAGTTTTTCGGTAACTCCGGGCAAATCTCCAATGCCATCGCCATTAGAGTCGGCGAAGCTGCGAGGGTAGATCTGATAGATGACGGCGGTGCGCCACCACTCGGCGTTGTCAATAGCGGGATGCAAAATCGGGCTAGTAGGCATAGGTTCAAATTTAGTATCCAGACGGTAACTTTTTGGAACCAAAATGCAATTGAAAGCGCTTGCAGACTAATCGTTACTTTTCTGTGTTTTTTGTAAGTTCTAGGATGAAACCATGGCCAAACTCAGCAAACTACCGCTTGCTCTCTATCCGCATCACGATGGTTCACCCCTTTATGTGTCAACCCAGCAGCCGAAGTTGCTCGAAGACGTAAAAATCAAAGTTCGTGTGCATGAGTCAATTGGTGACATCAAAGAGGTTCGTGTTCGCTCGAGTGAAAATGGTGAGCCATACAACCCGCCGGTAGCTAAGCGAACCAAAGCGACCAACGGCTGGCTCTGGTTTGAAACCTCGCTGCACATGTATAACCCGCAGATGCACTACCGCTTCAGCATCGAGCTCAAGTCTGGTGAGCTCTATTGGCTAAACGCTCACGGCCTATTTGAAACTGATCAGCCAGACATCCACGATTTTAGAATCAACACCTTCAGCTCAGCGCCTGAATGGGGCGCGGGCACCATCATGTATCAGATTTTCCCTGATCGCTTTGCTCGGTCAGAAAAGGCTGATAAGCACAAACTCCCTAGTTGGGCGATCAAAGCCAAGTGGTCTGACGAGGTAATAGGTTCAGGCAAGGGAACCAGCGAGCAGTTCTTCGGCGGTGACCTCTGGGGTGTTATCGAGCATCTCGATCACCTAAAGAAACTCGGCGTGACCATGCTTTACCTAACCCCGATTTTCCCTGGGCGTTCAAACCACCGTTATGACGCGAGCACCTTCGATGAAGTTGATCCACTGCTCGGTGGCAATGAAGCGCTTGTCGCGCTAATCAAAGCTGCGCACGCCAAGGGGTTCAAGATCATCGGCGACCTTACGTCGAACCATTCTGGGGATGCTCACGAATGGTTCAAGGCGGCGTATAAGAACCCGAAGGCAGCCGAGAGCGATTTTTACTACTTCAGTGAAGGCAATAAGAAGTACGAATCGTGGCTTGGTGTTCCATCACTGCCGAAATTCAACTGGAAGTCGAAAGAGCTGCGAAAGCGATTCATCGAGGGCAAAACCTCAGTGGTCGCGAAGTGGCTGAAAGCACCATACGGATTCGACGGCTGGCGAATCGATGTCGCCAACATGACCGGCCGCATCCGTGATGAAGATATGTATCTCGAAGTGTCAAAAGTTATTCGCAAGACCATGGTTGATATCAACCCGAACACCATCATGCTTGGCGAATACACCAGCGATGCTGCCTATCACGTTCAAGGCAACGGATGGCAAGGCGCGATGAGCTATGCAAACTTCACCAAGCCACTGTGGCGCTGGCTATGGAACCCAAAGGAAACCAGACAGGCTGGATTCATGGGCAACACCAGTCGTCGTGAAAACGGCAAGCAGTTTGTTCAAAGTCACACCCAGTTCGCGGCCGGTTACCCGTGGCACGTGCGTCTAAACAACATGAACCCGCTCGATACTCACGACATTCCGCGCTTCAAAACCTTCACGATTGCCGGCGCACAGAAAGTTGGTGCCGCAGCTCAGTTCACCTTCCCAGGCATTCCGGTGATCTGGATGGGCGACGAGTTTGGGCTTGACGGCTGGAACGGCGAAAACTCGAGAACCCCAATGCCTTGGAACAACGAGCGCAAGCATGACAAATCGATGGTCGAAACTTACGCCCACCTCGCAAGTTTGAGAAAGACTCACGAAGCTCTGACTCACGGTAGCCTGCGCTGGCTCTACGCATCGGATGAAGCTGTGGTCTACATTCGCGAGACCAAGAAAGAGTCAGTTTTGATTGCTCTGTCACGCGGCAAAGATGACCAGATTGAATTCCCAACCGATGCCCTCGCCGGCAATACCAACGCCCTAGAACTTTTTGGCACTGCCAACTTGCAGGTCGGCAAGAAGACCACCAAGGTCAGCATGGGCAAGGTCTCGGTGGGTATCTGGAGTTTGTCTAGCAGAGCATAATTCTGCTAAGGTAATCAAGTTGTTTTGCCAAGTCTTGGCAAATAAACTGCCCCGATAGCTCAGTGGTAGAGCACTTCCATGGTAAGGAAGGGGTCGACAGTTCAATCCTGTCTCGGGGCTCGGTAGGCCGATCACCGGCCAACCGCGAACGCAAGTTCTGGCGGGGTAGCTCAGGTGGTTAGAGCACACGGCTCATAATCGTGGTGTCGCGGGTTCAAGTCCCGCCCCCGCTACAAACATAAAAACCCAGTCTTCAGGCTGGGTTTTTGCTTTCTCTGAATACTATTGACACGTGGTAAACATCAATGTTCAGGGCAAGTCTTATCCAGCCTCGCAACCGTATTTAGTCGGTCGTGAAAAGGTTCGCGAATTCGCCCACGCGGTAAAGAGCACGTGTGCAACTAACTTCGATGTCTTTGCAGCCCAGGCTGCCGGGTATACCGATGTTGTTGCTCCTCCAACTTTTGCAGTTATGCTGCAGCAGCTCGGTTTCGATCAGGTGATTAGCGATGAGGATGCCAAACTCGATTTCGCCAAGGTCGTGCACGGTGACCAGCGATTCATCCACGTTCGACCAATTGTTGCCGGTGACGAACTTGTCACTGAAATGACCATCTCGCAGATTCGTCAGGCTGGCCCGCTTTCGATGATCACCTTCGAGTGCAAAATCTACGATGTTGAAAAAGAACTGGTTTGCACGGCAATATCTACCCTCGTTGAAAGAGGAGACGCCTGATGGTTAAGTTTGATGACCTCGAAGTTGGCCAAGAGGTTGGTGCCCTCGAGTTTTTGTTCACCCGTGACTCACTGGTTCGCTACGCAGGTGCCTCTGGTGACTTCAACACCATTCACTATCGCGATGACATTGCAGCCGAAGTTGGGCTGCCTGGAGTTCTCGCTCACGGAATGTTGACCATGGGTGCAGCCGTTCAAGTTGCAGTCAACTGGGTGGGAGATGCCGGTCGAGTAGTCGATTACCAGGTCAAGTTCACTAAGCCTGTTGTAGTCGACCCGAAGGATGGCGCAGTGGTTGTAGTTACCGGGAAGATCGGCGCCGTAGATGCTGAAACCCAAACCGTGCGCGTTGACCTAGATGCGGTTTTTGAAGAGAACAAAGTTCTCGGAAAAGCTCAGGCTGTAGTTCGTTTCTAATGAAGTCTCTGGCTGACTTAACCACGATTGGCGTGGGTGGTCAGCCTGCCGAAATCTTTACCTGCACCACTCGCGAGCAACTGATTGAAACCGCTCACGACATCTGGCGAACCGGTGAAGATTGGCTGGTTCTTGGTGGCGGAAGCAATATTGTGGCTGCTGATGAAATTGAAAATCTGCACGTAATTCAAGTAGCAACGCAGGGAGTCGAAACCAGCCTCGGTGGCGACAAAGTGATTCTCAAAGTTCAGGCAGGTGAAAACTGGGATGACCTGGTTGCCGGAACAGTTGAGGCGGGGCTTTCGGGAATTGAAGCGCTCAGTGGCATTCCAGGCTCAGTTGGCGCAACACCAATACAAAACATCGGGGCATACGGCCAAGAGGTTGAAAACAGCATTCGCAGAGTCGAGTTTCTGGATTACGAAACTTATGAACTACAAATTCTTCAGCGCGATGAGCGTGGCGTGGGTTACCGCGACAGCATTTTCAAGCGCGGCAAACTCGGAGTTGTGACCTGGGTGGAATTTGAACTGCAAAATCTGGGCGGGCAGAGTCAGCCGATCTTCTTCGATCAGCTAGCGAAAGCACTCGGTGTTGACCTAGGTGCTCAGGTTGCAGTTTCAGATGTTCGGCAGCAGGTTTTGAAACTGCGAAAGTCAAAGGGCATGGTCTTAGATTCAGGCGATCTCGACACGAAATCTTGCGGAAGTTTTTTCACCAACCCGATTGTCAGCGACCACTTCGCAAGAACCTTGCCGCTGGATGCACCCAAGTTTGAATCGACGGCTGACGATGGCCAGACGGTAAAACTAAGTGCGGCTTGGCTGATAGAAAATTCGGGAATCGCAAAAGGTTTCTCAATCGCAGGTTCTAGAGCAGCGGTTAGCAGCAAGCACACCCTGGCGATTACAAATCGCGGGGGAGCTACCGCCTTTGAGGTTGTTCAACTCGCAAACTTCATTCAGCAGCGGGTGCTCAATACTTTCGGAGTCAAC
>JBJTOA010000084.1:0-16996 GCA_046074285.1 Micrococcales bacterium
AGTAGAACACACGTGAGTGCTCGAGGTAGCGCCCGAGAATTGATCGAACTCTGATGTTTTCACTCAGGCCTTTGACACCTGGGCGCAGGGCACACATGCCACGAACCACAACATCAACCGAAACGCCGGCTTGCGAAGCGAGGTAGAGCTCATCGATAATCTGCTCGTCAACCAGCGAGTTCATTTTTAGGCGAATGCCAGCTGGCTTGCCTTCACGCTTATTAGCGATTTCTTTCTGGATGCGCTCAGTGAGCCCCTCACGAACGCCATTAGGAGACACCAGAAGCGATTTGAAGGTGGCATCTGGAGCATAGCCAGAAAGGCGGTTGAAAAGCTTGGTTAGGTCTTCACCCACCTGCTCGCGACTGGTAAACAAACCAAAGTCTTCATAAAAACGAGCTGTCTTCGGGTTGTAGTTACCGGTGCCAACGTGACAATAGCGACGAAGCGTGCTGCCTTCTTGACGAATCACAAGAGCAAGCTTGCAGTGCGTCTTCAAACCGACGATGCCGTAAACCACATGCACACCGGCCTGCTCTAACTTGCGAGCCCAACCGATATTGTTCTGCTCATCAAAACGAGCCTTGATTTCTACCAGCGCAAGAACCTGCTTGCCAGCCTCGGCTGCTTGAATCAAAGCATCGACGATTGGGCTATCACCGCTGGTTCGGTAAAGAGTCTGCTTTATGGCCAAAACTTTAGGGTCAGTAGCTGCCTGCTCTAAGAAAGCCTGAACGCTGGTGCTGAAAGATTCGTATGGGTGGTGAACCAATATTTCGCGTTCGCGCAAAACCTTGAAGAAGTTAACCTTTTCATCATCAGTCGGCTTGAAGTATTTATTGGTGACCACATTGTGCGGTGCAAAGCGAAGATCAGAGCGCTTCATAAACGCAATCTCGCTCAAACCGGTGAGGTCAAGCGGTGCAGGCAGGTGGTACACATCAGCTTCTTCAACATCAAGCTCACGAACTAGAAGTTCAAGCACCTGAGGGTTGATGTCGTTAGCAACCTCGAGACGAACCGGCGGCCCAAATCGTCTGCGCAAAAGTTCTTTCTCAAGTGCCTCTAGCAGGTTTGAACTTTCGTCTTCGTCAACCTCGAGATCTTCATTACGAGTGACTCTGAAGGTGTGGTGCTGCAGAACTTCCATGCCAGGAAAGAGCGAGCCCAAGAATTGACCCATGATGGCTTCAAGCGCCACGAACCGAGCGCTCTTGTCGGTAGAACCAGGAACCCGAATAAAGCGAGGTAGCAGAGGCGGAACCTTAACTCTGGCAAAGTGTTCAGCCGCGGTGTCTGGATTACGCAACACAACTGCGAGGTTAAGCGAAAGGCCTGAAATGTATGGGAAAGGGTGGGCTGGGTCTACCGCAAGTGGCGTGAGTACCGGGAAAATCTGATTCTGAAATAGAGTCTTGAGGCCATCTTGCTCGATCTCATTCAGACTAGCCCAGTCAACCAGCGCGATGCCGTGCTTTTCAAGTTCAGGCTCAAGAGTCTCTCCGAATAAAATCGCCTGACGAAGTTGAAGGCGATGTGCTTCTTTCGAAATCTCAAGTAGAACCTGCTGAGGCGAAAGACCAGAGCTTGACTCAACTGCCAACCCGGTAGCGATTCGGCGCTTCAGCGAAGCAACTCGCACCATAAAAAATTCGTCTAGGTTGCTTGCGAAAATGCTCACGAAGTTAACGCGCTCTAGCAGCGGAATTGTGGCATCTTCAGCCATCTCAAGCACACGCTCATTGAACGCTAGCCAGCTGAGTTCACGATCTAGAAAACGCTCAGCGCCAAACGCCCCCTGAGGCTCAGGAATTGTGATGGCCATGGTTTCGTCAGACATAAGTTCAAGTTTGCCACTTAAAGGCAACTGCTTGGTGAACTTGAGGTTACAGCGCTGGTGCGTAGTCTTTCTCAGGTTCGAGGTTGAAACGGTAACCAACGTTACGAACGGTGCCAATCAAACCCTCGAGTTCGCCGAGTTTGGCACGAAGGCGACGAATGTGAACATCTACGGTTCGAGTACCACCGAAGTAGTCATAACCCCAAACTTCGCTCAGCAACTGATCGCGGGTGAAAACTCGGCCGGGGTGCTGGGCCAAGAAGCGCAAAAGTTCAAACTCTTTGAAGGTGAGGTCCATCGGAACACCGTGAACCTTTGCCGAATAACTCTGCTCATCAATGGTTACGCCGGCAGCGCTGATGGTTCTAGCGGAGTCATCAAACTTGGGCTTGTTTGCGTCAATCGCGAGACGAATACGAGCATCGATTTCACCCGGGCTAGCGGTGTCAAGAATGATGTCAGTCGCACCCCATTCAGACGTGATAACCGGTAAACCGCCCTCGGTAACAATCAGGATTAGCGGGCAGTCGAGACCTGTGGTGTGCAAAAGCTTAGAAAGTGACTTCGAGTTGACTAGGTCTTTGCGAGCATCTAGAAAAACTAGATCAGCAGCTGGTGCGTTAACCAGGCTTGCAGGTTCAGCCGCAATGGTTCGAACTCGGTGGGGTAGCAGTGACAGCGCAGGCAGAGCCTCTAGATCGCTCGTCGCAGAGAGAATCAGAACCTGAGCCATGAGTCACCACCTATCTACCTAAGTAAAAGACTAGGGCGACTACTTATAGTCCACATCGCCCGAAACAAAGATTTAACAAAGTTCTCGGGCATGATTAGAACTGCGAAAACACAGTGGCTACGCATTTTGTCAATCTGGGCTCTCAGCCTGGTATGCGCTGCTATTGCCGCCTTCACTCTTGAGCCAGCTCAGGCATTTGCTTGGTTCGGCGCAATCTTGGCGGGGTCGATGGCTCTGGTTTCGATGTTCCACTTGGTGAAAGCCGCGGTTGACGGGTTTGTGAAAGAACTGATATACGTTGCTGGTGGCAGTTACCTGATTCTGGCGATTGCCAGCATCTATCTATTTATCGCTAGGTAATATTCAGTTATGTCTCTTTCAATTGACCTCGTTTTCACCGGTCTGCTTGTGCTTGCAGGCTTGGCTATCGCAGCCCTTTCAGTGCTCGTGCTTTACAAACTTTTCAAGGGTCAGAAATAGTTGTTTGATCTAGACGACAGCATCCCTGTCGAACTGGCTCCGCTGGCTTTTCTGATCGGCACTTGGCAGGGAACCGGGGTTATCAGTTACCCGACTCACGAGGGTGAGTTCGAGTTCAGCCAGCAAATTACTTTTTCTCACGATGGCGAGAGCTATCTAACCTACGTTTCAACCGCGAAGTTGAACGATGAAAAAGGCACTGTTTTGCCGAGCGAAGTTGGTTACTGGCGCATAGCCAGGCCAGCCGAAGACGCCGACCATGGCCCAGGGCTTCTGCCTGGCAAAGGTGAGCCAACTTACAAAACCCGCGAAGATTTAGAGCAGTTGAGAAATGCCACTGGTGGCTTCGATATTGAAGCTTCGATTATTCATCCATCTGGAATTTCTGAGCATTACCTCGGTCAGGTAAAAGCTGGCCGCATCGACATTAGAACCGTAGAGGGTTCTTCTCGTTCAGAGAACTCGAAGGCTTATGCCGGTGCGGTTCGCATCTACGGTTTGGTTGAGGGTGCTCTGCTCTGGGCGTGGGATATCGCTGCCCTTGGCCAAGACCTTGAATCGCATGCCTCTGCTCGACTCGAAAAAGTCTCATGATTGAAAACCCGCTGATTCAGCAACGCGAGTTGCTCGCGGGTAAGGCGATTGCCAAGCTCGATCGAATAGTTATCGAGATAACTGGTGAAGATCGTCTTAGCTGGCTGCACAACATGCTCAGCCAAAACATTCTGAATGCATCAGTCGGGCAGAGCCTTGAAGCACTGCTGCTTGATGCGCAGGGTCACGTGCTGGCTGATGTGCACCTGATGATTCAGACAGATGCCGTAATTGGAATACTTTCTGATGCGGAGTCTGAGGCATTGCTCGATTGGTTTCAAAAAGCTAAGTTTCGCTCAAAGGTTGCCTGGCAGATTCTCGATGTTCAGGTTTATGGCAGTTGGGGAGCCTCGGTAAGTCAGCAGTCTTGGCAAGACCGTTGGCCCCACCAAGTTGCTGGCGGTCACCGCTATGGCAAAGTTTCTGCTGAACCCTGGGAGTATTTCGAAAACCTGGGTTACCAAGGTGATTTTGAAGTGGTGCCTGAGAGCGCCATTGATGCCCTGCGCATCGCGGCCCATCGACCGAGTTTCAACGAAATCGATGAGAAGACATTGCCGCATGAACTTGAGTTGCTAGCAACCGCTGTGCATTTGACCAAAGGTTGTTACCGCGGTCAAGAAACTGTTGCCAAGGTGCATAATCTTGGTCATCCACCACGTCGACTAGTGATGCTTCACCTCGATGGCAGCGGCCACCTGCTGCCTGAGGTTGGGTCAACAGTTAGTTTCAACTCAGTCTCGAAAGGGCGAGTGACAAGTGTTGGTCAGCATCATGAAATGGGCCCGATTGCGCTTGCAGTGATTTCGCGTTCTGTCCCTGAGGATGCCACCCTCGAAATTGACTCGGTGGCGGCAACCCAAGAGGTCATCGTTCCAGCCAGCGCTGGTGCAACGGTTGAACGCAGAACCGTGCCGAAAAAGAGCCTGCTGTGAAAAAGCCGAGTCAGTTAAAGTACGAGGTCAAGGTAGCTGGCGGTCGACTGGTTGAATCGCTGTTGCCAATCGTTCAGATTGTGATTGCGGCGGTTGCCGGTTATTCGATTGCGCACTACGGTCTCGGCCATGAAATCCCGATGTTTTCGGTTACGGTTACTATCGCTAGCCTCGGCTTCACGCGCGATGCCAGACCTAGGCGCATCTTGACAACTGCTCTCGGAATGATTACCGGAATCGTGCTCAGTGAAATTCTGCTCGGTTGGTTCGGCCAGGGGCTCTGGCAGTTGGCATCCATTCTTTTGCTGACTCTCGCAGTTGCGAGGTTTATTTCTTCTAACGCTGCCTTCGCGGTTACCGCGGGTGTGCAATCGATGCTGGTTTACCTTCTCACGCCGCCGCCCGGTGGACAGTTTGTGCGAAGCATCGACGGTTTGATCGGTGGTGCAGTTGCACTGATTGTCACCGCTCTGATTCCGAGAGACCCTCGTGGCCTGGCGCGAAGCGATGCCAAGAAACTGTTTACGGTATTTCTCGACTCGCTCGATGCCCTCAAGCAAGCCGTTCGCACGAGCGATGTCAAGGTGGCTGACTTTGCTCTGGTCAGAGTTCGTCGCACGCAACCGCTAATCGACAACTGGCGAATGAGCCTTGATAGCGCGGTGGCAATCGCCAAGATTTCGCCGATTCAGCGCAAATACCGCAGTGACCTTGAGGGGCAGTTGCGAATTCTTCGAGGGATGGACCTAGCGACTCGAAATCTGCGAGTGGTTGTTAGACGAATTGACTTCTTACTTCGTGACGGCAACCCGAGGCCATACCTAGCTGATTTGATCGAGCAGATTGAGTCTGCGACTTCGCTACTTCAGTTGGGCTTGAGCGATGTTGAAAAACAGGCTGATGCTCAAGAGGCGTTTATCGAGATTGTGCACCAACTTGACCCGAAGCGCTTCGGAATCGCAGATCAGCTTCGCGAGGCGAGCGTTTTGCTTTTACTTCGGCCGATGCTGATTGACCTGCTCTGCGCTAGCGGAATGGACGAAGAAGAAGCCAGAGCCGAACTGCCGGCTATTTAGGCGAAACCGCTGACCAAGCTACGGTGATTTCTCCGAGCTTGTGACGTTTAGCAGTCGAGAGCACCGGCCAACCTTCGGCTTTTAATTGCTCGCAAACCGCGACCCAGCGCTGAATCGCTGAAAACGCACTCAGTGGCGCTTGGGCTGCCCAAGCTTTATCGAGTGCGGTCAGAAAATCGTAAATCTTTTCACCAGGAACATTGTGGTGAATCAAGGCTTTAGGTAGTCGCTCTTGAACCTTGCTCGGCTTGTCGATGTGATTCAAACTGAGCGCAACCGTGAAGGTTCTGGGTGCGGTTTTATCGAGGGTCACCCAGCTGGCAAATCGGCCAAGCTCGTCGCAGGTGCCTTCAATCAGCAGGCCATCTTCGGTCAGCCGGTTGCACATCAGTTGCCACGCTTCGGCAACTTCATCCTCGCTGTATTGGCGAAGCACATTAAACGCACGGATTACATCTACCGACTTGCCGGCTAATTCACTTGGCAGGGGAGTTTCGAAACCACCGAGTTGAAAGCGAAGGTTTTCATGAGCAACGGCTAGCCCGTTATTGACGCGCTCGCGTTCGATTTCGATTCCAACCACAGTGGTCTTCGGATTCACTTTTTGACAGCGAGCGAGCAGTTCAATTGCGGTGATTGGGCTGGCTCCGAACCCCAGGTCGACCACAATCGGGTTGGCTGCGCGTTTCAGGTTTGGAAGGCTGGCGATAAAGCGGTCGACTCTTCGCAAACGGTTGGGGTTGGTGGTTCCCCGGGTTACGTTTCCAATCGGTTTCTTTACGGCCACCTAATAAACTTAGAGGCATGTCACATAAGTACACCGTAATTTTGCTGCGTCACGGCAACAGCGTATGGAACCAAGAGAACCTATTTACCGGTTGGGTAGATGTCGACCTGAGCGATCAGGGACGTGCTGAAGCTCATCGAGCCGGTGAACTTTTGGCAGAGTCAGGTCTAAAGCCTGATTTGCTTTACACCTCAAGACTCAAGCGAGCCATTAACACCGCGCACATCGCGCTCAATGCAGCTGAACGCAGCTGGATCGACGTAAAGCGTGATTGGCGTTTAAACGAGCGTCACTATGGTGCGCTGCAGGGTAAAGACAAAGCTCAGACTCTTGCTGAGTACGGTGCGGAGCAATTCCAAATCTGGCGCCGCTCTTTCGATGTTCCGCCACCGCCGATTGATGACAGTGACAAGTTCTCACAGGCTCACGATGAGCGTTACGCAGGGCTAAAAGAGATTCCGAAGACCGAGTGTCTCAAAGACGTTCTCGAGCGCATGATGCCGCTCTGGAACGATGAAATCGTGGCAGACCTGAAGCACGGCAAGACGGTTTTGATCACGGCGCACGGCAACAGCTTGCGCGCCCTGGTTAAGCACCTCGATGGCATCAGCGATGCTGACATTGCCGAGCTAAACATTCCGACCGGTATTCCTTTGGTTTACAAGCTGGATGAAAACTTCAAGCCTTTGGTGGCAGGTGGCGAATACCTAGACCCAGAGGCTGCTGCAGCCGGTGCTGCCGCAGTTGCTGCTCAAGGCAACAAAAAATAAGCAAAGCTTAAATAAAAAAGGCGCTCGGGTGAGCGCCTTTTTTATTTGCTTTTAGTCTTCTGATTCGTGCCACTCGCCAGTGGTTAGGTAAGAAACCTTGGTTGAAATGTCAACCACGTGGTCAGCGAATCGCTCGTGGTAACGGCTAGCCAGGGTCACATCTACGGTGAACATGGCGTTTTCTTTCCAGTTGCTTGACAGCACGGTATCGAACACGCTGCGGTGAAGTTCATCAATGCGGGCGTCTTCGGCCTGAATTGAGCGGGCCAGGTCTACGTCGGTGTCGCGAAGTAGTTTTACTGACTTCTTGGCTAGCTCGATGTCGAGTCTGCCCATTTCTTCGAAAGTGGCGCGAAGTGACTCGGGCACAGCTGCACCCGGAAAACGGTAACGCGCAATTGCTGCGATGTGACCAGCCAAGGCGCCCATGCGCTCGAGAGATGCACTGATTCGAAGCGCTGAAACAAGAACGCGAAGGTCTCGGGCAACTGGAGACTGCTTGGCCAAAATGCGAATAACCGACTCATCGAGAGCTAGAGCTCGAGTTTCGTTGGCTTCGGCCAGAGCGATTGCTTCATCGGCAAGAGCAACATCGCTGTTGAGAAACGCCTTGCTGGCTTTCTGCATAATGTTTGAAACTGACTCGGCTATATCGACCAAGCGGTTTTGCACATCTGCCAGATCATTCTGAAACACTTCACGCATCTTTTCTCGGCCTTTCTAAGCGCTTGAGAGCACTTTGTCAGCCGTAAGTAAACACTTCAAAAATACTAAGTAAACGATTGGCAAACTCTCTTATTCGGCAACTTTTAAGGTGCCAAAGTAGCACTTAGAAATCACCTAGTGTTAATAAAGTGAACAGGAGCAGACCAGTGGTTACCGCCAGCGAACTGCTTGGTGTCTTGGGGACAGACGCCACCGAGGTACTCGATGTTCTCGCTGCAGCTAGCCTGGTGCTCGATTCTGAAGATCAAGTCATTCGCGCCACAGCCGGTGCAGTTTCATTTGGTCTCGTGCAAAACGGTGAATTGGTTCACAAGCAACTACGCGAGCTGGTAGAAAATGCCCGAAAAGCTAAGGGCACTGTGGTCGCTGACCTAAACTTGCAAACCGGTTTGCGAGGTCAACGATCGTTTGTTCATGCTCGCGCAGCCAGATTGAGCAAAGACAACGTCTTGCTATTGGTCGAAGACCGCACCGAAGCCAAGCGCGTTGAAGACACCAGAAGAGACTTCGTCGAAAACATTTCGCACGAGTTGAAAACCCCGATTGGCGCAATTTCGCTTCTTGCTGAAGCCATCGAGGATGCCGCCAACGACCCAGAACTGGTCGCCAAGTTTGCCAAGAATCTGCACCGTGAGTCAAGAAGACTCGGTTCGCTAGTAAAAGACATCATTGAACTCTCGCAATACCAATCGGCTGAATCACCAACCCAGTTTGAGTTGCTTGACATGGCCGAAATCGTGGCTGAAGCCGTTGAGCAAAATCAGATTCAGGCAGATAAGAAGCGCGTGAAGATTAGCGTTTCAGCGCCCTCTGGCATCCAGGTATATGGCGACCGTGAATCACTTATTGCTGCCGTAAAAAACCTGATTGAGAACGCCGTGATCTACTCAGAGCAGGGTGCGCAAGTTGGTATTGGGCTTCGTCAGGTGGCTGACGTAGTTGAGCTTTCGGTGCTCGATAACGGCATAGGTATTTCGGTAGAAGATCAAGAGCGCATCTTTGAGCGTTTCTACCGGGTTGACCCATCTCGCTCTAGAGAAACAGGTGGAACCGGTCTCGGGCTAGCAATAGTCAAGCACATCGCAAAAAACCACCGCGGCGAAATCACGGTATTCTCGCAGCCCGGTTTGGGTTCTACCTTCACTCTTCGCCTGCCAAAAGCTGATACTTCGGTGTTAACGGAGGAAAACTAATGACCAAAGTTTTAGTTGTAGAAGACGAACAGACGCTTCGTGAGACACTCGCTTATCTGCTTGAGCGCGAGGGCTACGAAGTCGAAGTTGCCGCCGATGGTAAGCAAGCCATTGAACAGTTCGTGAAGACCGAACCCGAACTGATTTTGCTCGACTTGATGTTGCCAGGTCTAAACGGCAACGATGTCTGCCGCCAAATTCGTCAGACTTCAAACGTGCCAATCATTATGCTGACCGCAAAAGACACCGAACTCGACAAGGTTCTCGGCCTCGAGATTGGCGCTGACGATTACGTCACTAAGCCATACTCAACTCGCGAACTGCTAGCTCGCATGAAGGCCGTCTTGCGTCGCCAGGTAACGCCGGCGGTGTCAAACGATGATCTCGTTGAAGTTGGCGAGGTTCGAATTGATCTCGAACGCCACCAGGTCACCGTGAACGGCCAGGTTGTTCAGCTGCCGCTCAAAGAATTCGAACTGCTTGAACTTCTCATGGTCAATGTCAACCGAGTTCTCACCCGCGGGCAAATCAT
This sequence comes from Micrococcales bacterium, assembly GCA_046074285.1. Taxonomy (GTDB): domain Bacteria; phylum Actinomycetota; class Actinomycetes; order Actinomycetales; family Microbacteriaceae; genus Rhodoluna. The sequence continues at coordinate 9,667 of JBJTOA010000084.1, forward strand.
CGACCGGGTTTGGGGCAGCAACTATTACGGCGACACCAAGACTCTTGACGTTCACGTCAAGCGCCTGCGTTCAAAAATCGAGGATGACCCTGCGCGCCCTACCAGAATCACCACAGTGCGCGGTGTGGGCTATAAGTTCGAAGCCTAAGAAAAAAGCCCTGATTCCTCAGGGCTTTTTTACTTTTCGACTTAGTTCATCGACTCGAAAGTTGGGTTGACACATTCTTCGGTCGGTTCTGGGCTAGGGGTTGCTCCAGCGTCCATTCCAACAGGTTCTTGGGTGACGCAGACGGTTCCCAGGAATCCAGAAATGTCGTTCACGATGTCTTTGTAGTAATCGTAGGTGCCATCCAAAATCGGCACCGAGAGCACAGTCCAGACCGAGTTGTCGGCGAATCCGAAGCTCACCTTTGCAATGTCACCGGGAGCACCGGCAAGTTCAAGCTGTGATGCGGGTGCACCGTTGAAACCGAAAGAGTATGAGCTGTAAGCCTTGACCACAACGGTCTCAGACTGGGCAGCTTCTTCATCAGGGGTGTAGTTGATGGTAACGGTCTGGTCAGTTTTGCCGCTGTTCACTAGCACACCAAGCAAAGCACCGTCGGTGCCGTCAGTAAGGTAAAGGAAATTGCGAAGCTTGATTCCTTCTCCCTTGCCGAGCTCAATGTCAGAACCTGAGCCGTCACTTGGGGCATAAGACTGCAGTGAATCTGGGTGAGGGTTGAAGCTACAAGCGCTGGTTGAAAGCAAGAGACCTGCTGCCATAGCAACGGCTGCAAACTTACGAGTGATCAAAATGTCCTCCTGTGGCGCAGAATGCGCAAACTACGCAATAAGTTTACCCTCAGTTTTTCGCTCATCCTGTGGTAAAATCGTGGTTTCTGAAGGGAAATCCCATATGGCTTTTAAAGTTGGCATGACTGTTGTCTACCCACACCACGGCGCAGCCGAAATTCTAAAAAAAGAAGAGAAAACTCTTCGCGGCGAAACCAAAATGTACCTGCACCTCAAGGTTGTTCAATCTGAACTAGAGATTTGGGTTCCAGAGTCAAGCGTTCAAGAAGTGGGCGTGCGCCACGTAATCAACAAGGATGAAATCCGCGTTGTAGTTGATGTGTTGCAAGAAGACGTAGTCGAAGAGGCAACCAACTGGTCTCGTCGCTTCAAGGCAAACGCCGAAAAAATCGGTTCTGGTGAAATCAAGCGTGTTTCTGAAGTTGTTCGCGACCTCTGGATGCGCGACAAAGACCGCGGTGTATCTGCCGGTGAAAAGCGCATGCTTGCAAAATCACGTCAGATTCTTGAGTCAGAGTTCGCTCTAGCACTAAAGATCAACCACGAGCAGGCTGCGCAGGTCGTTGAACTAATTCTTGAGAGAAAAACCACCGCTGAGCTAATCATCACCAAGCTCTCACAAGTGCTGGCCCTGGCAGCTTAAGCCAAACCATGAGTATTGCGGTAGTGGTAGTAGCTGCCGGCAAAGGTGAGCGTCTCAAGCAATCGACACCTAAGGCGTTCGTTAGCTTGGCCGGAAAGCCTCTTTTGGCGCACGCGCTTGAAAACCTAAGGGCTGTTGAAGGTCTCGGGCAGGTCATTGTTACGGCACCAGAATCACACTTGCAAACTGCAAAGGCGCTGCTCGCTGAAGCTGGTTTGCAAGGCCAGGTGGTTCTCGGGGGAGACACCCGCCAGCAGTCAATTGCGAATGCGCTCGCCGAAGTTTCAGCAGAGCACGCGGTCACTTTGATTCACGATGCAGCTCGCTGCCTGGCAACCAGTCAACTTTTTGAAAGTGTGGCGAAGGCTGTGAGCGCAACCCACGGTGGCGTTGTGCCAACTCTGCCGGTGGTTGATGCGATGAAAAAAGTTGCGGATCACACCATTCTCGAGAATGTTGACCGCAGTGTTCTAGCAATCGCGCAAACCCCGCAGGGGTTCCCGACAGACCGTCTCATTGCGGCCTATGCTCACGCAAGTATTGAGCATCCTGATGATGCAGCCTTATTTCTAGCCTCGGGTGGTTCGGTCACCTCGGTACCGGGTGAAGCTAACGCCTTTAAAATCACTACACCAGCTGACCTTGAAGCAGCCGAAAGACTTTTCAGTAGTCGTTTGCGAACCGGTTTGGGCACCGACACCCACCGATTTGCAACTGGCGGTGTGCTTCGCCTGGCTTGCCTTGACTGGCCAGAAACCCCTGCGCTAGAAGGCCACAGCGACGGAGACGCCGTTGCGCACGCCATGGTTGACGCCATGCTTGGTGCCGCTCAACTGGGCGACATCGGAACCAACTTTGGCGTTGACAGGCCGGAATATGCCGGAGCCACAGGCGAGGTATTTCTTGCCGGAGCTCTAAAACTTCTTCACGAGCACGGTTACAGCTTGGTCAATGTGTCGGTGCAGGTTATCTCGAACCGACCAAAGATTGGCCCGAGGCGAGCCGAAGCTGAGGCAAAACTCACCTCGATTATTGGGGCACCAGTTTCAATCGGCGCTACCACCACTGACGGTTTAGGCTTTCTGGGAAACTCAGAGGGGCTAGCTGCGGTCGCTACCGCTCTGGTTTCCGGAGGGCCGGCAATCCAAGGCGAAAACGGTTCGCTGGATAGGCTTGGCTCGTGACCCTAAGTTTGTTCGACTCAAAAACTCAGGCCATTCGCGCCTTTGAGCCGCTGGTTGATGGCAAAGTTGGCATCTACCTTTGCGGACCAACCGTGCAGGGTGCGCCTCACGTTGGGCACCTTCGTTCAGCCTTGGTTTATGACCAACTGCGTCGCTGGTTGACTGCCAAGGGTAATGAAGTCACCCTGGTTCGCAATGTCACAGATATTGACGACAAAGTCTTGGTCAATGCGCAAGCCACCGGCGAGAACTGGTGGGCCTTGGCTTACCGCTACGAAATCGAATTTAACCGAGCCTATTCAATGCTTCGGGTGGCTGAGCCAACCTACGAGCCGCGCGCTACCGCGCATGTTCCTGAAATGCTTGAGCTCATCGATCGGCTGATTTCAAACGGCTATGCCTATCAAGCTGAGGATGGCTCTGCTGATGTCTACTTCGCGGCCAGCAAGTGGGCTGCTTACGGCGAACTTACGAATCAGAAAATTGCTGACATGGAGTTAAGCGAAGACGCTGAGCTCAGAGGTAAACGTGACCCTCGAGACTTTGCACTCTGGAAGGCGGCAAAGCCAAGCGAGCCAGAGTCTGCAAATTGGGACACCAAGTTTGGTTCAGGTCGACCTGGCTGGCACATCGAGTGCTCGGCTATGTCAACCAAGTATCTGGGTAGCAAGTTTGACATTCACGGTGGTGGCTTAGATCTGCGTTTCCCGCACCATGAAAATGAACTCGCGCAGTCTCGCGCAGCAGGTGATGAATTCGCCAACTTCTGGTTGCACAACGGCCTGGTGAATGTCAACGGAAACAAAATGTCAAAGTCACTTGGCAACTCGATTTTCGCGAGTGACCTTTTCAAGCTGGGCAGACCGCTGGCGGTTCGTTACTACCTCGGTTCAGCGAACTACCGAAGCGTGCTCGACTTTCACGATGGAGCGCTTGAAGAAGCCGAAGCAGCGCTCACGCGCATTGAAGGGTTCATCAAGCGAGCAACCGAGCGAGTTGCAGGCACCTCGGCAGAACCGCTTGAAATCAACGAACTAGAGTTGAGCAGAATCTTCCAGTACCTTCCGAGCAACTTCGTCGCTGCGATGGATACCGACCTAGCGATTCCGGCTGCGCTTGCAACTATTCACGAAACGGTTGCCGAGGGAAACCGCGCACTAGATTCAAACGATGCCGCCGAAGTCGGCAAGGCACTAATCGAGGTTCGCTCAATGCTTGCGGTTCTTGGCATTGACCCAGAGTCGCCGCAGTGGGCTGCTGACCGTCAGGCGAGCGCAGAACACCAGGCTTTAGATTTACTGATTCAGCAATTGATTCAGCAGCGAAAAGCGGCTCGTGAAGGCAAAGACTTTGCTCGCGCAGACGAGATTCGTGACCAACTAACCAATGCGGGAATCGCACTAAGCGACTCAGCAGACAAGACCTATTGGAGTATCAATGGCTAAGCACGGACGCCCAGGAGCAACTAAGAAAGTTCGCGGCACCAAGCAGGGCACTGGCGGCAACGGTCGTCAGGGTCTCGAGGGAAAGGGGCCAACCCCTAAGGCTGCCGACCGCAAGGGTCACCCAAAGCAAAAGGCTGCTGAGCGCAAGAAGAAGTACGAAACTCAAGCACAGACTTCACGCAAGGGTGAGTTTCTGGCGCCAGCTGCCAGAACCGCGGGCAATGCCGGAGCCGCAAGTCGCAACTCTAAATCGGTAACCAAAGCCGCAGATGCTGGAGAAACCCTTTCAGGTCGTAACTCTGTTCTCGAAGCACTGCGCGCGAAAATTCCAGCAACCGCAATGTACCTAGCGGTTCGCATTGAAATGGATGATCGCGTCAAGGAAGCCATCGCGATGGCCAACCACCGCCGCATTCCAATCCATGAAGTTACTCGCCCTGAAATCGACCGCATGACCGGAATGGATGCCGTGCACCAGGGGATTGCTCTGCAGGTGCCGGCCTATAACTACCAGCACCCGATGGAACTGCTCGACAAGGTCTTGGACCGCGGTCAGACCCCGCTGTTTGTAGCACTTGACGGCATTACTGACCCCCGCAACCTCGGAGCCATCATCCGCTCTGTGGCAGCCTTCGGTGGTCAGGGTGTGATTTTGCCTCAGCGACGCTCAACCGGTGTTACTGCCGCAGCCTGGAAGACCTCAGCGGGTGCAGCAGCTCGTATTCCGGTAGCGCTCGCCGGAAACCTAACCACCACGCTCAAAGAATTTAAAAAGCGCGGAGTTTTCGTTATCGGCCTAGATGGTGAAGGTGAAGTGAGCCTTCCAAAGTTCAGTCTCGGTAAAGAACCGCTTTTGCTAGTCGTGGGCAGCGAAGGTAAGGGCCTTTCGCGCCTCGTGCAAGAGAACTGCGACATGGTGGTTTCGATTCCGATCAACGGTGACACCGAGTCACTAAACGCCGGAATCGCGGCCAGCGTTGTGCTTTACGAAGTCGCTAGAGCCAGACTCTAGACCTTAGACATCCAGTCGCCGTCATCCTCATCTTCATCGTCGATGACCACGATGGTCCCGGTCGGAACTGGGTTCGGCAGGGTTATTGCTTCGGTAATCGGCTGCAGCAGTGCCTCTTCATCGCGACGGTTTGAGAGCACTTTCACCACGTAGTCTTGAACCGCTTCGGCTAGGGGAACATCACTGCTGGTTTGCTCGCACATGTACCAGCGGTGCTCGAGAACCTGGTGAAAAACTTCGGCAGGTTCGAGTTTTGTGGTCAGGTGTTTAGGTATCGCAAGAATCACAGGTTCAAAAACGTGACTCTGCCACTCGTGAGCCATAACCTCTTCATCGCCCTTAGGGTTGCGTTCCATGCGGTATTCGTCTAGGTCGTTGAGAAGCCTTCGAGCCTGGTTTTCTTCAACGTCGAGGCCGGTAAGTCGCATTAGTCGGCGGCTATGGTGACCAGCATCTACCACCTTTGGTTGAATCCTGACCTTAGAGCCATCGCCAGTGGTGACGATAGCCAACTCATCGATATCAAAACCGAGTTCATTGAGTCTGTCGACTCGACGGCTGATCTTCCAGCGTTCATCCTTGCTGATGACTTCAACGCCCATGAGCTCGGTCCAGAGTTCGCGGTACTTTGTCATGATGCGCTCTGAAGTTTCAACCGGATCAACCCCTGGCGCAGCGTGACCGCTCGCGACGAGATCCATAAGTTCGCCAGCGATGTTCACGCGTGCGATTTCAAGGTCATTTTCGCGCTGACCGTTGCTGAGACCGCTCTCATAGAGGTGCCCAGTTTCAGCATCAACCAGATAGGCCGCAAACGACCCAGCATCGCGGCGGAAAAGCGTGTTTGACAGGCTTACATCGCCCCAGAAGAAGCCAGCGATGTGCAGGCGAACCAGCAGCAGAGCTAGGGCATCGACCAGGCGTTTGGCAGTTTCTGGGCGCAAACCCTGCGACCACATTGCTCGATAGGGGAGCGAAAACTTCAGGTGTCTGGTAATGAGCACAGCCATTAGCTCTTCGCCAGTTTCGGTGCTACGACCGTTGATGATGGCGAACGGCTCAACGCAGGGAACATCGAGTCTCAGCAGATTTTTGAGCATCTCGTATTCGCGCTTGGCTAATTCAGGCAGGGTCTCTTTAATCGCGATCACATGGTCGTTCAGGTGCGCAAAGCGAACCGTGTGGCGACTTAGGCCCTTGGGGAGTGCTGCGATTTTGTCAGCTGGCCAGTCTTCTAACGGCAAATGCCACGGTAGGTCCAGCAGTGCTGGCTCTACCGTGGCAGCCGTTATTTCTAAGTTTGAACTCAATTAGTTCAGACGGAGTCCGGTTTCGACATCGAACAGGTGAGTGATGCCACCAACTGGCTTCAGGTTCACCTTGACGCCAGCGTTAGGGTGGCTGTTCGACTCAACACGGGCAACCAAGTCGTGGCTTGCGCCATCGATGGTGGTGTGACCGTATAGGTAACCGTCGGCACCGAGCTCTTCGACAACGTCGATCTCAACTGCAATGCCGTCGCCCTTGGTAACTTCTAGGTCTTCTGGGCGAACACCAACGGTTACGCTCTTAGCCTTGGTCTTGGCAAGAACTGACTTCTCAACTGGAATCACTAGTGAACCCCACTTGACGCCACCGTCAACAATAGGAAGCTGAAGCAGGTTCATAGCTGGTGAGCCGATGAAGCCGGCAACGAAAACGTTGAGTGGCTTCTCGTAAAGGTTGCGAGGGGAATCTACCTGCTGCAGAACACCGTCTTTGAGCACTGCTACGCGGTCACCCATGGTCATAGCTTCAACCTGATCGTGAGTAACGTAAACGGTGGTTACGCCCAAGCGACGCTGTAGCGAAGCAATCTGGGTGCGGGTCTGAACGCGAAGTTTTGCGTCAAGGTTTGAAAGTGCTCGTCCATGAGGAACACCTGTGGGTTACGAACGATTGCGCGACCCATGGCAACACGCTGACGCTGACCACCAGAAAGTGCCTTTGGCTTGCGGTTCAGGTATGGCTCAAGGTCAAGAATCTTGGCAGCTTCAAGAACGCGAGTCTGGCGTTCTTCTTTGCTAACGCCAGCAATCTTAAGTGCGAATGCCATGTTCTCAGCCACGGTCATGTGTGGGTAAAGAGCGTAGTTCTGGAAGACCATTGCGATGTCGCGGTCTTTTGGTGGAACATCGGTGACGTCACGGTCGCCGATGAAGATGTGGCCGCTGTTAACCTCTTCAAGGCCAGCAAGCATGCGGAGGGTTGT
>JBJTOA010000085.1:0-2432 GCA_046074285.1 Micrococcales bacterium
TTCTTAGCTGCAGCTTTTGGAGCTGCCTTCTTAGAGGTTGCCTTAGCAGCAGACTTGGCTTCGGCAGCGGCCTTGGCTTCGGCAGCAGCCTTAGCCTAAGCAGCCTGTCCGGCAGCTGCCTGGTCAAGAATCTTGGTAGCAACCATCGCGGTGATGGTGGCGATTAGCACGATACCCGATGCCAAAGTGAAGACACCGATGATTCGACCTTCGAAGGTGTGAGGGAAGAAGTCACCGTAACCAACGGTAGACATGGTTACGATTGCCCACCAAAGAGCTTCGCCAATATTGTGAATCTGACCACCGAACATGTCGCCTGAACCATCAGCTTTAAGCAGCACTCCTCCGGCAGTCTCGACATCGAGCACTGCAAGAGCAGTGATGTAAGCAACGATTGGAAGAGCCGAGAAGACCAAGAGACCTAGACGTGATGCAGCACCCTGAACAATCTGGGTAAGACCACGGAAAACCATCACTAGACGCAGAAGGCGAAGCGAACGAGCAGCTGCAGTTGCAGGAACCAGCGCGATAATGCCAAGGATGTTCTCAGCCCACCAGTTCTTCCAGTTGCGCTCGCTCTTAGGCAGAGCGATTTCAACGATTAAGTTCCATGCCAAACCAAGAGCAAAAAGGCCGTAGATTACCCACTGCAAAATGTCGAGTTCAGCCTCGTTCGGGCCAACTCCGGTCGTCAAATCACGGCTAATTACCTGAACGCTGTAAACCACCAAGAAGATTACAGAGAGCACGATCATCGCGTTGTCTACTGGCTTACTAAGTTTGCGACCAAGCGCAGCAAGTGCATTTATTTTCGCCATTTAGGCATCCTTCTATAAGTAAAAATAAGGGGTTGAAACTTCTTTTAACTTAGCGGTTTATGCCTAAAAATCTGGGAATACAATCGCCCAAGTCAAGGTAACTTGAACTATGAGCACATCAGTCGCTGAAGACTTGCCGCTGTTAAGAAATGTTCTTGGCCAGCCGGCGCTTTGCCTGGTCACCGGTGCCACCGGTTATATCGGTGGGCGATTGGTTAGCGAGTTGCTTGAGCACGGATACCGCGTTCGCATCTTGGCTAGGAATTCTCAGCGGCTCAGTCAGCATCCTTGGATTAATCAGGTCGAAGTCATTGAGGGCGATGCTAACGACCCGAAGGCTCTGGACATCGCGCTTAAAAACGTCGACGTTGCCTATTACCTATTGCACGCTCTTATGGCGAAGGATAACTTTGAGCAGCAAGAGCACGACATGGCCGAGTTATTCGCCGAGAAGGCTAGAACTCAGAAAGTTCAGCGAATCGTTTATCTCGGAGGCATGATCGCCCCGAACCAAGAGCTTTCGCCTCACCTCGCGGCCCGAGTTGAGACGGGCGAGCTGCTGAGAGCATCTGGCGTGCCAACCATCGAGTTGCGCGCAGGTGTGGTCATCGGCTCTGGTTCGGCGAGCTTTGAAATGCTGCGCTACCTAACTGAACGTCTGCCAATCATGACTACCCCGCGATGGGTGAACAATCGCATTCAGCCGATTGCGGTTAGAGATGTGTTGCGCTACCTGGTTGGTTCTGCGGCACTTCCGGCGAAGATCAGCAATCATTTCGATATCGGTGGCCCTGATGTTTTTACCTATCGCGAGATGATGCTCAAGTATGCCGAAGCGGCAGGCCTCAGAAAACGCATCATCATTCCGGTTCCGGTGCTGACACCAAAACTCTCAAGTGGTTGGGTAGCGCTTGTAACCCCTGTGCCGTTCACTCTGGCAAAGCGGTTGGTTGAAAGCCTAAAGAACGAGGTAGTTTGCGAGAACGACGACATTCGCAAATTCATCCCCGACCCACCTGGCGGGCTGACCCCATTTACGCGAGCAGTAAAACTGGCGCTAACAAAAATCAAGGATGCCAGAGTTGAGACCAGTTGGTCAGACGCCAGCATTCCGGGAACCCCCAGCGAACCGCTACCCACCGACCCAGACTGGGCAGGCGGAACCCTATATAAAGATGTGCGAATCGTTCACAGCCCAGACCCGATTGATGAAGTCTGGAAGCGTATCGAAGCCATCGGTGGCGAAAACGGCTATTCAACCGCGACCTGGGCTTGGCGTCTGAGAGGTTTCGCCGACAAGTTAGTCGGTGGCGTAGGCCTCAGACGCGGCAGACGCGACCCGAATCACCTAAAGGTCGGAGATGCGGTTGACTTCTGGAGAGTTGAACAGATCATCCCAAACAAGCTTCTTCGTCTGAGAGCCGAGATGAAGATGCCCGGCCTAGCCTGGCTCGAGTTTGCAGTTGAAGCAGACCCTGAAACTAAAGGCACCACTCTGACCCAGGTTGCGCTCTATGCACCAAAGGGCTTATTCGGTCACGCCTATTGGTGGGCAGTCTGGCCAATGCACGGTGTGGTGTTCCCGAGCATGGCTAAATCTCACGCGAAAAAGAA
>JBJTOA010000086.1:0-2879 GCA_046074285.1 Micrococcales bacterium
GGCATGTGGTTATCAACTACCTCTGGCAGTTTGTCTTCGGTTAGCTTGTAGAGCTCGGCATCGTCGACTGCTTCAACCCAGAGACCGCTGCGCGTGATGCCTACCGGAATCACTTTGTACTTGCTGCGATCTATTGCGCCAAGCACGCCGGCTGCAGTGGCACACGATATTGAGTGTTCGCTTGAGCGACCGCCGAACAGAACAACTACGTTGAGCTTGCTCATTCGCGACCGGGTTCGCTCAAACCATCGCGGGTAAGGTGAGGTGCAATGTCACGCGGTGACATGTTGCCTTCAAGCACCATCTGCACCTGTTCGACAATCGGCATCTCGACGCCCTTAGCCTTGGCAAGAGCAAGAACTGGCTCGATAGAAACTAGACCTTCAGCGGTCTGGCTCATGCGACTGAAAACTTCGCGCTTGGTGAAGCCGCGACCGAGCATTTCGCCAGCCTTGTGGTTACGGCTCAATTGTGACTCAGCGGTTGCAATCAAGTCGCCCATTCCGGCAAGACCAACCATGGTTCCTGGCTTTGCTCCGTAAGCAACTGCAAACGCGCTGATCTCTGCGAGACCTCGAGTCATGATTGATGCCTTGGTATTCTGGCCATAGCCAACGCCGTTCACGATACCGATTGCCACTGCAATCAGGTTCTTTAAGATTCCACCGAATTCGGTGCCAATGACATCGCGGTTAGTGAAGATTTTGATGTAAGAGTTTGTTGCTGCTTGGGCTACTGCATCTGCACTTGCCTGAGAGGTGCAAGCTGCAACTGAGGCTGCTGGCTCTTCGTGCGCAATTTCGGCAGAAAGGTTTGGGCCAGATACGACCACGATTTGTGACCGAGCAAAACCAGTGACCTCTTCGATTACCTCGCTCATGCGAAGCCCGCTGCCCTGCTCAACACCCTTCATCAAACTAACCAGGATGGCATCCTTCGGAAGGCTACTACCCCAGTCGGTCAAGTTACCTCGCAGTGATTGCGATGGGACAGAAAGATAAACCTGTTCAGCATCTTCTAAAACGCTTGCTGCATCGGTGGCTGCCTTAATTTGAGAAGGTAGTTTCACACCAGGCAGGTAATCACCGTTGCGATGAAAGTTGTTAATCTCATCGGCAACATCTTGACGCCGTGCCCACAGCGAAACTTCGTTGCCGGCGTCGGCAAGCACTTTGGCAAAAGTAGTGCCCCAGCTTCCGGCTCCCATTACAGCAACTTTTGCCATTAGCGCTTTGCCTTCTTTTTTGCTTGCTTATCTTGCTTCACAAAATTGCCAACTGCTTGCATGCCGTTTGCTACCGGATCAAACCGCTCGGCCGGCGCCTTTTCGCCGCGAAGCACTTCTACCAACTCGGTGATTTTGTTCATCACCATTTCGGTGGCTTCGGTGAGCTCAGTTGTTGACATGCGGCCGATTCGGTATTTCTTCAGGTCAATTTCATCGCCGACGAGCAGATCGACTTTCTTCCAGAAGCCACCGCGAAGTTTTGAGGTGTAACGAGGCAAAATCTCTTGATCTCCCCAGTGCGCGATTGGGAAAACCGGAACATTGCCTTCAACAGCCAAGCGCACGGCTCCGCTACGGCCACGCATTGGCCAGAGGTCAGGGTCGCGAGTCAAAGTGCCCTCGGGGAATATCGCTATGACTCCCCCGTGCTTAAGGCATTCGTATGCGGCTCGAAGTGGCTCATCATTTTTGCCTGCACGAGTGCGATAAACCGGAATCTGCCCTGCCTTGATTAGCAGCGGGCCAATGCCGGCAAGTCGAAACAAGCCTTCTTTGGCGAGAAAGTGCGGTGTGCGACCGACCCTGTGATACAGAAAGTAAGCCATTGCTAGCGCGTCAACTTTAGTTACGTGATTCGAGACCACGATAAATGCGCCTTCTTTTGGCAGCTTCTCGGCACCTTTCACCCGAAGACCGAAGGTGAGCCTGATCAGCGGAGAAATCACAGCTGCTACAAAACGAACGGCACCGTTACGCTCAGACTGTTCGAAGTCTGGCATTGCCAAAGGTGTCAGGTCTGGTTTCTTTGCCATAGCGAGCTCCCTACTCGGTGTAGGTAAAGTCTGCCCCAAGATCGGTCAACTTTTGCAAGAAGTTTTCGTAGCCGCGAGAAATCAACTGCACGTTGGTGACGTTCGAAACGCCTTCAGCAGCGAGAGCAGCAACCATGTGGCTAAAACCACCGCGAAGGTCTGGCACGCGAATGTCAGCACCTTTCAAATCAGTTGGCCCTGAAATCACCGCTGAGTGATAGAAGTTTCGCTGACCAAAACGGCACGGGTTGCCGCCGAGGCACTCGCGATAAATCTGAATCTGAGCACCCATCTGATTTAGTGCGTCGGTGAATCCGAAGCGGTTTTCATAAACCGTCTCGTGAACAATCGAAAGACCTTTTGCTTGGGTGAGAGCGACCACCAGCGGCTGCTGCCAGTCGGTCATGAACCCAGGGTGAACGTCGGTCTCGATGACCACAGGTTTTAGTTCGCAACCCGGGTGCCAGAAACGGATACCGTCATCTTCGATTTCAAACGCACCGCCAATCTTGCGGAATACGTTCAAGAAAGTCATCATCTCTGGCTGGCGCGCACCGCCGACGAAAATGTCACCCTTGGTGGCAAGCGCAGCGGCAGCCCAAGAGGCTGCTTCGTTGCGATCGAAGAGCGCGCGGTGAGTGTAGCCAGATAGCTTCTCGACACCTTCGATGCGAATCACGCGGTCGGTGTCAACCGAAATGATGGCGCCCATCTTTTGCAGAATCGCAATTAGGTCCATGATTTCTGGCTCAATTGCTGCTCCAGAAAGTTCAGTTACGCCTTCGGCGCGAGTTGCGGTTAGCAAAACGTGCTCGGTCGCACCGACTGATGGGTAAGGC
>JBJTOA010000087.1:0-9273 GCA_046074285.1 Micrococcales bacterium
AGGTCTTCGGCGATAACGACCCTGCTTTGCCTTGGGAGTTCTTCGACCCATCAAACACCAACTTGGTTGGCACTGATTCAATCAGCGGAAGTCTGAGCCGTGACAAGGTTGGAACTCACGCTGGTGAACTAGTTGGTCTCTACGAGATCAACACCGGTAACCTTTCGGCGAACAACGTCAACTATGACATTCAGTACTCGATTCCGAATGATGAAGCTCACCCAGGTGAGTATGGTTACCTGATCATCACCAAGAAAGACATCACCATCACTGCGGCCAACAAGACCAAGATGTACGGAAACAACGACCCTGCATTAACTTGGACCGCATCGCCTAGCTCGCTTACCAATGGTGAGAACGTAGCTCTAGGCATGACCGGTTCGATTTCACGTGCGGATGGTCAGGATGTTGGAACCTACAGTATTGGTCAGGGAACCCTCGACAACGCCAACTACAACATCACCTTTGTGGATGGCACTTTCACCATCACACCGCGTCCAATCCGTGTTCGATTCGATGACAAGAGCAAGGTTTACGGCGCAGCTGAGAAGACGCTCACCGCATACAACGAGGTTCGTTGGAACACTGCCGACCTCGGTTTGGTATACGGCGACACGATTGCATCGATCATGACCGGAACCGCGGCTCGAGCTGTTGGTGAAAACGTAGGTGAGTACGCAATCACGCACGACACCATGTTGTCTAATGCCAACTACACCATCACCTGGGTAAATGGTAAGTACACCATCACACCTCGCCCGCTACACCTGGATGCTGCCGACAGCACTAAGGTCTACGGCGAAGCTGACCCAACTGGAATGCTTGACTGGACTCTAGCGACTGTGGCTGCTGGTGCCGAGGAGGGTCTGGTTAGCCCAGATACCGACTCAATCATTACCGGTACTGCAGCTCGTGCAGCTGGCCAAAATGTTGGCGACTACAGCATCACCAAGGGCACTCTGTCTGCTGGCAGCAACTACACTTTGAGCTTTAGCACAGGCAAGTTGACGATCACAAAACGCCCGATCGCTATTGCTCCTGATGCCAAGAGCAAGGTTTACGGTGCTTTGAACCCAACCAGCTATACCTACTCGGTGGTTTCTGGTAGCTACGCCTATTCAGAGACTTCACTGGTCGGCAACATCGCACGTGAGTGGGGTGAAGAAGTTGGTGACTACGGCTACATTTTGAGCTGGTCATTTATCTACAACAACCCGAACTACAGCGTGACTATTGACCCTACTAGCACCAACAAGTTCTCGATCACCAAGCGAGACATCACAATTACTTCGGATGATGACACCAAGCAGTACGGTCAAAGTGACCCTAGCTTCACTTACACCTTTACAACTGCTGGTCTGAGCACCTACGGCTACCTGCCAAACGGACAATACGTCTACTTCCATGGCGCACTTTCAAGAGCAGATCGCGAAGATGTTGGCGCTTGGGATATCGAGCAGGGAACCCTGTACCCAGGCCTATCAACTGACACCATCGACAACTGGAACGTCACCTTCGTTAAGGGCAAGCTGACCATCACCAAGCGTGACCTAGATGTCTATGCTGCAGATCAAGAAAAGATCTATGGCGATGAGGGCTACCCAGACAACTCAGTTAGCCTCGACGAAGGCGCGCTCGCATTCGACGACGCGATTGACGGTGCTTCGTTTGCCTACAATGTTGCTTCGCCAACGGATGCTGGAACCTACGACATCATTCCGAGCGCTGCAACCTTCAGCAGCGGTCAGGCAAGTAACTACAACATCACCTACCACAAGGGCACTCTAACTATCAATAAGCGTGTGGTCCACATGGCGGTTGCTAATAAAGAGAAGTTCTACGGTGAGAATGATCCAACCGACTTCACCATCACTGCCGTAACTGGCGTTGATCATGAGGGATTCGTGGGTGAAGACTCGGGAAGTGGAACACCTGGTCGTGAGCCTGGAAATAACGTTGGTGACTACAACTACACCGTGGGAACGTTATCTGGCGGGTCTAACTACACCATTATTCTTGACAGCGGCAAGCTGACCATCAAGAAACTCGTGGTAAAGATTCAGCCAAAGGCTAATCAAGAGAAGACCTACGGCGATCTCGACCCTACTTACACCTACTCGACTGACATTCCGCTGCCATACGGCGAGTCACTGAACGGAACTCTCGGTCGTGAGTCTGGCGAAGACGTAGACACCTACGACTTCACTTTGAATGATCTAGATTCAAGTAACTCAACGAACTACGAAGTTTCGATTGATGCTTCAAACGTGAACACCTTCAAGATCAACAAGAAGGACATCACAGTAACCATTGAAGACATCGAGAAGTACTACGGCGAGGATGACCCGGACTTCGAATACACCTATTCGCCAGCAACTCTGGCAAATGGTGAAGTGATTGAAGTCAAGAGCGGTTCACCTTCGCGCGCTGAGGGTGAAGATGCCGGAAACTATGCGATTAGCAAGAACGACATTGACTTTGGTTCGAACTTCAATGCGACTATCAATACCGGAAGCCCGAAGCTGACCATCAAGCCAAGACCAATAGAGGTCACAGCTGATGACAAGTCTTCAACTTACGGAGACGCAAGTTTGCCTGATAACTCGTTCGAGATCACTGACGGTGCAATGCAAAACGGTGAAACCCTTGATTCGGTTACCTTCACCTATAACCCAGCATCGCCAGCTCACGCCGGAACTTACTCGATCACTCCAAGCGCTGCTGTGCTCGGAAACGGTGGCAAGACCAGCAACTACGCATTCACTTACGTAGCTGGTTCCCTGGTTATCTCGAAGGCCAAGTTGACTATCACTATCGACAACGCCAACATCCACTGGGGTGAAGACACGCCAGACTTCAAGGTGCTTTCAACCGACGGATTGGTGGGTAGTGACGCGATTGGTGACATCACCTATTCGACTGACGGTTCGACCACAATCGCAACCGACCCAGGAAACTACGTGTTGGATGGCGACAGCCTTGACAACATGGATTCAGGTTCGCTCGACGATTACGAAGTTGAATTCGTCCCGGGTAACTACGTGATTGATCCACCGTTCGCAATTAACTTCTCTCCATCAAGAGGACCGATTGCCGGTGGAACACCGTTCACCATTCTCGGCCTCGGGTTTGGTTTCAACAACCCGAAGGTATACTTCGACGGCGTTGAAGCTACCGGCGTGGTTTTGGTTGACTCGGGAAAGATCACTGGTTTCACTCCAGAACACCCAGAGGGTCTAGTGAATGTAACCCTAGAAACCGAATGGGGAATCATCGATCTCGGTAAGGTATTCACTTACTTCCCACCACCTCCTGCTCCAAAGATTCGCAGCCTAGGCCCAATCCAAGGCCCAACTGACGGTGGAACTGAACTCACCATCGATGGCTCGGCATTCATTGGCAGCGACGGTAAGGTAGGCAAGATCTACATCGACGGTGTGCTTATCAAGAACCCTAAGTTCTCAAGAGACGGCAAGACCCTGATTATCAAAACTGGCAAGCACGTGCTTGGCAAGGTTGACATCAAGGTGGTAACCAAGGATGGCGCATTCACCTACAAGGATGCCTTCGAGTACATCCCTGGCCTGAAAACCATGAAGGTCTACTTCTTGTTCGATGGTGACTCTTCTAAGCTGCGCAAGGAAGTTAAGAAGGCACTAGACAAGTTGTCAGTCAAACTTATGGGCAAGGCCGACCTCGCAATCAACGCGAACGGTTGGGTACACCGCACCAGAAAGACCGACATCGACGCTGAGCTTTCGCTAGGTCGTGCTACCAACGTAGTGAACTACCTGCAAGGTAAGGGCATCGTGGCTGACTTCACCATCAACGGTAAGGGTATCTACAATGTAGGTAATGACACCGACCGTAGAACCGAGTTGGATATCAGCTGGACTGAATAGTCGATAAAAGTAGTGGGGAGTCTGTCAAGTGGCAGGCTCCCTCTGCTTTAGGCTAAGGCCATGAACTTTTTAGCTATTTTCGTGGCATCAATGGCCGCCTTCGTAATCGGAGCCATCTGGTTTGGCCCAAAAACTTTTTACCCGATTTGGGTTAAAGAGCTAGGTCAAGATCCTGAGGCCAGAATCACTCGCACCCCGGCGGCTCTGATGTTCAGCCTGACCTATGTTGCACAGCTAGCAGGCGCATTCGCGATCGCCCTAGTGCTCGAGTTAGTTGAAGCCGCACACGGTTCTGTCACACTCGTAGATGGTCTGACTGTAGGTCTTGTGCTCGGGGTTCTCGTCGCAGCCGCAGCATCGCTTTCGCACCGACTTTTTGCCCAGCAGGGTTTGAAGGTTTGGGCTATCGAAGTTGGCAACGACATCGCTGCAATCGTAGCAATGGCACTAATCATCGCGGCCTGGCGCTAACTTTTTTGTAAAAGCCATCGCTTTTGAGCGGGGTATTCGCTTTACTGTGCATAGACTGAAGTCGACAACACAGTGAGGTGACCCTTTTGGCTTCTGATCAAAAGCCCGCAATTTCATTGCGCGGACTTCAGAAAAAATTCGGTTCTGTTACCGCAGTTGAGAACCTTGATCTCGACATCAGAGCGGGCGAATTCTTCTCAATGCTTGGTCCTTCGGGATCAGGTAAGACAACCGTTCTTAGACTCATCGCAGGTTTCGAGACTCCAACCTCGGGTATTGTAAAACTTTTTGACCAAGATGTGACTTCAGCAGCCCCGTTCGATCGCGATGTCAACACTGTTTTTCAGGATTATGCGCTTTTCCCTCACATGTCTGTTCTAGACAATGTCGCCTATGGATTGCGGGTTCGCGGGGTAAGCAAGAGAGAGCGACACGAAGCAGCTCGCGCCGCACTTGCAACCGTGCAACTAACTGGATTTGAAGCTCGCAAACCTTCTCAGCTTTCTGGTGGGCAAAGGCAGCGAGTGGCACTTGCTCGTGCGCTAGTAGTAAAACCCAAGGTTCTTTTGCTCGATGAGCCTCTAGGTGCACTCGACCTAAAGTTGCGTGAGCAGATGCAGGTCGAACTGAAAGCATTGCAGCGCCAGCTCGGAATCACTTTTATTTTTGTGACGCACGACCAAGAAGAAGCTTTAACCCTGAGCGATAGGGTTGCGGTTTTCAATCAAGGTCGAATCGAGCAATTAGGTTCGCCGCGAGAACTATATGAAAAGCCAGCCTCAAAATTTGTAGCGGGTTTCGTTGGTTCATCGAACATTTTTTCCGAGGCAGAATCCAAAGAGATTCTTGGCAAAACCGGAATGTGGTCGGTTAGACCTGAACGCATTGAACTCGGTTCTGCTGCAAAAGCTGACATCGCATTGACAGGAAGAGTTGAAGAAGTAATTTACCTTGGCTCTGCCAATAGATTGATTGTCTCGGTCAAGGGTAAAAACATTTCAGTACTTCACACCGAAGATTCACCGATTCCCGAACGCGGGCAATCCGTTTCATTGAAAATCGATTCCAAAGCTTTGGTATCGCTATCCAATAAATAAAGAAAAGAGAAAACCATGGTTAAGAAAGCAATGAAAGCAGCGGTGCTTGCAACCGCTCTGGCTTTCACACTTTCGGCATGTGGCACAGCAGGGGGAACTAACACCTCTGATCTGCCTACCAAGCTAGGCGACAGCGAAGCAACACTGTCGTTGCTCGGTTGGCCAGGATATGCCGAAGATGGAACAAACGACCCAGCTATAGACTGGGTAACCCCTTTTGAAGAGGCAACCGGATGTCAGGTTACCTTCAAGCCTTATGGCACCAGCGACGAGGCAATCAGCCTGTTCAAGAGCGGTGATTATGACGTAATCGCGGCCTCAGGTGACGCTACTCTTCGCCTGATTGCTGCCGGAGATGTTCAGCAACTTAACACCGACCTAATCCCGAGCTACGCCAACGTATATGACTTCTTGAAAGGCAAGGCTTGGAACACCGTAGACGGCAAGGTTTACGGTGTGCCTCACGGTTACGGAGCAAACCTATTGATGTACAAGAAGGATGTTGTTTCCCCTGAGCCAACCAGCTGGGATGTTGTATTCGACAAGGCTTCTGCTTACTCAGGCAAGGTCACCGCTTATGACTCACCGATTTACATCGCCGATGCAGCTGTCTACTTGATGGCGCACAAACCAGAGCTCGGCATCAAGAACCCTTATGCTCTTGATGAGACTCAGCTTCAGGCCGCTGTTGATCTGCTTAAGGCTCAGCGCGCACACGTTGGTGAGTACTGGAGCGACTACCTAAAGGAAATTCAGGCATTCGAGACTGGTGACTCAGTAGTTGGCACAACCTGGCAGGTAATTGTTAACTCGATGAGCGCAGAAGCTAATGTGGGTGCAGTTCTGCCAAGCGAAGGTGCAACCGGATGGTCAGACTCATGGATGATCTCTTCAACCACCAAGAGCCCGAACTGCGCTTACCGCTGGTTGGACTACATCGACTCACCTGAAGCCAATGCTGCAGCAACCGAATACTTCGGTGAAGCTCCAGTAACCCAGGCAGCTTGCGACTTCATGTCAAGCGCTGACACCTGCACCAGTTACCACGCAGGTGATGCAGAGTACGCCAGCAAGATTTGGTACTGGACCACTCCAATCGCAACCTGCCTAGACGGGCGCACCGATGTTCAGTGCACCGACTACGCTCGTTGGACTGAAGCCTGGACTGAAATCAAGGGTTAGTTACAAATAATGAGTTCGACGAAGCAGGTGATGGCTGAGGGTGTGCCTTCGGTCATCCCTGCTCGTCGTTTCTCAACCTGGCTTTTTTCAAGGCCAAAAGCGCAGTTGCGAATTCTGTTGGCAGCGCCGCTCACCTGGTTGATTGCCATCTACGTGGTTTCTCTGCTTGCAATGTTCATTACCGCTTTCTGGTCTGTTGATAGCTTCACCGGTGAAATCAAAATCGCCTGGTCGCTCGATAACCTGATCAAAGTTGCGACCACAAAGCTCTATCTCGATGTAACCCTTCGCACCCTAGGTATTGCGGCACTTGTAACTGTCGTCGACATCTTGATTGCAATTCCAATCGCGTTTTTCATGGCAAAAATTGCCAGCCCACGCTGGCAGCGAATCCTGGTGATCATGGTTCTGATGCCACTGTGGGCAAGTTACCTAGTGAAGGCTTACGCTTGGCGTTCGGTGCTGAGCCAGAGTGGTGTGGTTCACTGGCTGCTTTCGCCTATTGGTCTAGATACCCCAGGATACGGTTTAGTTGCTGTCATTTTCACTCTCGGCTACCTATGGCTTCCTTACGTGATCCTGCCCATCTACGCAGGTCTGGAAAAAGTGCCAAATACTTTGCTCGAAGCTTCTAGTGACCTTGGAGCGAAAAGTTTCAGGACGATCCGCCTAGTGGTTTTACCTATGCTATTTCCAGCACTTATTGCGGCATCCATTTTTAGTTTTTCTCTATCGCTCGGCGACTACATAACCGTGAACATCGTCGGCGGCGCGAATCAAATGCTTGGCAACCTGGTTTACACAAATGTCGGTGTCGCTAACAACCTGCCACTTGCGGCTACCATCGCATTGATTCCAGTGCTTTTGATGTTCGGGTACCTGGGAGCAGTTAGAAAAACCGGCGCATTGGAGAACCTCTAAATGCGACTCTCTAAAATCAGCAAATCAGTGCTTGCGGCGCTCACGCTTTTCGTTCTCGCAGTGATCTACCTTCCGCTCGTGGTCGTTGGAATTAACTCTTTCAATCAGAGCGAGAACATGGTTTGGCCACCGACCGGGTTCACCACCGACTGGTGGGTAAAAGCCATGAACAGCGAAGGTCTGTGGTCTTCAGTTTTCACCTCGATTCAGGTTGCGATTTTTGCCACGATTATTTCGCTACTGCTCGGCACGCTTATAGCGCTCGCACTCAGTCGCTATAAGTTTTTCGGAAGGCAATCGGTTAGCTTGCTAGTTGTCTTACCTATTGCGCTTCCTGGAATCGTGACTGGTATCGCGCTAAATAATGCGTTTAGAACAATCATGGGCGTGCCGCTAAGCATCATCACGGTGGTTATCGCCCACGCTACCTTCTGCACCGTCACCGTGTATAACAACGTGATGGCGCGTTTGAGCAGAATGAATCCGAATCTAGAGGATGCTTCTGCCGACTTAGGCGCCGGCTTGTGGACGACCTTCCGGTTAGTGACCTTCCCGCAGTTGAGCTCAGCACTTTTTGCAGGAGGGCTGCTTTCGTTCGGTTTGAGTTTTGACGAGATTATCGTGACCACATTTACCGCTGGTAGCGGCACAGAGACCCTGCCGATTTGGATTCTGACAAACATGTTTAGACCGAATCAAGCACCGGTGGTTAATGTGATTGCAGTGGTTCTAGTGGTCGCCTCAGTGATCCCGATTTACTTCGCACAGCGATTGACTTCGGTAGATCAAAAGCCCTAGTTACAGCAGTGCTTTTGGTCGATATCTTTGACCTTTTGCACTCTTCTCGCATACTTTGGTTCCTCGGTTCCCAGCCATTCGGTGGTCATCCAAACTTTCACAATGTCGAGAGCAAGCACTGAGCCAATGATCTTGCCGCCAAGGCAGAGAACGTTGGTATCGCTGTGAGAACGTGCCAGTTGAGCGCAGAGTGAATCTTGGCAGACAGCGGCAAAAACTCCCGAAACTTTATTTGCAATCATCGCACTACCGTAGCCAACCCCATCAACAAAGATGCCACGATCGCATTCGCCCTTAGAGACTGCGAGTGCCGCCGGATAGACATAGTCGGGCAGGTCGGCAGCATCGGTGGTATCAGTACCAAAATCGACAACCTCGTGTCCCATCTGCTCAAGCAACTCTTTGATTTCAAGTTTCATCGATAGACCTGCGTGGTCACTTGCCATTGCAATTTTCATGAGCCAATCCTTACTCTTTTGATTCTGCTGGTGAAGCCAGATTCGATTTGAACCTCGGCCTTTCTGATTGAGAAATGTTCCGCGATGACTTTCACTAAACCTTCGTTGGCGCTACCGTCGACGGCTGGTTCGCGAAGGTAGACCAGCAGCGAGCCATCCATTTTGGTTTCAACTAGTGGCCCCTTTTTCGAGCCCGGTTTTACTTGAACGATGATTCGCATGTATCCAAACTAGACTGAACATATGAAGTATCGCGGTTACACCATTGAACAAATTGCCCAAGTTATCGACCACACGGTCTTGAAGCCAACCGCCACAGAAGCAGACATCCGTCTGGTTTGTGAGCAGGCTCTCGAGTTCGATACCGCAAGCGCATGCATTAGGCCAATGGATGTCAAGCAAGCCGCTTCGATTCTTGCCAACAGTTCTGTAGACGTTGCCACC
>JBJTOA010000088.1:0-5543 GCA_046074285.1 Micrococcales bacterium
AACCAGCTGCTGCTAGAAATTCAAGCAACCCAACTAAACACCGAGGTTCTTCGCCCTAGAAACCTCGAGAGCACCTCACTGGGTGCCGCCTATCTTGCAGGTATTGGTGCCGGAATATTTGCAGACCAAGAAAACCTCAAAAAGTTGAACCCGATTCAAACCGTGGTTTCGCCGCATCGAAATATGTTGATTGATCGCTCAGCTTGGAATTCTGCGATTAGCAAAGTACAGAACGACCACGATAACTGAGGCATACAGCGATTGGCTAACAGCCACGATTCTTTCCCAGACACCGATGTTAGTTGCGTTCGGGTCAGCCCAGATAAACAAGAAGTAGACCGCAAGGGTTGCCTGCAGAGCTGTGGCGATTATTGACCAAGTTGGTCTGGTGACTAGCGGCCCATGTTTGCGCATGGCCATGAGCGGCCAGGCTGCCGAGATTACAAAACCAGAGATGGCAAAGATGCGATGCGGAATTGAATAACTGTCGAGCGGGGTCGGGAAGATTGTCAAACCGATGGTGCATATTCCCGCAAGCAGAAAAGCCAGTCTGCCGAGTTTTGTGAATGCTCTGCCCCAAATGGCAACGATGATGCTTAGCGATGCCCCGAAGATAAAGAAGCTAGACATGATTGCACTCACCGGTGATTCAGGTGCCGCGAGGTCACTAATGGTCAGTTTGATCGGGTCATATTCCGGCCACAGCGATGCGGCAATCCACCATCCTGCAACCGACTGAATAGGTGCGATGAAGGCGGCGATCAGTGCCGGTTTGGCGATTTTACTCACGACAGAATTTTTCGATTTTGTCTTTTGGCCCGGCAACAATCAAGAAGTCGCCCTCGTTAACCACAGTGCCTGGCCCAGCTGCTTCGTACTGAGTGTCTGCCTTGCTGTGAGCGACCACGATAACGCCGTGCCGGCTTCTAAAGCCAAGTTCTTCGAGGGTCTTGCCGTCGAATTCAGCGTTCGCTCTGGTCTTAGCGAGCACGAAGCCTTCATCGATTTCAACGTAATCGAGTTGGTCACCGCCAACCTGGTGAGCGATTCTTCTACCCATGTCTGCATCTGGGAAGACCACGTGGTGAACGCCAATTTGAGTCAGGATGCGCCCGTGAGAAGCGGTGGCGGCCTTTGCCCAAACCTGCTTGACGCCAAGTTGAATCAAGAGAGACGCGGTCAGGATGCTGGTTTCAATCGAAGAACTGATCGCTACAACAGCAGCATCGAAATCTGCTACGCCAAGATCACGAAGCACTTCTTCATTGGTAGGGTCAGCCTGCACCACGTGGGTTAGGTACTGCGAATACTCTTGCACACGCTCTTCAATCGAGTCGACACCGAGAACATCTCTGCCAAGGGCAACAAGTTCGGTGGCTAATGCCCCACCGAAGCGGCCCAGACCGATTACCACCACGTTTGAAGCGTGCTGGTCGATTTTGATCTTCAGTTTCTTAGCCAATTAGAGGCCTCTCTTTCGGCAGTTTATAAGCCATCGGGCGAATACGTTTGGCAAGCGAAGAAGCCACCAGCACCAAACCGATTCGACCGGTGAACATCATCACCATCAACATAATCTTGCCAGCCGGCGGCAAATCTGGCGTGATGCCGGTAGATAAACCACAGGTTCCAAAAGCTGAAATAACCTCGAACAGAATCTGATCGGTGTTGAAATCAGTAATCAACTGCATTGCCATGACCATCGCTGCAACCCAGATGATTGAGAGCATGGTTAGTGCAACCGCGGTTCGCTGTACCGATACCGAGAGCCTGCGGGTTCCCGTGTTTACTCGAGCATCTCCCCTTATCTCAGCTATGACGATGTAGATAAGAACCGCAAAGGTGGTGATTCGCAAACCACCAGAGGTGCCAGCGCTACCGCCGCCGATGAACATTAGCCCTTCGGTGAAGATCAGAGTTTCACGTTCAAAGCCCGAATAGTCGAGCGCGTTATAGCCATTATTTCGAGCCATGACCGAAGCGAAGTAAGAGTTCAAGAGCTTGTCGCCGAATGACAAGTTTGCGAGAGTGTTTGCGTTAGACCACTCAAGTGCGCCAGTGACAATCATGCCGATTAGCAAAAGTGATGCAGAGAACAAGAGCACGATTCGCGCATTCAGCGATAGCCGCACGCCAAGTTCTGCCGGTCTGAAAGTTGCAAGTTTTAGACGGCGAATCAGTCGTCGCGAAAGCTCAATCAAAACCGGAAAACCAAGACCGCCAATTACTGCCGCGGTAGAGATCGAAAGCAGCACTATCGGGTCTGAAACGAAGCGCATTAGCGAACCTTCGTATATCGAGAACCCGGCATTATTGAAGGCTGAAATCGAATGGAAGAAACCGTGCCAGAGCGCGAGACCGAAGTCTTCTTTATAGCGCAGCCAGAAGTCGAGGGTGAGAATGACGGTCAGTACTGTTTCAATCCAGAATGAAATTTGAAACAGCCTGATGAGCAGGTGTCTAAAGTCATCCAGACCAAGTGCCTGTTGCTCAGAGGTGCTGGTAAGTCGAGTCTTGAAAGACAGTTTCTGAGTGAACATCAAACCGATCAGCGAACCGAGAGCCATGATTCCGAAGCCGCCAACCTTGATTAGCAACAGGATGACCGCCTGGCCGAACCAGGACCAGTGAGTGGCGGTATCCACCACTGTTAGACCGGTTAACGAAAGCGCAGATACCGAGGTGAAAGCTGCAGTTAGTAAATCGGTCGAACCTTCAACCGCTGATGAAATCGGTAGCATCAGCAAAATAGTGCCGACAACGTTTCCCAACAGGAAACCCATCACCACGATTTGGCCAGCATTGAACGCCGCCCGCTTTGCAACCTCAACCATGGTTTTTACGCTAGCACCCCAAGGGCGATTAGATTCGGTCAAGCTCCACTAGAAAAGCGTTTTCTGGAGCAAGAATCGGAGGCCTCACGCCTAGTTTGGCAAGTGCCTCGCCGCTCAACTCAATGCCGCTCTGCCACTTTGGCATAACCCTGCCGATGTATTGCGGTTCGCCTGCTGGCGTGACCATCTTCACTCGGTAGATTGCCTGTGGGTCGAGACCTTCGAATCTCATGGCTGCCGGCGTTTGACCAGGCATTGCAGTCAGTGTCGCGTAGGCAAAAATCGCGCGAGATTGATCTTGCGCCACTACTCCGTGAACGAAAGCAGCTTCATCGGCTTGCTCTACTCGCACCATGCGACCAGAGTGCAAAAGGTCGCGGTTGCTCTTGTAATAGCTAGCCCAACTCTTGAGCGCAGCTTTCTCTTCGTCGGTGCATCCGGTGATATCCCATTCGATTCCTGAGTGACCGAAAAGTGCGGTGACTGCGCGGAATGCGAGCGAGTGAACACGGTGGGTGGTGTGCGAGTGAGTCGGCCCGATGTGTGAGCCGAGCAGTTCAGGAGGAATCGCAAACTGGGTGTATCGCTGAATGTATTGACGCTCGAGAGCATCGTTGCAATCAGAGGTCCAGAAGCGATCAGCATGGTCAACCATTCCGAGGTCTATGCGACCACCACCCGAAGAGCACGACTCAATTTCGAGACCAGGGTGCGCAGCCTTCAAATCATCAAACAAACGATAAATGGCCTTGGTCTGCTCACGCACTGCGGCTTTTCCAAAGTGTGCGGCATCGGTCAAAGTGCGGTTGTGATCCCACTTTATGTAGGCGATGTCGTATTCGCTAAGAATGGCGTGAACCTGGTCATAAACATGCGCGTATGCACCGGGGTGGGTTAGATCGAGCACCTGCTGAAAACGGCCCTCTGGCGGTATGCGGCCCTCGACATGCAAAATCCAATCTGGATGAGCACGGTATAGGTCTGAATCTGGATTCACCATTTCGCCTTCGAACCAGAGCCCGAATTCGATTCCGCGTGCTTTCACGACATCAATCAGCGGCTTCAGTCCATTTGGCCAAACCTCTTTGGCGACCACCCAGTCGCCGAGCCCGGCGTGATCGTCACGGCGAGCGCCGAACCAACCGTCATCTAGAACGAATCGCTCGACACCAATTTCTTTTGCTACATCCGCAAGCTGGGTTAGCTTCTCTAGATTGTGATTGAAATAGACCGCCTCCCAAACATTCAAGCTGAGCGGGCGTGGTCGCACATTGGTCGGGTGATTCGGTCTTGAACGAAGCCAGCGGTAGTAACGGTCGGTGATGCCGTCGAACCCATTGTCGGCATAGCTGGCTGCCACAGTCGGAGCTTCGTAGGTCTCGCCCTGCTGAAGAATAACTTCGCCTGGCATCAGCAGTTCGCCAGCCGAGATAGAGGTACGACCAGTGGTCATGCGCTCTACCAGGTGACGCGTGTTTCCGCTCCACTGTAGCCCGACTGAATAGACTTCCCCGCGCTGGTATCCGGCATCCTTAGTCATTGCCAACTGAACAATGGTGTAATCGTGACCAGAGCGACCCTCACGAATTTCGCGAGCCCAAGTGCCAACTTGAATTTCACGGCGCTGCGGTTGGCGTTCTTTTACCCATCGACCGGTGAAATCTAGAGTTTCAGCGATGTAGTCAGGCAGTGGCAACCAGGTGTTGAGCTCGTTTAGTGAAAATGGTTCGGCGCCTAGGTTCTTGACGGTCTGGGTCACAAACAGAATTCCAAATTGATTGAGTTCAAAGTGAACCGTTACTTCAAGCTGAGCATCGGCATCTTGGCTTCGAACAAATAGCGAAGTGTTGGTTGATTTGGTTTCGGTGATGTTGAAGAGCTGTGACCAGTCGAGTCCGTTTCGGTGACCGAGAATCGCAGGTCTACCGTGGTAACCGCGGGCACCTTCGCGCCAGACTCCTGGGTTTTGGTAGGCATCAAGGTCAGCGTGGGGAACACCCTCGAGCAGTGCCAAGCGCAAATCAGCTGGCTTCAAGTTGCTGCCAACAACAGCACCCCAGTGCAGAACCACAGGAGTGCCGGTTGCGAGATCGATGATGGCACTCACGCCATTTGATTCGAGAGTAAACAGGTTGGCTGCTTCAGTCATGTTTTTGGCTCTTCTAATTTCTGGAATGCGAACTAATGCTCACAATACTTACAAAGGCTACTAGAAAAAGTTACAAAGTTGCACGAAAAGTAACATTTTCTAACATTTTTCTTATACTCTTGGAGCATGCTCGCTCAACAACGACAGACTCAAATCGCGCAAGAAGTCGCTCGCAGCGGTGGAGCGCGCATCACTGAGTTGGCGCAGGCCTTCGATGTTTCAGAGATGACTGTGCGCCGAGACATCGATGTTTTGGCAGAACAAGGGCTAATCGAAAAAGTTCACGGTGGAGCAATCGCCATCGCCGATGAATCAAGTTCACTTTCTGAACCACCATTTAAAGCCACCTCGCTTCGTGAGCAAGCAGCCAAAGATGCCATCGCTGCCAAAGCTGCCGAACTTGTAAAACCAGGTTCTGCCATTGCTCTGATGGGCGGCAGCACAGTTTTCTCGATGGCAAAACACCTCGCTAAAGTCAGCCGACTCACCATAGTGACAAACTCTCTGCCGGTGGCAGACTATCTGCACCGCGAGGGATCAAAAGACCAAATCGTGATTCT
>JBJTOA010000089.1:0-3011 GCA_046074285.1 Micrococcales bacterium
ACCCTGCAAACTCGTGAACAGCACATCAGACGTGAGCGAGCAACCTCAAACATTTGCACCGCGCAGGTTCTGCTTGCTGTGATGGCCGGAATGTATGCGGTTTATCACGGCCCAGAGCGCCTCAAGGCAATTGCAACCAGCGTTCACCGCAAGGCTCGCGCTCTTGAGGCTGCATTGGTTGCTGGCGGCCTAAATGTTCAGCCGGGGCTTTTCTTCGACACCATCCGCATTGAAAACGTCAACGCCAAGAAAATCTTCGAGGCCGCTCGCGATTTCGATTTGACCATTTTGGTTATCGACGACAAGACCGTTCAGGTTTCGATGGACGAAACCACCACCGTAAAACATTTGCACGAGTTGGCGATTGCCTTCGGTGTCAGCAATGCGCAAATCACTGAAGTACTTAAAGACCAGAGCGATGCTGACTTCGCCTCGCTGACTAGAACTAGCAAATACCTTGAGCATCCGGTTTTCAATACCTACCACTCTGAAACCGCAATGCTTCGTTACCTCAAGCGACTAGCAGATCAAGATTTCGCTCTCGACCGCGGAATGATTCCGCTGGGCTCGTGCACCATGAAGTTGAACGCGACCGCAGAAATGCAGGCAGTTACTTGGCCAGAATTTGCAAACCTGCATCCATTTGTTCCAGCCGAAGACGTGATTGGTTACCTTGAACTAATCGACCAGCTGCAATCGTGGCTCAGCGATGTAACGGGCTATGAGGCTGTTTCGATTCAGCCGAATGCTGGTTCGCAGGGTGAACTTGCTGGTCTGATGGCCATTCACGGATACCACCAGTCGCGCGGTGACTCGAAGCGAGATATTTGCCTGATTCCATCTAGCGCTCACGGAACCAACGCAGCCAGCGCCGTGCTCGCAGGTATGAAAGTGGTCGTGGTTGCTTGCGACGACCAAGGCAATGTCGATGTTGCAGATTTGAAAGCCAAGATCGCCGAATCGGGCGACCGACTGAGTGCTCTGATGATCACCTACCCGAGCACTCACGGAGTTTATGAAGAAGCAGTGGTAGAGATTTGTGACCTGGTGCATGCAGCTGGCGGTCAGGTTTACATCGATGGCGCAAATACCAACGCGGTGGTTGGCTATGCAAAGTTCGGCAGTTTCGGTGGCGATGTCAGTCACCTGAACTTGCACAAGACTTTCTGCATTCCTCACGGCGGTGGGGGGCCAGGTGTCGGCCCGGTAGCTGCAAAGCCACACCTAGCAGCATTCTTACCTGGACACCCTAATGCTCAGAGCACACTTGCAAACTACGGGCCAATCTCAGCTGCCCCTTACGGTTCTGCGAGCATCCTGCCCATCTCATGGGCCTACATCCGCATGATGGGAAACGACGGTTTGCAGGCTGCTACCTCAAACGCGGTACTGAGCGCAAACTACGTTGCTCGAAAACTCGCTGGTGCTTACCCGCTGCTTTACACCGGCAAAAACTCTCTCGTGGCTCACGAATGCATTATCGACATTCGTCCGATTACCAAAGACTCGGGAGTCACCGGTGAAGACATCGCGAAGCGCCTGATTGACTACGGTTTTCACGCCCCGACCATGTCATTCCCGGTAGCGGGAACACTGATGATTGAACCAACCGAGAGCGAACCAAAGGTTGAACTTGACCGCTTTATCGCTGCCATGCTTAGCATTCGAGCCGAAATCGATCAGGTTGAAAACGGTAAATTCTCTAAGGATGACAATCCACTCGTGAATGCCCCGCACACTGCGAAACACCTAGTTGGGGAATGGTTGCATTCTTATGACCGTGAACTCGCAGTGTTTCCGTCACCGAACCAGCACCTCAACAAGTATTGGCCGCCAGTTCGCCGAATCGACAACGCATACGGCGATCGCAACCTGGTCTGTTCTTGCCCGCCGATAGAAAGCTTCGCGTGAAAGTTTTATTTGTAACCCGAACCTGGCCACCTGCCGTTGGTGGCATGCAGACCTACTGCAAAGAGCTTTGCCACGAACTTGAGAAAATCAGTGAACTCGAAGTTGAGGCGCTGCCTGGCAAAATCAACGGGCACTCCCCTAGCCCACAGGCTCTGGTCTGGTTTCTCATTAGGAATTTCTTCACACTTGGTTTCAAGAAAACCTATGACGTGTACCATTTCGGCGACCTGGTGATTTGGCCACTCGCGTGGGTCACCATGCTTTTCAAACCAAAAAGCAAAATCGTCATCACTGTTCACGGCCTCGATTTGATTTACGGAAATCGACCAGGATTGGCACCGACCATTTATCGCATTTACGCCAAGTTGGCTGTTGCGCTGCTTGGCAAAAGAGCCGTCATCGTTGCTAACTCAAGAGGCACTGCCAAACTCTGCGAAACCGCAGGATTCAAGAAGATAGCAACCACACCGCTTGCCACAACTTTGCAGGCTAAAGAACTTGATGCAGTTAAGACCGAGCCATTTGTGTTATTCGTTGGGCGACTGGTGAAACGCAAAGGTCCGGATTGGTTTGCCGCCAACGTGTTGCCGCTGCTGCCAAAGCACATCACCATGAAAGTCGCCGGCCCAGCCTGGGACAAAAGCATCGCAGAAGCGCTGAACGCAAACCCGCGAGTAGAGTATCTCGGGTTAGTTTCTAACGAGGAACTCACCAGCCTTAGACAGCGGGCTATCGCCGTGCTGATGCCAAATATCATCATCGGCAATCACGATTTCGAAGGTTTCGGCCTGACGGCCCCTGAGGCTGCTGCTGAAGGTGGCATCCTGATAGCAAGTGCAATCGAAGGAATTCCCGATGCGGTAATCGATGGCAAAACCGGATTCTTGGTTCCTGAAAATACGCCAGAGGCTTGGGTGACAAAAATCAGCGAGCTTGATAAGTGGTCGCAAAAGGATCGACTGAAATTCATCAAGCAAGCCCAAGAGTTAGTTGCCACTCACTACAGCTGGAAGCGCGTGGCGAAGCAGACTCTCGAGTCGTACAACCTTTAGTTGCAAATCGTGCAAGACTCAAAGCATGAAAGCAACGAGGCTTGAACA
>JBJTOA010000090.1:0-2259 GCA_046074285.1 Micrococcales bacterium
GCTCGACCGTTGCGACTTCACCTTTGAAACCGGCTAGGTAGTTCGCAATGATGTTGATCATTTTTCGAGCCTTGCGCTGAGCCGCGCGCGACTGCCACTCTGACTCAAATTCGAGGGTGTTCCATTTGCCAAGCACGCTAGCCATCAGTTCGGCTTCGGTTCCGGTTTCACTCAATTCAAGAGCTTCGTGAATCACGGTTCCCAGGTTTGCCGAAAAGTCTTGAACCTTTCCGCCGTGGGTTGAGATAAACCAGTGCAGCGGGCAGTCAGCCCATGACTGCAACTGTGATGGGCTAATCACAACTTTTTCGATTTCGTTTTCGCCATCGCCAGCAGAAACCTCGAGTTCAAAAAGCGACTCTTCGGTTGAGAGTGGTAGCAAACCATACCAAGAGTCAGGATGCGCCCCAGGCACGCCTTCACCAGCGAGCAGGCCAAGCGCCGAAGCCAATTGAACCTGAGCCTGAGCATCGGTTGCCTTCGCAAGATCGCGACGCAACTTGCCCACCATTCCGCGCAGAGTTAGCGCAGCTGTGCCGTAGTCGATGGCCTCGGGTATCTCACCGAGAGCTAGGTGAATAAATTGTGAAACCTGCGAATCTTCAACCTCGGCGGCTGAGAGCAGAACGCGATTATTCGATGCACCAACCGCTTTATAAAGCATGCGAAGTTCATCAGTGAACTCGGTTCGCACGGCATCTTGAGCCGATGCGATTCGCCCAAACTTCAGCGCTGAAAGCACGTTCGCGCCTAGCATCGAAGAACGCGGGCGAAGGTTTGGGAACATACCTTCGATCAGCTGGGGAATAGCCACCAACTCATAACGGCGACCAATCAAACCAGAAGGTGTTAGCAGGTCAACGGTTTTTGCGCCGCGCTTTGAAAGAGCGAGTGAGTCTTCGGGAACACTTTGATCGAGCTGAGCGCGAATGAAGTCATAGGCACTAGCACCCGGGTCACGCTCGACGTATCGGTTCGCCGCCGCGAATAGCGCGAGCACCGAATCAAGATTGCGATTGGCTTGAACCGCAACCTCGCCGACACCACGAGCAAGCACCGGCCACTCTTTAGCAGCCGGGGTATCATCCCAGAGTTGCCAGAGCAAATCTTCAATCGAAGAAACGC
Organism: Micrococcales bacterium; assembly: GCA_046074285.1. GTDB lineage: Bacteria > Actinomycetota > Actinomycetes > Actinomycetales > Microbacteriaceae > Rhodoluna. The sequence continues at coordinate 1,126 of JBJTOA010000090.1, forward strand.
CATCGGCAGCCAAACGACGAGTCACTTCAAAACGCTGGAGAAACCTTCGCGCTTGACGACTCTCGTCGCTGCCGATGTCGGCTAGAGAATCTGGCTTCACAACTGCTTCAATCAAAAGCTGCGAACTATTCGCAGGCGAGCCAGCCTCAATCGCAGCAGCACGAAGTGAACGGCGAAGTCGACGCAGACCCAGATTGTCTAGCCCGCAGAAAACCGAGTTGAACAAAACCAGTGCTTGATCGATGTTGTAACTCTCGGCATAGGCAAGTTCGAGAACGTCTAATAACTGTCTGGCACCAAACTCATCGCGAAGCGCTGCTTGAGCACCAACGATTCGAACCGGCACCGACTCAGCAGCGAGCGCCAACTCGAGTGCTTCGAGCTGCGAGCGCGAACGTGCCACCACTGCAATGTCTTGCCACGCCAGACCCTGATGAAGGTGAGCTTCGCGCAACTGGCGAGCTAGCCAAGCAACTTCTGACTCGCTCGACTTGAGAATCTGAGATTCGATTGCCATTGATTCACCAAGGTCAGTGAAGTGAACCTTGCGGTGAGCCAGCGGCAGGTCTCCGGTACCGAGAATCTTTTTGCTAATGCGACCCATCAGTTGCTTCACATCAGCGGCTCGCTGCCAGAGAATATCAGTCAAAGCTAACCCGAGACATGAAGCGCCTCGGGCCTTGGCAACTGCTGCGCCAAGGTCGCTAAAGATTCGAGGGTCGGCTGCTCTGAACCCGAGGGTAGAGGCATCAGGGTCGCCGAACATGATTAAGCCAAGACCGCGACTTGCTAACGCTTCAATAAACCTGGCAGCCGAAGGTGTGAGCTCTTGGGCATCGTCAATCAAAATCGTTTTGAAGTCTGCAACTAACTCATCAACTGCGCCCGATTGCAGAATCGAAGTTGCGAATGCCAGTAGCGAAGGTGAGTCAAAACGGTTGGCATACTCAGCCAATGCCAACTCGCTTTCATACGCTGAGAAAATAGCGGCAGCCGCAACCCACTCTTGCTTCTTTTGCGCAAGCCCGAGTTCGCGCAAACCTGTTGCCGTTAGCCCATGCTCTTGAGCAGCCGAAATCAAGTCGCGCAACTCTGCTCGAAAACCCGCAAGCCCAAAAACTTTGGCATCAAAGT
>JBJTOA010000091.1:0-2437 GCA_046074285.1 Micrococcales bacterium
ACCATTTGCGATGAACACGTACTTGCCGGTCAGGTCTACGTGCTCGGGGTTGCTAAATGGCCTGGTGGTTCCGAATGCGAAGATTCCCTTGAGGGTTTCTGGGTGCTGAAGAAGTAAGGCGTTGAGAGCGGTTGCTCCGTTTGAAAAACCTGCTCCCCAGACTTGCTCCGGGTCGAAGCCGTAGGTATGAGCTGCATCCCATACGAAAGATGCCAGATCATCACTGTTGGCTTTGATTCCGGCTTCATCGAATTCGCCACTATCGTGACGCAGAAAGTGCCTTGCCATACCCTGGTGAACCACCAAACCCCTTGGGGAAAGCAGGTTGGCGTTTGGGTCTAACAGTCGCCCAACACCAAGCAGGTCATGTTCGTCAGCACCTGTGCCATGCAGCAGCAGCAGAGTTCGACCGTTAGTGCCCGGTTTGAAAATGTGTGGGCGCTTTACTGAACCGGCGACTTTGCGGTCGACCTGATAGAAGGGCAGGTTCATTTGACTTCGAATGAGCGCTTGCTCAAGCCCATGAAATAGCCCTCGATGATGTTGTCAGGCTGCTGCTCAGGGTCTACCGATGCACCCATCGTGATGAATAGCGGGGTGAAGTGCTCGACAGTAGGGTGGGCGTACTGCACGCCAGGTGCGAGGTGCTGGTAGTTGATCAGGCTCTCGATGTCTCCGTGTTGCAGCGCTTCGTTTACCCAGAAATCAAACTCTCGCGACCATCCGGGAGCTGCTGCGTCTGGTCGCCAATCGCGCAAATAAGGCAAACCGTGAGTCATGAAGCCAGAGCCAATGATGAGAACACCCTCATCGCGAAGTGGTCTAAGGCGACGGCCAATCTCCATGAGTTTTTGCGGGTCGCGAGTTGGCATAGAAAGCTGAATTACAGGGATGTCATGTTCTGGGTACATGGCTCTAAGCGGAACCCAGGCTCCGTGATCTAGACCGCGGTTTGGGCTGTAGTGAAGTGGCTCGGTGGCTGGCATGCACTTGCTCACGAGTTCGCCAAGCCAAGCAGCATCTGGTGTCTCGTAAGTCATTTGGTAAAACTTTGGTGCGAATCCGCCGAAGTCGTAAATCAACGGGGTCTTGGCATCGGTGCTAGAAATCGTGATTGGCGCGTTTTCCCAGTGAGCCGAGATGATGAGAATGCCCTTCGGCTTTGGTAGATCCTTGCTCCACTGGGCAAGTTCCGACATCCAAAGTTCATCATCGAGCAACATGGGTGCTCCGTGTGAAAGGTAAAGGGCTGGAAGAGTCATCTTCACTCCTAAATTCTAGTCAAGTCCCACTTTACTAACTTAGAAGCGAATGCGCCAGAGTTTTATTCCGCGAGTTGCTCGAACTCAGCCAGAATCGCTTCGGTGTTTGAAGTTCCGATACGGTTGGCGCCAGCTTCTAACATGTCGATCAGGGCATCTAGGGTGCGAATACCCCCAGAAGCTTTTACTCCCAGACGATTGCCAACGCTCCTGCGCATCAACTGAATGTTTTCAATAGTTGCTCCCCCGGTTGCAAAACCGGTTGAGGTCTTTACGAAGTGCGCGCCGGCCTTTTCACTCAACTCACAAGCCCTGGCAATAAGCGAGTCGGTCAGATAACAGGTCTCAAAAATAACTTTTACGGTTGCTTTGCCCTCAGCAGCATTCACAACTGCCTCGATGTCAGAAAAAACCTGGTCGTACTTCTGGTCAAGCAGCTGAGAAATGTTGAGCACCATATCGAGCTCGTTAGCCCCGTCAGCAATCGCCTTGTGGCTCTCAGCCACTTTAGCTTCGGTGGTGGTGGTTCCGTGCGGAAAACCAATCACGGTGGCAACATCAACAGAACTGTTGGCAAGAATCGAAGCGGCTTGCTTGACATCCATTGGCCTAATGCAAGCGCTGGCGGTATCGAATTTGAGAGCCTGCTCACAAACCATACGAATGTCGGCTTCAGTGGCGGTTGGCTTCAACACCGTGTGGTCAATAACTTTGGCAATTTGTTCAATGGTGTAACCGCGATACTTCATGACTTCAGTCTAGTTTGGATACATGCGAATCATCGTTCAAGTAAAACCGGGCTCGAAAAAAGGGCCTCTGGTCGAAACCAAAAAGGATGGCTCGCTGCTGGTTTACCTTCGAGAACCAGCCGTCGACGGTAGCGCCAATGAAGGTTTAGTGAAAGTTCTCGCGGAACATTTCTCAATCAGAAAAGCCGATGTTCAAATCGAATCTGGCTTCGCCAGCAGAATCAAAAGAGTAAGGATTGACTAATGAAAATTGCAATGGCAAGTGACCACGCAGGTCTATCGATGAAACTTGAAATCAGAGAGTTGCTAGAGCAAATGGGGCACCAGGTTGTCGATTTTGGCACTGATACCACCGATGCTGCCGACCTGCCCGACTATGTCTATCCGGCGGCACTCGCAGTCTCTAAGGGCGAATGCGATCGTGGC
>JBJTOA010000092.1:0-7364 GCA_046074285.1 Micrococcales bacterium
CCCAAGGCGACGTCGAGCTTGCAAGTCAGCGGTCATTTTGAAAATCGGCGCAGGTAGCAGATGTACCTCATCGTAAATCACCAGACCCCAGTCATTGGCATCAAGCAGTGAGAGGTGAGCGTATTCGCTCTTCTTCTTGGTGGTCAGAATTTGATAGGTGGCAATGGTCACCGGCTTGAGTTCTTTGATCGAACCAGAGTATTCGCCGATTTCATCCTCAGTCAGGCTGGTGCGCTTTAGCAGTTCTGCCTTCCACTGTCTTGCTGAGACGGTGTTGGTTACCAGAATCAATGTGTTGGTCTTGGCGACTGCCATTGCGCCAGCGCCAACGATGGTTTTACCCGCACCACAGGGCAGCACAACCACACCGCTTCCGCCATCCCAAAAGCGATCAACCGCCTGGTTTTGATAGTCGCGGATGCTCCAACCGTTTTGCTTCAGAGCGATTTCATGAGGGGTTCCTGGTGTGTAGCCAGCTAGGTCCTCGGCCGGCCATCCAAGTTTCAAAAGTTCTTGTTTTACCTGACCTCTGGCAAATGCTGCGATACCCCAGGCGTTAGGTGAAAGTTGGCCAGTAAGCAGCTCAGCGATTTTCTTTTGTCTTGAAACCTCGAGCAAAATCGCTGGGCTATCGCTCACGAGTTCGAGCTCACCAGTTTCGGTTCGGCGAATCGTTAGTCGACCATAGCGGCTCATGGTGTCGGTGATATCAGAACGAACCGATGCCGGGATGGGGAACTTAGAGTAGCGATCAAGAATGCCCAGCACGAAGTGGCTGTCGTGGCCAGCCGCCCGAGCATTCCAGAGCCCTAATCGGGTGATTCGGTAAGTGTGAATGTGCTCAGGGGCGCGTTCCAGCTCGGCAAAAATCGATAGATCATGACGGGCGTTCGCGGCATCCGGGTGATCGACTTCTAACAGTGCAGTCTTATCACTTTGAACAATAAGTGGTCCAGCCATTACTTAAGCCTAAAACTCTACTCGGTTGATTTGCGAAAGCGGCAGCACTCGCTCGGCATCTGCCTTGGCATCAAGGCCACGAAGTCGCCCATTTGCTAAACCTGAAACTTTTAGCTCATAGGTTTGCTCAGTGCCATCTCGAAGCGAGATATGAACCTTCACTGTCGATCGGTTCTTGATTGCCAACTGCAACTGTCTAAGCAGATCATCATCACTAGGATTTTGACCAACTCTTTCATCGGTTTTTCGTAACTCTGCTACCAGCGCAACTATCGGATCTGCTTCAACAGAGCTATCTAACGCTTCCCACGAAATACTCAGCTTTGGCGAAAGCACCTTGTCGTCGGCATCTACTCGAACGGCCAGGTAGCCATTTTCTCTGAGCCCAAAGTAGATAACTTCAGGCTCAAATCGCGAACTCAGTGAATTCGCCGTGATGGGTTGAAATGCAAACGGTCTGAGTCGTTGATCATTCAAAATTTGCGAAAGTAGAACCACATCGGATGCTTGAACAATCGACCTCTCGAGGCCGGAAGCTGATCGGATTCGAATCCTTCCGAATCGCTGAGCTGCTTGCTTGATGAGATAGTCAATCGGCTGCGGCAAAGCCGATGCGGTGAGACTGGTTAGGGCATCTCGAATTTGCATTTCAGTAAGCCCGCATTCCAAACCAAAAGTTAGGCTCGCATCGGTCACCCGATAGGTGCTCGCAACTGAAACTTGTTCGAGTTCTGCAAAACTTCTCACCAAAATCTCAACCTCGGTTGGCAGGGGTCCGGTTGCTACAAGGGTTTGGTCGCCTTGAGCGATTAGCCTGTTCTGGGTTTTCGGCAGGTGCTCTGAAACCAGCTCTAGGGCTTTGGCCTCATCGCCTTCAAGTAGCGCCTTCAGAGCTGGGGTAACCTGCTGGCCGACTGAAAGCCCCAGCCACTGTGCTTGATTAGCGAGCAGGTCGAGATTACCCTCAACGCTGGCGTCAGCGGCCGGAAACACCTGCGCGAAAGCTGCTCTCAGTTCTGCATTCGGTTGCCCTTGAACTAGCTGTGATAGTTCGTGTACGCCAGGGGCGCCCAGGTTGGCAAGCCAATTTTGCGCTAGCACTAACCAGCGATTTTCAATACTCATTGCTAACCAGTTTTTAGCTGCCGAAGTGAGCCACCACCTTGAATCACGGGCTCGAATTAAGCCGATGCGCTGGGCAAAGCTATAGCAGCTTCGCGCAAAATCAAGACTTTTGTGAACCTGCTGCGCAAGCAATTTTTGGTCTGGCAAGCCAACCGCATTTTTGTTCACCACGCGCAAAATTCGCTGTTCAGTATCCAGCACTATTTCTGTGATCGCCTGCTGAGTCTCGAAGCTCGCAATGGCTGCAAGTGGCATGAGATCGGCTTGAAATTCAAGGTTCGCTGAAGTTATCGCAAGCGGGCTAGTTTTTAGGTTGCTAAGAATTTGAACCGCGTTATCGACCAGTTTGAAGCTGTCTTTTGTTTCGTACAACAACCCGGTCTCAAGAAGCTGCTCATCGGCAACCAAAACTTCTGCCTGCAACTTGCTCAATTCTTTGCCGGTGAGTGAAGCAATGCACAGTTCGATTGACTTTGAACTCATCAGTGCTTCTGCCAGCTCTATGAAATCACGGGGTTTTCCAGATATTTTTCGGCGGCGAATCAGGCTTGCCAACTGGTCATTACTCATTGACCGAAATTGTTTCGCCAGCTGCAGCAGCTCACTCACTTGTGCCCCCGAATTTACTATCTGCGCTTGGCGCTAACCATTCGGTAGGTGACTAGTGCGATGAGCAAAACCGCTGCGGTCGGAAGACCAATCATAGGGAATACCACCACAATGCCAATCAAGTCGTTCAAGCCTGTGGCTGCAAAAATGACAATCGCAAGGATGCTTAGAACAGCTGCGATCAGCACACCAGCCATCATCGAAGCCAGAATTTTCTCTACGCGATTTTGCTTAGGTAGCGGTTCAGTCATCCTTTAAGACTACCTCGCTGATTGGCTCTTGGCGGTTGGCAATTGAACTCGTCAACTAAAATAAAGACTGGTTTAAGAAAGGTTTCAAATGCCAACCGGAAAAGTACGTTTTTTTGACGAAGAGAAGGGCTACGGCTTCATCGAATCAGATGAGGGATCGCAGGTCTTTTTGCATGTCAGCGCTCTTCCAGATGGCGCGCAAACCATCCGAAAGGGTGCACGAGTAGATTTCAGCATGATCGACGGTAAGAAGGGCCCACAGGCCATGGCCGTGCGTCTGCTCGAGCCTGTTCAAACTCTGTCTCAGCGCAAACGCATGCCAAGCGATGACCTGGCCGCGATTCTGGGCGATGTGCAAGTAGTGCTCGAGGCACTGCGCGGTGGTCGTTACCCAGAGAAGGCTCAAGGCAAGAAACTTGCCGCTGTACTTCGCCGCGTAGCTGATGAACTAGACGTTTAATTACCAATGAGTGAGATTGAATTCCTAGCACGCCAGGCTGCCATTCAGGCTAGCAACCCTGGTGCAGTTGGCAATCTCATTGAACGAATCGAAGAAGCTGAACCTGGTGTAGTAACTTACAAGTTTGATAGCAAGCTCAAAGGTTACGTTGGCTGGCATTGGTCGGTCTCGCTATTTTTTGAAAATGACCAAGTATCAATTTCAGAAGTCAATTTGGTGGCTGGTGAAAATTCAATCCTGGCGCCACAGTGGGTTCCTTGGTCTGAACGTTTAGCAGACTACAAGGCTCTGCAAGCCGCACTTGAAGAACAGGCAGCCGAAGAAGCTGCCGCGGCAGCCGCCGAGCAACAAGCGGCCGCTGAAGCTGAAGTGGTTAGCGAAGAACAGACTGTCGAAGAAGACGACTTTGAAGAGGTTGAAGAAATCGAAGAGACTTCAGCGACCGGTCCTTCTGGTCTGCCAGAATCCGAGCAAGCCGAGGATGATTCCGAAGATACAGGTGGTAACGAAGTTAGCTTCTTTAGGATTTTCAGACGGGGTAAAAAGCGCAAATAACAGCGCGATTGTCCAAATCCCAGTGCCTATCGCGAGTGCGCGATGGGCATTTACCTTAACCGGCTGAGGGTCGGGTTTGCGTTTTTCGTCTTTTACGTAGAAACGAACCATGTGCTAGCCGAGTTGCTCAACCACGTAATCGATTGCGTTAGTCAAGTGCTGAACCTCGTGCAGATCAGTTGCGGTGAAGGTTGCAACTCGAAGTTGGTTTCGTCCGAGCTTGCGGTAAGGCTCAACATCGACCACACCGTTCTTGCGCAGCACCTTGGCAACTTCGGCGGCATCCACTGAGGCATCGAAGTCAATGGTGACTACAACTTGCGAGCGGTGGTCAGGGTTGCTCACGAACGGGGTCGCGAAACTTGCTTGATCTGCCCATTGGTAGAGGTGAGAAGATGCCGCCTTGGTGCGAGCATCTGCCCAGGCAAGACCACCGTTTGCGTTGATCCAGTCGATTTGCTCAGCCAAGAAGAAAAGGGTTGCAATCGCGGGGGTGTTCAAAGTCTGGTTCAGTCTTGAGTTATCGATAGCCACCTTGAGGCTCAGGAACTCAGGAATGTATCGCTCGCTGGCGGCAATCTGCTCGGCACGTTCGATAGCGCGAGGTGACATGAGTGAGAACCAGAGTCCACCGTCTGAAGCAAAGTTTTTCTGTGGCGCGAAGTAGTAGACGTCTGTCTCATTGGCATCAAAGTCGACACCTCCGGCGGCAGAAGTTGCATCCGTGAAAAATAGCGCATCTGAGTCTGCCCCGGTGACGCGCTTGACTGGGGCGATAACACCGGTTGAAGTTTCGTTCTGCGGGTAAACATATTGTTTGACACCGGCCTCAGCTTCGAGCCAGAGTCGTGACCCAGGTTCACCGTTGATCACGTTTACAGAATCAAGCCAAGGGGCTTTCAGAGCTTGGCCAAACTTGGCGCCAAATTCACCGTGCACGAGAGCCTGAGATTTACCAAGCGCCAAAGAGTGCGATGCAACATCCCAGAATGCGGTCGAGCCACCATTTCCCAAAACAATCTCGTAGCCCTCAGGGTTGTGAAAGAGGTGCATCAAACCTTCTTGAACTCGCTTTACCAGATTCTTAACTGGCGCTTGGCGGTGTGAGGTGCCCATGAGCTTCGCTCCCTCAGCGGCAAAGGCTGCAAGTTGGGCGTCGCGTAAACGAGAAGGGCCGCAACCAAAGCGACCATCGGCAGGGAGCAAGTTGGCTGGGATGATGATTTCAGGCATGCAAAAAGTTTACCGACAGACCACACCAGCCCAGTCTGCTGGGGGATAATTGTTCCATTAGTTGGGATGCTTGGAGGGCCATTGACTGATCTCATTGACACCACCGAAATGTACCTTCGCACGATTCTTGAACTCGAAGAAGAGGGTCAGGTGCCGATGCGCGCCAGAATCTCTGAAAGGCTTCAGCAATCCGGCCCAACGGTCTCTCAAACCGTCGCGCGAATGGAGCGCGACGGTTTAGTTAAGGTTAGTGATGACCGCCACCTTGAACTGACTGATACTGGTCGAAGCGAAGCAGTTGCTGTAATGCGCAAGCACCGTTTGGCCGAACGACTTCTTGCAGACGTAATCGGACTCGACTGGGAGTTGGTTCACGAAGAGGCCTGCCGCTGGGAACACGTCATGAGCGAGACAGTTGAGCGCAAAATCCTTGAACTTATAAGAGATCCGCACCTGTCACCATACGGCAACCCGATTCCTGGTCTCGAAGAACTTGGTTTGGGCCGTTCTGAAGAATTCACCACAGGCGTTGAATCCATCGCAGCACTTGATCAGAATGCTCTGAAACCGGTTTATAAACTGGTGCGCATCGGCGAACCTCTGCAGGTTGATACTGACCTACTGGTTGATCTCAAAGAACAGGGCATTCTGCCCGGCGCAAATGTCAATATTTGCCACGATGCCGGGCGTTGGATTATCTGGGCAGAAGGCCGAAAAGACGGGGAGTCTTTTGAACCTGAGCTCGCCATGCATCTTTTCGTTGAGAAATAACAACCTCAAAAAATGCTGGCAATTGGGTCAATTTGTGACCCTGATAGTGACGAATCTGGGCATCCAAAGTAAACTTAAAGGGTTGCGAACCTGAAACCTGGGTTTTCAATCGGATTCGGATGATTCTTTACTCACAGTCTGAATCTCAAAGAACTATTGTTTCGATGTGAGGCCAAAAGGTTTGAATCTGGAGGTTTTAGTTTGAGTCCTAGGCACCGCTCTGATGTAGAGATCAATGTGCTTGAGCAAATCGAGTTACGCTCTCGTCGTCAAATTCGCGACGCAGAGCGCAAGCCGTCGCGCAAGGATTTACGCGAGGCTAAAAAGAAAGCTCGCCATGATGCTGAAGTTCAACGGCTGATCCAAGACTCTCTTGAGGCAACCAATCCATCCGCGAGATCTGTGGTTCGCAATACTGGGGCAAATCGCAAGTCTAAGCTTCGCCAGTCTCTCACCATGCTGACCTCTGCTGGCATTTTCACCACCGTTGCATTACCCGCCTATGCCTTCAGCCCTCAAGAAGCTGCGATGGCACAGTTTGTGACTTCGAATGCCTACGCAGTTTCGATGGACCCTAAGACTCAGGGGTTGACTATTACTAATCTTGCGATTCAGAAGTTTGATCGAATCAAGATTCAGCAGACCACAAAGAGCAATCTAGAGCGACAACTTCTGCTCAATCGTTACAGCTCTTACCGCGGTCCGAGCGCTGCAGACTTCGTAAAGAATCCACCGTTTAGCAAAATCGATGGTGAGTCTGTGCTGAAGGTTGCTCGCAAGTACATTGGCGTACCTTACGTATTTGGCGGAGAGAACCCTGGCGGCTTTGACTGCTCTGGTTACGTGAGATTCGTCTTTGCCCAATTTGGTCTCGACCTTCCTCACTCGGTGCACGCTCAAGCTCGAATGGGCATTATCATCCACAAAGAAGATGCTTTGCCGGGTGACATCGTGGTGCTAAATGACCTAAGCCACGATGGTATCTACGCGGGAACGGGAATGTTCTTGCACGCTCCACGTCCAGGCGACACCGTAAAGCTAGCTCCGATTTACACCAACGAGTACTTCATCGTTCGCCTGAAGACCAACTAGCTGTTGCATAAAAGTTATGCGACACGCAGTGCAACTCATTTGCTTTTAACCTTGCAGGCGTAGATTTCTTATCAACAGCACTCTAATGGTGAGGTGATGATATTGATGTCTGTCGTGCCATCCAAGCATGAAATGCACCATGCCCATCTCCAACAACGCCATTTGGCAAATCAACGCGTCGTCTGATTGACGGCGCGTTTTTTTATTGTGCTGCGCTAAAACCGAATACCCAAAAGCCATCTGGGATGCTTCGAAAGGGCCTCTATGCGCACTCTAGTTCTGAATGCCGGTTATGAACCGCTGGCAGT
>JBJTOA010000093.1:0-16458 GCA_046074285.1 Micrococcales bacterium
CGTACTCGAGCGATTGACCTACCTGCCGGATTCCAACTCACAAACCATCTCAGCCCGAACGGCGCTGTCTTTGTTCGAGATGGTGAAGGCATGCTCGGCAGCGGCATTGCGGTGCAACTTACCGCGAAAGGCAGCACCAGATTCGAGACCCTTGCTTCAGAGTTCTCAGCCATCGCTGAGTCGGCCATAATCGATGACTCAGTTACTGGGCTTGGTCGAGGTCTGATTGCCTTTGGTTCTCTAACCTTCAGCGCTAAAAGCGCAACTAGCTCGACACTGATTATTCCGAATACTGTTCTAGGTCTGCGAGATGGCAGAGCCTGGATTACCCAGGTTTGGCAGGATGGCGAACCGGAGCCAGCAGAAGTAGACAGCGTTGAGACTTTTGAAGCAAGCCACGAAAATTACCTGAGTTCGAATGTGATTTTCGAAGAGGGTGCCGTAAGTTCCGCCGAGTTTGAAGCCAAGTGCGTCAAAGCGATCGAACTCATCAAGACAGGCGCCCTAGAGAAAGTTGTCATCGCTCGCGATCTAATCGGCAAAGTACAACCAGACTTCGACCTCAGAAAAGCGCTAGCTCGATTTGCTTCGAGGTACCCAAACTGCTGGACATACAGCGTTGCAGGCACGTTCGGGGCATCTCCCGAACTTCTCGTTAGGGTGACCCACTCGCAGGTTTCAGCGCGAGTGCTCGCCGGAACCGCAAGTCGCGGAACCGACCCCCAGGTCGACCGCGCTATCGCAACTGCCTTAGCTGAGTCGACCAAGAATAATCACGAGCACCAATTCGCTTTGCAGTCGCTAGTTAAATCACTCGAAGAACTTTGCGACCAGGTCATTGCAGATGAAAAGCCTTTCAGCCTCGCACTGCCAAACGTCTGGCACCTAGCGAGTGATGTCACCGCGGTTTTGCGCGAAGAGCAATCATCGCTAACTCTCGCAGCAGCACTGCACCCGACGGCTGCGGTTGCAGGAACCCCGACTGAAAAAGCACTCGCTGAAATTGAAAAACTTGAGGGTGTCGATCGTGCGACATATGCTGGGCCAGTGGGGTGGATTAGTGCAGACGGCGATGGTGAATGGGCCATTGCACTTCGCGGTGGTTATTTGAAAGACTCAAGCATCCGGGCATTTGCCGGTTGTGGCTTGGTTGCAGAATCTGAACCTAGCGCTGAACTTGCAGAAACCGAACTAAAGTTCCAGCCCATTCGTTACGCACTCAATTAGCACTTGACCCTGAAGCTTGAGCGCTTCATCTAGATCGCGAACCGTGCGCACCTGAACAAAATCCCACCCGTAGCCCGCAGCTATTTTGCCGAAATCAACCTCATGCGAAGTTACAAATAGCTGTTCGAAATTTTCACGGTTCAGCAGGTGAGCCACTTCGAGCTTTTCGAAGATGCGCCCTCCGCCGTCGTTGGCAACGATGATCTGCAACTGAAGGTGCTGAGCCGTAGTTACCTCTTGAGCCAGCGAAGAAAGATCATGGATGGCCGTGAGGTCACCAATCACAGCTCTCACCCTCTTGAAGAAGCCAGATAACGCAATGCCTCTGGCAAACGCAATCGTTCCATCGATGCCAGCCAAACCGCGGTTGGCAAAAATCTGCACCTGCGGAGTCGACTCACTGCGGTCAGCCTGTCGAATGATGTTGCTTGCACCAAAAACCACCGCGTCATCTTCGTCGCTGGCTTCGTAAACCTGAGAGACAATCCAGTCGTTGTTTAAATCGTCAGTGCGCATAGCGATGATGCTTCGTTCTTGCGCAAGTTGAACAACATTATTGAGCCAGCTCTCAGAAGGTTCAGAAACGTATTCCACTGCGAAGACCTGAGTGACAGTTGGCGTTGGTTGGTAGACGCGATGGCGACCGGGTATGGCGTATTTCTCGACTCTAAGTTCGCGCACCAACTTCTGAATTTGTCGACTGAGCGTTGGTTTACCGAAGATCAAAATTTGCTCTACCTGACTGAGCAAAACTTCATCTTCAAAAAGCACGTGGTAGTTCTGAATAGCTTCTGGAAGCCAGCGCAGGTTTGAAGAAGGTTCGGCAAAAATCGGGATTCCGTCTGGCACATCTTCTTCACCAGCACTATCGCCCGCGATGATGATGGTTTTTTTACCAAGGTCTATTTCAACCGCAGGTGCAAGCGGAAAATCTAGCTCATGCTGCCATGGGCCGTGATGCAGCAAATCTTCAGCCCTTGGCTCTAAATCAGCAAGCGGTTCACGAAAGCCGATGTTAATCTGCACCGGCCCTCCAAACATCACACCTTCTGGGTTCAGAGCGTAACCCTGCGACACGTGAAGTGCGCGCACCGCGGCCGCCCTGGCATCCTCGGCTGTTGCATCATCTAGTGCGATGCATTCTCGAACCGCTGAACCAAAAAGGCCGAGCTGCTGGGTGGTTTGGTTAGCACCTACTCCCCTGAGTTCGGTTGGGCGATCTGCGGTCAGCAAGACCAGAGGCACCGAAGAGTGAAAAGCCTCTAGCACGGCCGGGTGAAGGTTTGCCACCGCGGTTCCCGATGTAGTTACCAGAGCCACTGGGTTGCCGGTTGCCCTAGCGACACCGAGGGCTTGAAACCCCATCGACCTCTCATCGAGCACCACGTGTAAGTTCAGTTGTTTGACCTGGGCCAACTGCTGAGCCGCAATCGCAAGCGCTTGAGATCTTGAGCCCGGCGCGATGAAAACGTGTTCGACGCCACCGCTGACTAGTTCAGCGAGCAGGTTCGCTGCGATGACCTGACTACTTGTCATCTTTGTCATCTGTTTGATTGCGCAAACGTTCTTCTAGGTCAGCCAAAAATTCGGGATTGTCATCTGGTGCAACCGAGCGTGTTGGTGGCTCAGGCTTCACTGCAGGTCGCCCAACGGTGAGATACAGGATGCCACCGACGAATGGCATGACCAGAATCAGGGCTAGCCAAGCCAGCTTAGGAAGCAGGCGCATTTTGCGACCGTCATGTGAGATTGCGAAGACTGCGACGAAAACGGTGAAAATCACCCAGGCCGCAATAGTCATCAAGAAGAACCGCACGGTTTAACCCTAAGTGAAATCGAACTTAGACTTAAATCATGACAAAAGCTTGGTTGGTCTATTTCATTCTTCGAATCGCTATTTTTGTGGTCGCACTAGTTATTTTCGTGGCTCTCGGAATAGACCCGCTGCTATCGGCTCTGTTCGCGGCAGTTCTTGGGTTGGCGATCTCACTGCTGTTTCTCGGTAAACAGCGAGACGCAGTTTCAAGTGCAATCTATGCCCGCACCCAGCAGAAGCCAAAGGCTGAGGTCGAAGACGAAGTGCTAGATGAGCACGCTAAGAAGAGTAAATAGCGCGTAAACCAGCGCAGCAAAACTCGTGAGCTTCAAAGCGAGAATCAGTTCTTTCGCGGTTTTTGCGGTTGCCACAATCAAAGTTGTCGGAGCGATTAGGAATATTGCCGCATAGCTAATCAGTGCCTTCGGAATTAGAAGAACCGCCAGCGCGTGCACTACAACCGGCAGCCAAAGCATTACAAAAAATAAGAACTTCGCGCCAGATTTGCCGACCTTGACGGCAAGGGTTCGCTTCTTAGCGATTCGGTCAGTTTCAATATCGCGCAGGTTGTTAACCATCAGCACGGCGCTCGCAAAGAATCCTGAACTCACACCGAGCAGCACTGCAATCGGGTTGACAATGCCCTCTTGAATAAACGAAGTGCCGATGGTTGCGACCAAACCGAAGAAAACGAAGACTGCAAGCTCGCCTAGCCCTGCATAACCGTAAGGATGCTTACCGCCGGTGTAGTACCAGGCCGCAATAATGCACACCAGACCCACTGCGATAAACCAGTAGTAACCGGTCAACCAGGTAATAGCCAAGCCTGCGATTGCGGCGAGCGCGAACGAAATAAAAGCAGCCAACTTGACCGACTTCGGTCGAACCAGCCCACTAGCAGTAATCCTGGTCGGGCCAACCCGGTTGGCATCCGTGCCTCTAATGCCATCGCTGTAGTCGTTTGCGTAGTTCACGCCAATCTGCAAAAGCAGGGCGACCGCAGCTGCCAGCAAAGTCAATGTGAGATTTAGTCGCCCGCTGGTTTGGGCAGATGCTGCGCCGAGCAGAACAGGCGTAACTGCAAGTGGTAGCGTGCGCAATCTGGCACCGGTTAGCCAGGCTTTGGTCAGAGATTTTTTAGCCACTCTAAAATCTTCCTATTCGAAATGTGTCGCGAGCGATAGGTAGTCAGTTTTTCCACTTACGAGTTTTGGAATTGCTGCCACCCTGATCACCCGCACTGGTTTTGCAGCTGGGCCGAGTTCTACAAGTGCTTCGGTAGCGATGTAGTCGGCTATCTCTGGGCTGCCAACGTAAACCACGGCGGCGCGCTCGCCCCACTCTTTGTCTGGCAGGGCAAGTGCGGCCGCCTCAGCAACCCCACCGATTTCGCGAACTGCCTCTTCGATTCGATCGAGTGAAACTTTCAGACCGCCTGAGTTGAGCACCCGATTTGAGCGCCCTAAAACCACCAGTTTGCCATCGACCATTTCTCCAAGGTCGTGCGTGCGATACCAACCTGCGGTTGCAACACCCTCAGCTAAGGTCGGCCCTGCGATTTCGATTTCGCCGGCATCAGAAATGCGCACTTCAACCCCCGGCAGTGGTCTGCCGTCATAGACGCAACCGCCGCAGGTCTCGCTCATTCCATAACTAATCACGAGCTTGATGTCCTTTAGCGCGCAACGTTCGACTAGAGAAGCATCCACGGCCTGCCCGCCAACCAAAATGGCGTCAAACCTCTGCAGCTGCCGAAGCAAAAATTCATCTAATTCGCTGGCATCGAGCAGTCGCTTCAGCTGCGTGGGTACCAGTGATGTGTATCTGCGCTCGGCACTTTGCATGCTGGCTGCCCGAGAAAAGCCTTCGGTAGTAAATGGCATTCTGGTGTTCATCAAAACCGGTTGAGTTTCTGAAACTAAAGAGCGAATCAGAACATTTGCGCCAGCGATGAAATTTATCGGCAGAGCAAGCAGCCACTGACCCGGGCCACCGAGAACTTCATCGCTCGCGGTAGCACTTGCGATTAGCGCGGCTCGGCTCAATTCGATTCGCTTAGGAATTCCCGTTGAGCCAGAACTTTCAACCACAAGTGCGATTTGGTCTGCAACCACTTCAGCACCCTCGAGATTTGGGGTTTCACTTATAAATACGGCGTCTTGACCCGCGAGCGCATCAGCTAATGCAACGATTGCGCTCACCGGTTCAAACGCAGAAACCTCTTTTAGAAGTGCCAAGGGAATTTAGACCAGTCTGGCTTTCGTTTTTCTAAGAAGGCGTCTCTGCCCTCGGCAGCCTCATCGGTGCCATAAGCCAAACGCGTAGCCTCACCTGCAAAAATCTGCTGCCCGACCATGCCGTCATCAGTGGCATTCATCGCGTACTTGAGCATACGTATTGCGGTCGGCGACTTGCGAAGAATTTCGGCACCCCATTCGATGCCAACGCGTTCAAGTTCTGAATGTTCGACAACAGCATTCACGACACCCATTTCATAGGCGCGCTGGGCATCATATTCTTGACCAAGAAAGAAAATTTCGCGAGCGAACTTTTGCCCAACCTGCTTAGCGAGATAAGCACTGCCGTAACCGGCATCGAAAGAACCAACATCTGCATCAGTCTGCTTGAATCGCGCGTGCTGGCGACTGGCGAGAGCAAGATCAGCAATCACAAAAAGCGAGTGACCACCACCGGCTGCCCAACCAGGCACTAGAGCGATGACAACCTTGGGCATAAATCTAATAAGTCTTTGAACTTCAAGGATGTGCAGGCGGCCGCTAACACCTTCGCCAGCTTCGTAGCCGTGCTTTCCGCGCACGCGTTGGTCGCCACCGCTTGAAAACGCCCAGCCGCCATCCTTGGTTGATGGGCCATTGCCAGTCAAAAGCACAACGCCAACCTGGGCATCTTCGGCAGCGTGAGTTAGAACTTTTAGAAGCTCATCTACGGTTTGTGGGCGAAATGCGTTTCGCACCTCAGGTCGGTCAAATGCCACTCGCACGATGCCAAGCTTGCTGTGGCGATGGTAGGTCACGTCGGTAAGTTCAGTGAAGCCTTTGACCTCGCGCCAAACCGAGGCATCGAAAAGTTCTGAAACGATACGTGACATGCTTCTAGACTAACCTTGTGAACCCCACCCTCGCTGACCTAAAAGCAACCGCGCGCGTAATCGAACTGCCGCTAGCAACTAAGTTTCGCGGTTTGACCAGGCGCGAAATGCTGGTTTTTGAAGGCCCACAGGGTTGGGCAGAGTGGTCGCCATTTGTCGAGTATGAGCCGGTAGAGGCATCGGTTTGGTTAGCCTCAGCCATTGACTTCGCATATTCTGTGCAGCCGAATGCACTGCGCAAAACTATCCAAGTCAATGCCACTCTTCCCGCAGTTGCTCCGGGTGAAGTTGAGAGTGTGCTGGCTAGATTCGGGGAATTCTCCACTGTAAAAGTCAAAGTTGGCGAACCTGGGCAAAACATTCTCGATGACCTGGCACGTCTCATTAGAGTTCGAATCGCCTATCCCGAGGCCAAGATTCGCATCGATGCCAACGGAGTTTTTACGGTTGAGCAGGCGCTCGCACTCATCGAATCGCTAGACAAGGCCCACATTGAGCTCGAGTATTTTGAACAGCCTTGCGCATCAATTGGCGAGCTCGCAGAGCTCAAAGTCAAACTTGTCGGCCACGTGAAAATCGCCGCCGATGAAAGCGTGCGAAAAGCCAGTGACCCGATTGCTGTTGCGCAAGCAAATGCCGCTGACCTTCTGGTGCTAAAGGCTTCGCCACTCGGTGGCGTTCGTCGTGCACTCGCGATTGCCGAGCAGGCACAACTGCCTGTGGTGGTAAGCAGCGCACTTGAATCTAGTTTGGGAATCAGCCAGGGTTTGCACCTGGCAGCTGCTCTGCCGAACCTTGAATACGCCTGTGGGTTAGCGACTCTTTCGCTTTTCGCGGCAGACCTTGTCGAAGCTTCGCTAAAGCCAGAGGGTGGTCAAATCGAAGTGCAGCGCGTAGCGCCATCGCCTAAGTTATTAGATACATACCAAGCCGACGAAGCGGTCACCGAATGGTGGCTAGAACGTCTTGAAGATAGTTACCGGGAGTTGCACCTTTGAAAGCGCTAATGCTGATCGACGCTCAAGTAAACATGCTCTTTGGGCAGTGGGCACTGCCGAATGCCGAAGACATCCGAGCCAAGCTTCAATCGCGGCTCGAGGCGGCTCGCGCTGCCGGCCAGCAGATAATCCAAGTTCTTAACGACCCTGAAGAAGGATGGCCACTGGATCAGTTCGACCCGGTATTCAAACCTGAGGATTCTGACATTGTGATTTGGAAGAGCACCTTCAGCGTTTTCGAGAGCAACCCAGAATTTGCTGCCACTCTAGAAGCTCTAGGCATCGATGAACTTGAAGTCATCGGCATGCAGAGTGAACTTTGCCTTCGTTCGAGTGTTATCGACGCTTTGAAAGAAAACTTCAAAGTCACGGTTGAGCCAGGAATGCACTTCACCTACAACTCAGATGACAAGGGATTCCTTGAGGTAGCAGCCGAGGTTCAGCGCGAACTAGAAGGTCTAGGCGCTAAGTCTTAGAGGCCGCTGTAGACGTGAAGCCCTTTGAAATAAAGGTTCACGATGGTGAAGTTGAAAATGATGGCTGCAAAGCCAACCACAACTAGCCAAGCCGAACGTTTGCCGTTCCAGCCTCTAGTCGCATTAGCGTGCAGATAACCCGCATAAATGGTCCAGATGATGAAAGTCCAGACTTCTTTGGTATCCCAACCCCAGTAGCGGTGCCAGGCGCGCTCTGCCCAAATTGCACCAGCAATCAGGGTGAATGACCACAGAATGAAACCGATGATATTGAAGCGGTAACTCAACTGCTCTAGGCGTTTTTCTTCTGGGAAAAGCGCTAGCACTCGAGTGATGAACTTTGATTTTGAAGGCCACTTTGCAGTCTTAAAAAGATAAGTGATTGAAAGGGCGGCGGCAATGTTGAAGAATGCAGTCGCGAGAATAGCCACCGAAACGTGAATGACAAGCCAGTAGTCCTGCAGCGCAGGCATCAGGCTCTTCACGTGCACATAGAAAACCGTGGTGGCGATGCCGAGCACCAAGGTAATGAAACCTGCAACGAATGTGCCGATGTATCGAATTTCACGCTTTGCGATTTGCGCTACAAGATAGATGACCGCTGCAACTAGGGTGCCGGTGATTGAGAACTCGTACATGTTTGCCCAAGGCACTCGTTGCGCAGCAACACCTCGAGCAACTACACCGAATGCGTGACCCGCAAGCGCTATCCACATTAGAACGAGCCCGGCTTTTTCGAGTTTTGATGCTGAATCGCGAACGTTCTTCTGCTCACTTGCTAAGCGTGAGAGGTTAAACGCAAAACACACGAACGCAGCTGCGTAAAAGAGCATCGATGCATAGATGCCTAGTAGTGAGATCTGTGAGAGATTTTCGTCGAGAACTATCTGTTTCATTTTGTTGCTTTCTTCGATTGCAATTCTTCAATGATTTCGTCGATAACGCGAATCAGATTCGGGTCATCACCGCGAGCAAGGGCGGCAACCTCAAAACCGTTTGCGGTTTGCTTCACCCAAACTCTTCTGCGCGGCACTAACAGGCTGAGAATCAAGCCACCGAGTGCCAGCAGCGCTGAAATCAAAACCCAAACTTGAGTTGGGTTGTAATCAATATCTAGCGCGGCATAGCGCTTCAATCCATCAAAAGAAACGGTGCCAAGGCCCTTAGGTAAAACTGCCGACTGACCAATTTCAAGCTCAATGCTCTTTACGCCGGTCTTGCCACCGGTGAGTTGCTTCAACCCGTGGGTCGCGAGCGAGAACACATTCGAAGGTATCCCGTTGTCTAGACCGAGGTCACCCTCGTAAATGTTCATGGTGAGCAGCGGGTTTACCGGGGCAGGAAAGCCCGAGGTGAATGCGCCGGTTTTTAGCTTTGCTACCGTCGGGTAGAAAAATGCCGCAACACCAAACTGTGATGGCTTCGCATCTGGCACCTTGATAACTCCGAGTGAAGTCATGTTGGCATCCTGTGGCAAGAAGATTACCGGGCCGCTGAAAGCAACATTGCCCTCACCGTCACGAATCGTGATTACCGGTGCATAGCCATTGCCCGTTAGGTAAACCTTGGCCCCAGGCATTTCGAGCGGTTCATTTACCCGGATGGTTGCGCTTGATGTTTCAGAACTGCCACGAAGTTGAGTGGTGACATCAGCGCGAAAATCCAGCGGGGTTCCTACGTTTTGACGATTCTGCAAATCGTACTGCGCGGTGAACTTTTCAAGAGTCATACTGAAAGGCTGCAGTTGCTTCTCATCGAATGCGATGCCGGGCGCAAAAGAGTCAAAGCCAGCGAGGTTATTTACAAACGTCTCGCCCTCGACCAAAACTCGCTGGCCGCTAAAAGAATATGCTCCGCCAATTCCGACAGAGATCAAAACGAAAACCAGAGCGCTGTGAAAAATCAGGTTTCCGGTTTCGCGCCAGTAACCGCGCTCAGCCGCGACCGACTTGCCATCAGCCACAACCCGATAACCCTGCTGCTTGAGAACTTGCTCAGCCTGCTGCAAGACCTTTTGCTTCGAAGTTACTGCTCGATAGGCAGGCATGCGCTTCATCGAAGATGGGGTGGCTGCCGGCGCACTGATAACTGCGAGGTAATGCTTCTTTACTCGCGGAAGCACGCATCCAATCAATGAAGTGAAAAGCAAAATGTAAATCGCCGAGAACCAAGCTGATGAGTAAACATCAAACAGCTGAAGTTTGTCGAGCACCGGAGCCAGCTGCGGGTTCTGCTGAAAATAAGTAGTGACACCGTTCGGGTCAGCGCTGCGCTGCGGAACTAGCGAACCTGGAATTGCGGCAGCTGCTAAAAGCAATAGCAAGAAGAGAGCAGTGCGCATTGAAGTTAGCTGGCGCCAAATCCAGCGCGCCCAGCCGGCTAAGCCGAGGCGAGGTTCTTTTATGTCGGGTTCAGAGGATTGGAACGAAGACACCGAACACCCCCTGAACCTGTGCGATCAAGGTATTCCAGAGCCCAGTGACCAAAAGCAGACCGAGCAAAATCAAGAGCGCACCGCCTGCGATGTTGAAGCCGCGAATGTGCTTGCGCACGAAAGCGACTGAGCCAGTTGCCCACGAAAAACCGAAGGCCAGCGCAATGAACGGCAGCCCGATGCCAAGCGAGTAGCAGAATGCCAACAGCGCACCTTTACCTGCACTACCTTCGGTGAGAACCAGAGTCATCACAGCCGAAAGGGTCGGCCCAATGCAAGGCGTCCAGCCGAGACCAAAAATAATGCCGAGCAGCGGAGCAAATGCCAGCCCTGCTTTTGGGGTGATGTTAAGTTTGATGGTCTTCTGCATGAAGCCGAACTGACCCATAAGAACCAAACCGAGCAAAATCACAAGGGCACCGGCAATCGGCTGAACCCAGATGCGACCCTCGACGAGCAGAATCGTTCCGAGCGAACCAAGTGCTGTTCCGAGCAAGACAAAAACCAAAGTGAAGCCAAGCACAAACAAAACTGTGCCGAGAACGATCTTGCCCTTGCCTTTTTCACTGGATGCCATACCTGAAACGAATCCGAGATAGCCAGGAACCAACGGCAGAACGCACGGAGAAATAAATGAGACTAGCCCAGCCAAAATAGCGAACGGAATTGCAACCAGCAGTGAGCTGTTGAGCACAATTTCGGTCGGGTTCATTTACTTCTCTGCAACTACTGTTCGAATCAAAGCTGACAGGGTGCTCTTTTCTAGGCGACCTAGAATTCGTGATGCGACGCGACCCTGTTTATCGATAACCAAAGTGGTTGGCACGGCGTTTGGGCTCACAGTGTCGGTGAATGACAGCACCACCGAGCCACTCTCATTGTCGATGATTGACGGGTAGTTGATGCCAAAATTCCGGTCGAACGCGAGAGCCGTGGCTGCTGAGTCGCGAACGTTCACACCGACGAACTGCACGCCATCCTTGGCATACTCGTCGGCAAGTGCAACCAGATCTTTTGCCTCAGCTCGACACGGAGCACAGCCAGCAAACCAAAAATTCACTACAGTAACTACGCCAGCTAACTGGTCTGAAGATAACTTGTCGCCACTCTCGGTAACACCTGACCAGCTGATTGATGCTCCGCGATCTTCGGCAGCAAACTCGGTTACGGTGCCATCACCGGCGATGTAGGTTTTGTTATCGCCCTCACGAAATTGCTGTGCGAGATTGTCATTCGCTGTGCAGCCGGTTACTCCTAGTGCCAAACCAGCGACCAGCGTCAAACCCAAAACTCTGTGAATCATCAAACCGCTCCCTCATCAACTGCGCCCTGCAACAACTTCTTTGCTGGCTCTTGGTAGTCAACTTCTATGAGCTTGCCGTCGTTTCGTTCGAAGCTGGTGATCGAAGAAAGTGAACAGCGGCGGATGGCCGGATTGTGCGGAAGCGATTTGCCAACCGCCACAGAGTGAGCCATCCAGATCGGTAGCTGGTGAGACACCAAAACCACATCACCAGAAGAAACTGAATCGAAAGCTTCGTTGATCACCGCGAGCATGCGCTCAGCGACCTCGGTAAACGGTTCACCCCAAGATGGTGTGCGCGGGTTGCGAAGGTGAAACCAGAGGTGCGGGCGAACCAGCAGTCTGCCGCCCTTGATGTTCATACCCTCGAAAATGTTGTAAGGCTCAATTAGTCGCTCATCAACAATCGGAGTCAACCCGAAAGCAGCTTGAATTGGCTTAGCTGACTCTCGTGCCCGCTGCAGTGGTGAAACAAATAATGCTGACATTTTGCGATTCGAGGCTGCCAGAAAATCGGCTGCTGCTTTCGCCATCAGGTGACCACGGTCGGTCAACCGATAATTCTCGAGCCGACCATAGAGAACGCCATCAGGGTTGTGCACCTCTGCATGGCGAACTAGGTGAATGCGATCTGCGGGCATGACTGTATCTAGTCTAACCGCCACTAAACTTGCTAGTTAGGGCTCGGATGCTTGTAATCCCCTGAGAATCATCAAACTTTTGAAAGCCAAATAACTTATGTCAGAACGTGTTCTAATCAAGAACCTAGCCGCCCTCGAAGACGGGCCGGTCGAACTTTCAGGTTGGGTTGAAACCCTCCGCGACCAAAAGCGCATCCAATTCGTGATTTTGCGTGATGAGTCAGGTTCTGTTCAGGTCACCTATAAGCGTGAAGAAGAAGACGCTCAAGCCGAAAACATCTCAAGCCTCACCCACGGATCTTTCGTCACCGTCAAAGGTCGCCTGATTCACGACGAGCGCGTGAAGCTCGGCGGCATCGAGATTCAGCTCGACAAGTTGAGCATCGTTACCCTGGCTGACCCAGAAACTCCAATCGCCGAAGACACCAGTATCGACAAGCGTCTCGACTGGAGATTCCTTGACATTCGCCGCCCAGAGATGAACTTGGTATTCCGCATTCAGACCACCATCGAAAAGGCCTGGCGCGAATACTGGTACGAGAACGACTTCATCGAAATTCACTCACCAAAACTGATGGCTAGCCCTTCAGAATCAAACGCTGAACTTTTCAAGCTCGAATACTTCGAGACTCACGCCTACCTTGCTCAAAGCCCTCAGTTCTTCAAGCAGATGGCCATGATGTCAGGGCTCGGCAAAATCTTCGAAATCGGCCCAGTGTTCCGCGCTGACCCATCTTTCACTTCACGTCACGCAACCGAATTCGTTTCTGTCGACCTTGAGATTTCTCACATCGAAAGTCACGAAGACGTCATGCGCACCCAAGAGCAGCTTCTGCAGCGCGCTCTGCAGGCTGTCAAAGACAAGCACGGCGAAGAAATCAAAGCCCTGTTCGATGTTGACGTTGTAGTTCCAAGCATTCCGTTCCCACGAATTCCATTGAAGGATGCCGTAGACATCATCGAAGCTCGCGGTCACGCCATCGAACGCAACGGCGACCTCGACCCTGAGGGCGAGCGTCAGATCGCAGCTCACGTTGCCGAAAAGTTTGGCCACGAATTCGTCTTCGTAACTGATTACCCCGCAACCGTTCGCCCGTTCTACCACATGCGCAACGAGCAAGACTCAAGCCTCACCAAGTCATACGACTTGATCTGGCGCGGCACTGAGATCACCACCGGAGCCCAGCGTGAACACCGACTAGACATTCTTACCGAACAAGCTAAGGCCAAGGGTCTTGACCCAGAAGGTCTTGGTTTCTACCTCGACTTCTTCAAGTACGGAGCCCCAACCCACGGTGGTTTCGGAATGGGCCTTGCTCGCGTGCTGATGCTTTTGTTGCACCAGCCAAACATCCGTGAGGTAACCTACCTCTTCCGTGGACCAAACCGCTTGCTCCCATAAAGGTAATCCCCAAGCATTGCTCGGGGATTATTCTTACCAGCGATCAATGACTAATTCATCGCTTGACGGGTAAAAATGCTTGTCGCGCGTAACCAGAATTGCATTCATTGAAAGAGCCAGTGCATAGGTTGTTATTTTGTGGCGTTCAAAGTAAGTTTCTTGATCTGCTACTGCTACCCTCGATTCTGCTGCAAGCCTAAGAGTTTCAAAATCTAAAGGCATGATCCTTGAGTTTCTCAAGAAGTTTTCTATTGACTCACGCATTTCCTTGAATACACCTGGGTTATTAGCGATATCAAATATCACCTCGGCCGCTACGTTGGCTGGAATCGCCCACTGATCAGTACCGAGCCTCTCCAGCCTGTCAAGCAACTTCGAGTCGCCAGCTATTGCGTTTGCAATAATGCCATCGTCGATGAGATACATCGCTAAGCCTTCTTCTTTTCAGCAGCCATGGTCTCTATCTGGCGAGCAGCGAGAGCGCGAATCAAATAATTAGGTTCATCACGCGGATCATCAACAGGACCTCGTGTAACTCTCTCGACAAAATCCTTGAGCACTGCAGGATCAATCTTTTCCAGCATGATTTTCTGCAGACGACGAAATTCATCAAAACCTTTTTGTTTGACTTCACGAATCTCGATGCAATCTTCATCAGGGTTGTGCTTGATAACCACCTTTGCAGTCTTCACCCGAAGTTGTTTGGGGATTCGAATAGCCTGGCTGCCACCATTCATAAAAACCGTGGTCACGTATTCCTCGCTCATTTCAGCCCCTGCTTTGTATAGATTTTATGTCTATACGATAACGTGCAGTCTGGCGGTGAGCAATAACTATTTTTTTGAGGCCCTTCTCCAGAGCAGCCCGAGCAGAATTCCGAATGCAGCACCAAAGGAATTAGCGACAAAGTCAGCTGGGTCAGCTACACCACTCCAGGTCAGTTGTTGAATCGTCTCGATAAATGCCGAAAGCAGAACCAACCCAACGAACACCCAGCTCGGTTTCTTACCGACCAGCACCAAAACGAAGGCTGCGGGAACAAATAGCAGCAGGTTCAAAAACCAATTTGCCCCAATCGTCAACGACTGTGACCAACCAAGCCAATTGAGAGGCCATGGCACAGGGTCACTTCCGTCTAGATTAAACAGGCGCAGAGTGAAGGCAAGAATCACAATAGTGGTGCCGGCAGTCCAAAATAACTTCCAACCTTTTAGTTTTGAAATCCTGCCGAGCGGCCGACGCAGCAGAAATCCAAGTGCGCCCCAAACCATCAGCATGCCGAGTGTTTCAAGGTCGATGAGTCGCCCTAGGTAGGCGGCAAGGGTTTCGAGTTCAGGCAAGGTTGGGCTGTTAGCGTGCTAGTTCATCCAAGGCTTTTCGAAGCCTCGGTTCATCAATGTGCCAATAAGAATGCATCTTGCCGTTAATGAGCAATACGGGAATCTCTTCACCATGCTTGTGGGCAAGTTCATGATCAATCAGAATGTTGCGATGTTCGACAACCACTTTGAGGTTGGGGTGGCTCGCTCGAAAGCCAAACAGCACGCGATCTAAAGCCGCTTGGGCTTCAACGCATAGGTGGCATTCGGGCTTCTCAATAAGAGTCAGGTGAATTAACTCGCTCACAACTAAACTGTAACGGTGCCTAAAGACACTTCCAAGCCGAAAAAAATCGAAGCAGCTTTCTTCGATGTTGACAACACGATTGTTCGTGGTTCGTCAACCTTCATGTTTGGCTTGACAGCATTCAAGCACGGATTCTTCACCCGCAAAGATCTATACCGTTTCGGTTGGCAGCAATTTAAATTCATCCGGATGGGTGAATCGCCAAAATCTATGAGCCAGGTTTTAGATAATGCCCTGCCGCTGATTGGCGGTCACAAAGTTGAAGACTTCAAGGCAATGAGCGATGAGGTCTACCGTGAACAGATTTCAAAGCGCCTCTGGCCTGAGACTGTGCGAATCGCTCAGCAGCACGTGAAAGAGGGTCGTGAGGTTTGGCTGGTTACCGCTGCGCCTCTAGAGATCGCCGAAAAGATTGCCCAGGAGCTTGGTCTCACTGGTGGGCTAGGTACCATGGTAGCCCGCGAGAACGGAATCTTTACTGGAAAGCTGGTTGGCAAACCACTGCACGGTAAAGCCAAGCGCAAAGCAATAAAGGCGCTGGCTGAAGAACGACACATCAGTTTGAAGCGAAGCTTTGCCTACAGCGACAGTGCCAATGACTTGCCAATGCTCACCATGGTGGGCAAGGCTGTGGCGGTTAATCCAGACAAGCTACTTGAACAACACGCAAAGGCAGCAGGCTGGCAAATCCTTGATTTCAAGAAGCGCGAACTCAAAGTTCACAAGAAATAGCCCTTAAACAAGAAACCCGTCTCAAAGACGGGTTTTTGTGCTTAAGAAGATTTACTTCTTATTGCGACGCTGGTGGCGAGTCTTACGGAGAAGCTTGCGGTGCTTCTTCTTTGACATACGCTTGCGGCGCTTCTTGATGATTGAACCCACGAAGACCTCACAGTATTGGTGACCGCGCGAAATCGCGAGATCGAAAAACGGAATGGTCTTAGTCTAGCCGAACATTCTTACACTTAGAACGTGACTGAGAAACAGAAGTATGAAGTGGTTGAAGTCTTCAATGACATTGAACTTCGCCACTACCCCGCCTGCCAGGTAGCCAGCGTAACTGCAAGCGGCACCATCGAATCGGCCGGTAACCGCGGTTTCTACCCGCTGGTCAACTACATCAGTGGCAATAACCAAGCGGCTCAGAAAATCGCTATGACTGCCCCGGTCATCCAAGAGCCGGTTGGTGACGAAGTTTATGAAGTTACTTTTGTGCTGCCGAGCGGCTACGACCTAAAAGACCTGCCGGTTCCCAAAGACTCAGCTGTCGAGGTCAAAACCATGCCAGAACACTTCGCCTTGGCATACGAATTCTCGGGAATGTGGAGCCAAAAACGGTTTGAAACCGCTGAGAACCATTTGCGAAATGCGTTCCCCACTATCGCTGAGAAAAAGGGTTTATCCGCTAGCGTTTCAAATAAGGTCT
>JBJTOA010000094.1:0-9230 GCA_046074285.1 Micrococcales bacterium
CGAAATTTTGGTCGACGGCATTCGCTGGACGCACGTCTTTTATGAAAGCGGTCTTGCCGTCAATGTGCTCTACACGTTGGGTGATGCAGGTAAAAGAGCAGTGGGTTTCAAACTATCTGAGGGCATGGAAATCCCTGAGGAGCTTGCTACAAAGTTCAAATTCGCAAGACAGAAGTCAAAGCTCGCGGGTGTGATTCGCGGAACATTCTTCGTCGTAAAAGGTGAATACAGCCATGACTAATGAAACTTTTAGCAAGGAAGAAAAAGTCGCAATGCGTGAGCTCGCGCGCGAACGTAAGGCTAACCTGAACAAGGCTGAAGCGCTGCAAGGAGTGCTCGACAAGATTGCGAAAATGGCCCCTGCTGATCGCAAGCTCGCCGAGAAATTACATGCAATGGTCACTAAAAACTTCAGCGACTTGACTGCTAAGACTTGGTATGGGATGCAGGCTTACTTCAAAGATGACAAGGTAATCCTGTTCTTTCAGGATGGCGGGCACTTCAAGAATCGCTACAGCACACTTGGATTTCAGCAAGCTGCCAATTTGGATTCGGGAGCAATGTGGCCAACCTCGTATGCTCTGATCGAAATTACTCCTGAAATCGAAAAACAGATTCTGAGCCTAATTAGCAAAGCCCTTAGTTAGGCAGTTTTCTTTCTCAGAGTGAGCGCGCCGAGCAGCAATGCCCCGAGCGAAACAGCTGCAACGATTCCGATTTCAAGCAGCACGTCATCGCTTGATGCTCCGCTAGATATTTCTGTTAGCGCCTTCAGCGAGTGAGTGAGTGGCAGCCAGTCACTCAGGGTTGCAAGTTCTTCGGGCATTTGATCGCGTGAGACGAAAAGCCCTCCCAGAATGATTTGAGGAAAGATGAAAGCCGGCATGAACTGGATTACTTGGAATTCGGTCTTAGCGAATGCCGAAGCGAAGAGACCAAGCGAAAGACCAAGAATGGCATTGGCGACAGCCGCAAGCAAAAGCAATTCGAAGTTGTCATCAAGTTCAAGACCGCAAACGTAAATCGCGAAAGCAAGCGTGATTGCAGACTGCAAAATAGCCATCAGACCGAATGCCAAGGCGTAGCCGATGATGAACTCTCCCCTGCGCATCGGCATGGTTAGGTAGCGCTCGAGAGTTCCGCTCTGGCGTTCGCGAAGTGTGGTGATCGAGGCGAGCAAGAACATCACCGTGAAAGGGAAAAGCCCAACAAGTCGGGGGCCGATGTTGTTAAACATTTTGTCTGAATTCAGCATCCAGGCAAAAAGACCAGTTAGCAGCGACGGAACAATCAACATCAAAGCCACAGTTCTGTGGTCATTGGCAATCTGGCGAAGAACGCGCTGGCTAATTGCGAGAGTTCGATTCAAACTTTTCATTAGTTGCCAGCCTTTGCTAGGTGCAGGAATGCGTTTTCTGCAGAGTTGGTGTTTGTCGTTTTCAAAATGTTGGCAAGAGTGTCGTGAGCAATCACTTTTCCGTCGCGAACAAAAAGAATGAAGTCGCAGCGTTCGGCTTCGTCCATAACGTGGCTAGATACCACCAGTGTTTTTCCGTCATCAGCCAGGTTTCTGAAAATCTGCCAGAGGTCTGCACGAAGCACGGGGTCAAGACCTACCGTTGGCTCGTCAAGCACGATTACCTCGGGTTCACCAAGCAGGGCTACAGCGAGCGAGGCTCTTGAGCGCTGCCCTCCCGAGAGAGAACCAACGCGTTGTTTGGCCTGACCTTGCAGACCTACTTGCTCGATAGTTTTTGCGATGCGTGACTTAGGAACATTCAACATCTTGCGTGCAAAGTCGAGATTTTGCTCAACCGTTAGGTCGTCAAAAACGCTTGAGCTTTGCGTATCGTATGAAACCAAAACGTCGAGACTGTGACTTCCGGCTTCGTGGCCCAGAATGACCGCTTTGCCTTTTACATTTGCTTGCACGCCAACCAAGACTCGCATCAGGGTTGTTTTGCCGGCGCCAGAAGGGCCGAGCAAACCGATAATCTTGCCCTTCGGTAGTTCAAGGCTTAAGCCATCAATGATTTGATTTTTGCCTCGCTTGACCGCGAGATCTTCGATGCTGATTGCTACGCTCATGGCGTAAGACTATCGATTTTGCTTTTGCAATTGGCTTAAGGTGTGAAGCATGGCAAAGAAGAAACGCAGATACGGCGGTGCTGCCCTCAGCGTAATCAACGAGCTGTTTCAGCCTTCAGCAGCGAGTGCTCAAATTGTGATCGAAGAGCAAAAAGAAGCTCGAGTCGCTCTGCCTTCGCCAATCGACAAAGACTTCAAGAAAAAAGTGACTATTACTTTGCCCCAAAAAGACGAGCCAAAAGACCCGGCTTCTTAGGTTCATTGGCGTGACCTTGGCACTGCTGTGACTTTGGGATGCCGCGCATAACCTGATCAACGTGCTGCCCACAGCCGCTCCAGGTTGGTTTACCGCAAGTGCGGCAGGTGACTTTTTGACACATGTTTCTATCCTTAATTGATTCTTGATTGTGAGTCTTGTGCAGCGCGCCAGGTCAGGAATCCGCCGTCGAGGTTTGCAGCATCGATGCCGTTACCCCTGAGAATTTGGGTGGCAGTGTGACCGCGCTGGCCAACAGCGCAGTGAACAATTACTTTCTTACCTTTAAGTTCTTCGAGGTGGTTTCGCAGAGTGTCAACCGGAATGTGAATCGACTCGGGAATTTTTCCCTGAGAAACCTCACCGTTGGTTCGCACATCAACTAGCACGGCGTGCTTGAGTTCGTGTTCAAGCTCGTGCCACTGCACTGACGGTGTGCGTTGAGTGAACACGTTGTTCCCGACATAACCCGCTTGATTGATGGCATCCTTTGCTGAACCGAACTGAGGAGCATAGGCAAGCTCGAGGTCCATCAGGTCATCGATCTTGAGATTGCCGTGAATCGCGGTAGCGATAACGTCGATGCGTTTATCAACACCTGCCTCACCGGTGGCCTGAGCGCCAAGTAGCTCACCGGTTTGTTCGTTGAAAATGACCTTGAGCGAAATGCGTTTGGCTCCCGGGTAATAGCCGGCGTGGCTGCTCGGGTGAAGGTGAATGACTTTGAAGGGCAAGCCTGCCTTATTGGCCGCCTGCTCGCTCAGCCCGGTAATTCCGGCAGCTAAACCAAAGGCACCGATGATGACGGTTCCGATACTTGGGTGAGCACTGGTAGAAATTCCAGCAATCACATCCGCGATTAATCGACCGTGACGGTTCGCCAAATTTGCAAGCGGTATGAGACTCTGCTCACCAGTGATTTCACCGTGTTTCTCAACCGCATCGCCGGCAGCGAAAATAAACGGATTGCTTGTGCGCTGCTGGTCATCAACCCACAGCCCGCCGGTTACGCCGATCTTCAAGCTCGCATCAACTGCAAGTTTGTTGTCCGGTTTAACTCCGGTAGCAGATACAACAATTGCCGCATCTATCTGGCTGCCATCGGTTAGAAAAACTTTGTCAGCGCTGATCTTTTCGACCTGAGACTTGAGCTTCAAAGTCACACCGTGCTGAACTAAACGTGCCTGAAGTGGCTCGATCATTTCAGGGTCGAAATTGGGCAGGATGCTCTTATTGCGCTGAACCACGGTGACAGCGAAACCCAATTTGGTTAGATTTTCTGCCACCTCGATGCCGATGAATCCCCCACCGAGAACCACCGCGGTTTTAGTCTGCGCGTGCTGCACCGCTTGCTTTAGCAGATCAACATCAGAAACATCACGAAGTTTTAGAGCGCGGTCAATACCTTCGATTGCAGGTTTTCGCGGGCTGGCTCCAGTTGCCAAAACTAGGTAGTCGTAGCTGTGAGTTTCTTCGCTGTTAGTCGCGAGGTTTAGAACCTGCACGGTTTTATTCTCAGGGTTCAGTTTGGTCACCTTGTGGCGAACGCGAACGTCTAAGTTGAAGCGATCGTGCAGAGACTTTGGGGTCTGAAGTAAAAGTGAATCGCGATCTGAAATCACGTCACTCACGAAATAAGGTAAACCGCAGTTTGCATAACTGACGTGCTCGCCCATTTCAAAAACCACGATTTCAGCTTGCTCATTCAAGCGACGAAGTCGGGTGGCAGCTGACATTCCGGCGGCAACTCCGCCAACGATTATTACTTTCATTAATTACTCTGTTAGGCCAGTGACATGAACGCTTTTTCAAGCGCCTTGCGATTTTCTTCGCCCTCAGGGTCATTGCCGCAGTGCTGCATTCCGGTGGCGATAATGGTGAAGCCCGCACGAGTGAGTGCAGTGCTGGCAGCAGACAGTTGGTTGAGCAGCTCGGTGCAGTCTCTGCCCTCGTCAATCATCTTTACGATGCCGCCGATTTGACCTTGAACTCGAACCAGTCGGTCACGAGCCTGCTTTAGTTCTGCTGAATCGATTTGCATTTCAAATACCTTTCGCGATAGTTTTACTATACCCTAGGGGGTATACAAAAGAAAAGGTCAAAATGTTGATTTACAAAAAGTTTTTAGCTGTGTTCGCTGCAATTGGTTTGGTTTTTGGTTTAGCCGCCTGTGCCCCAGCGAAACTGGACATGAGCAATGTGACTGCTGTCATCGATGTGCGCACGCCAGCGGAATACGCTGAAGGTCACCTGGATGGTGCGCTCAACCTAGATGTAAACGCGGCTGATTTTCACGAGCGGGTAATGCAACTTGACCCTGCCGGGAAATACATTGTTTACTGCAAGTCAGGAAACCGCGCTGGCGCGGCGATCGAAATGATGACGAGCATGAACTTTACCGACCTCACCAACGCCGGCGGGATAGCCAACGCAGCCGTCGTAACTGGTTTAGCGATCGTTCAGTAGTTCATGTACGCGCGGCACAACCTGGGTTGCATAAAGCTCGATTGACTTGAGCAGCATCGGGGTTGGCATTGGCCCGTTTGCGTACTTAAGGTCAAAGCGCTGTGCACCAACAGATTTGATTGCGTATGCAATTTTTTGAGCAACGGTTTCAGGTGAGCCGACATAGAGTGAGCCCTGCTGCGCTTCACCCATGAAGTGTTGAACGGTCATCGGTCCCCATCCGCGTTCACGACCGATGCGACCGAAACCGGTTGAGTAGTTTGGCCAAAGTTCTTCTAAGGCTTGCTCATCGGTTTCGGCAACGTGACCCGGCGAGTGAATCGAAACCGGCAACTCGGCTTTTCCAAGTTCTTGAAGACGAGTTTTGTACAGCTCAGCGAATGGCGCGAATCTGGCAGGGTCTCCGCCGATGATCGCGAGGGCAAGCGGAATGCCGAGTCGCGCAGCACGCATTACAGATTCTGGGCTACCACCCACGCCTACGCGCAAACCAATTGGGGTTTCAGTCTTTGGGTAAACCTGCTGATTCGATAAGGCAGAACGAGTCTGACCTTGCCAAGTAACCGGTTGCTCTTTTAGTAGTTCAACTAACAGTTCGAGTTTTTCTTCGAAGAGGATGTTGTAATCGCCAAGGTTGTAGCCAAAAAGCGGGAACGACTCTGTGAATGAACCTCGCCCCGCGGTAATCTCTGCGCGGCCGTTTGAGAGACCTTGGATGGTGGCAAATCTTTGATAGACCCTCACCGGATCTTCGCTCGAGAGCACTGTTACGCCGGTGCCTAGTTTGATGTTCTTGGTTCGGGTGGCGATGCCGGCCAAAACTGAATCTGGCGCTGAAATGGCAAAGTCATCACGGTGGTGCTCGCCGATATTGAACGCGTAGAGACCAAGCTCATCGGCAAGCACTGCCTGATCAACAATGTCACGGATTACCTGACCGGCTGGTTGCGGGTTTCCCTGCAGGTCATTATTCATGTCCCCGAATGTGTCGAGACCAAATACAACTTCTGAATTACTCACGAGATAAGTAAACCCTATCTTTACTAAGTTATTCCCCGCTTTATTCATCTTGAGTTAAGGCAATGTCTTTATGGTTAACGCATGAGTAAAAAAGCTACTGTCTTGTTCGTCTGCATTCACAACGCTGGTCGTTCACAAATGGCAGCCGGTTGGTTGCGCGAGCTAGCTGGTGACAGAGTTGAGGTTCTATCTGCTGGCACTGAGCCTAAAGATCAGGTGAACCCAGCAGCTGTTGAGGCGATGGCTGAAGTTGGCATTGACATTCACGCTCAGGTTCCGAAGGTGCTGACTGATGATGCTGTTCGCGAGAGTGATTATGTAATCACCATGGGCTGCGGTGACAAGTGCCCTTTCTACCCTGGCAAACAATATTTAGATTGGCCTCTCGAAGACCCGGCCGGCAAGGGTGTTGATGCGGTTCGACCGATTCGCGATGAGATTCGCCGCAAAGTCGAAGCGCTGATTGCCGAAATCGATTCAAAGTAAAGGTTTTTAGTTAGCGAATGTTAGCGATAACATTTGAGCATGACTTCTTCTGTTTTCGGCAACTCTTGGCGACCCGCAAAGCTTTGGTTCGGCGGTGACTACAACCCAGAACAATGGCCGCGTTCGATCTGGGATGAAGACATGGTGCTCATGCAACGAGCCGGTGTCACTGTTGCAACGGTGGCCGTATTCGCCTGGGCAAAACTAGAACCCCGCGAAGGTGAGTTCAACTTCGGCTGGCTCGATGAGTTGCTTGATCTGCTTCACGCCAACTCAATCGCTGTCGACCTCGCAACTGCAACCGCTGCTCCCCCAGCCTGGATGGCAAAGAATCACCCTGACACTCTGCCGGTGAATTCGACTGGTATCACTCTAGGCACCGGTTCTCGTCAGCAGTATTCGCCATCCTCGAAAACCTACGCTCGTTTGGCAGCCCGCCTTGTCACCAAAATGGCAGAGCGATATGGCAAGCATCCTGCAGTTGTTGCTTGGCACCTGAACAACGAGCTCGGCTGTCACGTTGCCCATTCTTACGATGCCGATTCGGCGGCGGCTTTCAGAGTGTGGCTTGAAAAGAAGTACGGCTCGATTGATGCGTTGAACGCTGCTTGGAACACCGAGTTTTGGTCGCAGCACTATGACAACTTCGAAGAAATCAACCCGCCTACTTTGGCGCCCACTTTTATTAACCCAACCGAGTTGCTCGACTGGGATCGTTTCAGTTCAGATGCCCTGCTAGAGGTTTATAAGCGTGAGGCAGCGATTCTGCGCGAGGCAACCCCGAACATTCCGCTAACTACAAACTTCATGGGCCTGTTCAAGCACGCGAACTATTGGCAGTGGGCTGAAGAGGTTGACTTCGTCACTGACGATTCATACCCAGACCCTGCCGACCCACAGCACCCAGCGCAAACCGCAGCCACTCGTGACATGATGCGCTCTCTTGCAAACGGCAAGAGCTGGTTGCTTATGGAGCAAGCGCCTAACGCTGTGAACTGGCGCCCGCAAAATGCTGCTAAGCCTGCCGGCATGAACCGGCTGTATTCGATGCAGGCCATGGCTCGCGGCGCTGAAGGCATCATGTATTTTCAATGGCGCCAGTCTCGTGCCGGGGCAGAAAAGTTTCACTCGGGAATCATCGGTCACGCGGGGCACGAGACTCGCGTCTTCCGTGAGACGGCAGCACTGGGCAATGAGCTTGCGGGCATGCAATCGATTATCGGCGAGCGCCAGCAAGCAAAGGTTGCCATCGTTTTCGATTGGGAATCTTGGTGGGCAATCGAGCAGGTGGCTGGCCACACTCAGTTGTCATATCTCGGCAACCTGATGACTTATTACCGCCCCTTGTTTGATGCGAATGTGCTGGTTGATTTCGTGCCCGCGCATGCGGACCTTTCGGGTTACCAGTTGGTGATTGCACCGATGCTTTACATCATGGATGATGCGGCGCAGCAAAACCTTTCTGACTACGTTGCTGGAGGTGGTTACCTTTGTGTTTCTTATCAGAGTGGCATCCTTGATGAACATGCTGGGGTTCACCTCGGTGGGTATTTTGGCAAGCTGCAAGAAACTCTCGGAATCTGGATTGAAGAGTTCGCTCCACTAGCCAAGCCGGTTCGTTCTTCAAAGCCACTTCCGCAGGTTTCGCTTTCGGGTGAGGTAACCGGCAAGGGTAAGGTCTGGACTGAGACCATCCATTTGAAAACAGCCAATTCGGTAGCGGTTTACCTTGATGGGCCAAATGCTGAGGGTGTTGCTGTGACTCGAAACGAGTTTGGCAAGGGTGAAGCTTGGTATGTAGGCACTCAGCCGAGCAAGCCGCTGGCAACCACACTTATAAATCGCCTGCTGGCAGATTCGGGTATCTATTCAGAGTTCGGATTTATCGGCAAGGGTATTGAAGTTGTGCGCCGAGGCAACCTAGTGTTTGTGATGAACCACAACGACTTTGCGTTTGATTTGCCAGCTGATTTGGCCGCGCGCATCGGTGTTGCGGTTGAAATACAGCCATACGAATGTTTGATCGGAAGCAGCAATGAGTAACCACTGGCAGGTAAAAAACATCGAGCCTCGCGCTCGAGTAATCATCGACAACGATTTCGCTGGTGACCCAGACGGTCTAGTTCAGTTGGCACATCACTTGCTCAGCCCATCGGTTGAGATTGTCGGTGTGATCAGTTCGCAGCTTCGCCCGGGTGACGGCTGGGACAAAACTGGCGACAGTGTTGTTGAGGGCATTCGTCTGGCCCAAGAAACCATGGACCTCTGTGGAGTTCAGGCTGAGCTGGTTGCTGGCGCTAAGCACGGGCTGGTAGATGACTCAACCCCTCAGCCATCAGCAGGTCTCGACCTGGTTTTGCGCGAAGCACGTTCTGCTTCGAAGTTGCCGCTCTACTTCGTGTGCGGCGGGTCGCTGACCACTTTGGCATCTGTGCTGCTCACCGATGGCGCAGCCCTTCGCGATGTGACCGTGGTTTGGATTGGCGGCAGCGAGCACGATGGTGCTCAGGAGGCTCCGGGAACAACCCCGCTCGAATACAACACTGCTGAAGACCTGATTGGTGCTCGTGTGGTTTTTGCAAAGCAGGGCTTTAGGTTTTGGCAGATTCCTCGAAATGCCTACAAGCAGACATTGACCTCTCGTGCCGAGCTTGAGGTTCGCATGAATGTTGGTCGCCTAGGCGAGTATCTCTACGACAAGGTTGCCGAAGTTCACACCTGGCACAAAAATGATGAGCACTACAACATTGGCGAAACCTATTACATGGGTGACAGCGTTTTGGTTCTGGTGACAGCGCTGCTGTCTTCGTTCGAACCAGACCCTTCGTCTTCGATGTATGACCTGGTGCGCAAGCCGTTCATGATTGAAACCGGTGGCTATGAGCCCAACCCAGCTGGTGACCTAATTCGCGTT
>JBJTOA010000095.1:0-18867 GCA_046074285.1 Micrococcales bacterium
CAAAAATGCGATTTCGAAAATCTGGATCGGCGTATCGGTTGCAATCGCAATCTCGATCGCCGTTGCCCTTGGCCTTACTGCAATCGAAGCAGAAGCTTCTGACACGGTCGAAGCTACCCTGTCAGGAGTATTCTCGATTCTGGCAGCCGTCTTTGTCACTTGGATGATTTTCTGGATGGCCAAGCAAGCCAAGTCAATGGGACAGGGCCTAAGGGAGCGCCTTGATTCTGCATCTGGCGCGCTGAGTCTGGCAGGTGTTGCAATGTTTGCCGTGCTTCGAGAAGGTATTGAAACTTCGGTGTTTATCTGGGCAGCTGCGCGAACCACCACAACTGCTGAATACAACGCATTCGCAAGTGTTTCTGGAGCGCTCGCAGGTCTGCTAGTTGCAGCACTGCTCGGTTACCTGATCTATCGAGGCGCAATCAAGCTGAACCTTTCTACATTCTTCAAATGGACTGGCGCATTTTTGATTTTGGTTGCCGCTGGTATCGCTGCCTACGGGGTGCACGAACTTCAAGAAGTTGGGGTGCTGCCTTTCTTGACAGATACCACCTACGACCTCTCGCAGTGGTTCCCGAAGTACTCGATTCAAGAAGTTTTGCTAAGCGGAACGGTGGCATTCAGAGCGGCTCCTAGCTATCTCGAAACCATTGTTTGGGTGCTCTTCGTGGTACCGGTTGCTTACCTTTACAGCAAGCAGTACAAAAGTAAAAAATAAGACGCAATAAAAAAGCCGGCGACCCAATCGGGAAGCCGGCTTTTTTAGTTTGGCCTAAGCCTCGTTTGCCTTCTTGCGAGCCGAAGCTGCGCGAGCACGAAGGTTCGGGTCAAGTTCAACCTTGCGAATACGAACTGCCTCTGGGGTTACCTCGACGCATTCGTCTTCACGAGCAAACTCTAGACACTCTTCGAGTGAAAGCTTGCGAGGTGGGGTCAGCGCCTGGAATTCATCTGACGAAGAAGCGCGCATGTTTGTAAGCTTCTTCTCTTTGGTGATGTTAACTTCCATGTCGTCGGCACGAGAGTTCTCGCCAACAACCATTCCGCCGTAAACCTCTTCGGTTGGCTGAACGAAGAATGCGCCACGCTCTTGAAGAGCGATCATCGCAAACGGGGTTGCAACGCCAGCGCGGTCGGCAACCATCGAACCGGTGTTGCGGGTAACAATTTCACCAGCCCAAGGCTCGTAACCGGCAGAAAGCGCGTTTTGAATTCCGGTTCCCTTGGTGGTGGTCAAGAATTCGGTTCTGAAGCCGATGAGGCCACGTGAAGGAACCGAGAATTCCATGCGAACCCAGCCAGTGCCGTGGTTTGACATGTTCTTCATACGGCCCTTGCGAGCGGCCATTAGCTGAGTGATAGAACCTAGGTACTCTTCAGGAACATCAACGGTTAGGTCTTCAACTGGCTCGTGCAACTTACCGTCGATCTTCTTGGTTACTACCTGAGGCTTACCAACGGTTAGTTCATAACCTTCGCGACGCATCTGTTCAACCAAAATCGCAAGGGCAAGTTCGCCACGACCCTGAACTTCCCAGGCATCTGGGCGATCGGTAGGAAGAACCTTGATCGATACGTTACCGATGAGCTCGCGGTCAAGGCGATCTTTCACCAGACGAGCGGTTACTTTCGCACCCTTTACGCGGCCTGCCATTGGCGAGGTGTTGATACCGATAGTCATCGAAATCGCAGGGTCATCAACGGTAATCATTGGTAGCGGGCGAACGTCGTCTGGGTCGGCCAAAGTTTCACCAATGGTGATTTCTTCGATACCAGCAACAGCAACGATGTCGCCAGGCAGAGCCTGTTCAGTTGGGTAACGGTCTAGCGCCTTGGTGGCAAGCAGTTCAGTAATCTTCACGTTACGGGTGGTGCCATCCTGGCGAACCCAAGCAACGATCTGACCCTTCTTTAGGGTTCCGTTGAAGACGCGCAGCAGGGCTAGACGGCCAAGGAACGGTGAAGAGTCAAGGTTGGTGACGTGCGCCTGAAGCGGGTGTTCATCGTCGTACTTAGGAGCTGGCACGTGCTTCAAGATTGCCTCGAACAGTGGCTCAAGGTTTTCGCTATCAGGCAAAGTACCATCGGCTGGCTTGGTCAAGCTTGCTTTACCGGCACGACCTGATGCGTAAATCACAGGAAGCTCAAGAATTGAGTCGATGTCAAGATCAGGAACATCATCAGAAAGGTCGCTTGCAAGACCCAGAAGTAGGTCGTGAGTTTCTTCAACAACTTCGTCAATGCGAGCGTCTGGACGATCGGTCTTGTTAACCAGCAGAATCACCGGGAGTTTTGCCTCAAGCGCCTTACGCAGCACGAAGCGAGTCTGAGGTAGCGGACCTTCAGAGGCATCTACCAGCAAAACTACGCCGTCAACCATCGACAAACCGCGCTCAACCTCGCCACCGAAGTCGGCGTGGCCCGGGGTGTCGATCACGTTGATGGTGATGGTCTTTCCGCCAGCGGCTGGACCGGCGTAAGCAACGGCGGTGTTCTTAGCCAAAATGGTGATGCCTTTTTCGCGTTCGAGGTCGCCTGAGTCCATTA
Source organism: Micrococcales bacterium (assembly GCA_046074285.1). Classification (GTDB taxonomy): domain Bacteria; phylum Actinomycetota; class Actinomycetes; order Actinomycetales; family Microbacteriaceae; genus Rhodoluna. Next base: position 2,551 of record JBJTOA010000095.1, read on the forward strand.
CGCGCTCGCCTACTGCGGCGTGCGAATCGAATGAGTTGGTTTGACGAAGCATGGCATCAACCAGAGTGGTTTTACCGTGGTCTACGTGAGCAACGATTGCTACGTTGCGAAGTTCATCTCTGGTTGCCAGAGCCATAAAAGATTCCTTTGGTCGGCGCAACAAAACCACTTGATGGGTTGCGTCATTGGGATTTATCTAAGTCTATTCGACTATTGCTGCTTTTCCGCAGCAACCGTCCAGAGGTCGAAGTTTGAAACCGCAGAATTCGAGCCAACTGGGGCTGCGTAATTCTTCAACTTCGAACTGAAAACGACAACCTTAGGTAGCTCATACAGTGGCACGCCGTAATCGCTTGAGAAGAGCAGCGCATCCATGGCAGCCAGGCTCTGATTCTGGGTAGTTCCATCAGAGTTTGCTGCCAAGTCGCCAACCAGTTTTTCAAGTTCTGGCGATTTGAGAGTGCTCTGAGCATTCTGCATTGCGCCGATTGCTGCTGAGTTCGAACTCAAAACCTTTACCTTGGTGATGTATGCCTCATACTGCCCGCTGGCGATTACTGTCGAAACATCTGGAACAGACGCATTTGCGAGCTGCAACTTGGCATCTGCCGCGTATTGGTTCATCAGGTTGAATGCCACTTGAGCATTCAAGTCACTCGAGTTGAATAGCACTCGCATGATATTCAAGCTTGTCAACCTAAGTTTTTTGAGAAGTTCGGCAACCTTCTCGGCATCCTGCACGCGGTAGCTTGCCGAACCATTTTGCTGAACGCTGGCAACATAGTCGCTTTGGGTACTTAAGAATGCGAATGAGTCAGAGCGCACCAGTTTGATTGGCACTCCGAGAGAATCAACGATTCGCTGCCTTGGAACTATCGCCATAAGCGCTTGCTTTAGGTTCTCTCGATCGCTAGCAGAAATGTACTTATAGGTCTCATTTAGTCGGCTGCCTTCACCGTAGTTGAAAATGATGGCGGCGATTTGTCCGCTCTGCAGAGTCGAATACTTGTAACCCTTGTCTTTCAACTGGTCAAGATTTGTGACGAGCGTAGCCAATGGGAGCGCTGAGGTATCTACCGCCTCTGCCAAATCAATTTCACCGTTGTTTATTGCCGTCATGAGCGAGTTTGGGTCGCTGTAGAAGTTCAGATTTACTGTTTCAACGGTCGCGGTCTTACACCAGAAGCAATCAGTGCGAGCCTTCAAAACCACTGCGCTATTGGTCGCGCTGACTAGCTGATAAGCACCCGAAGATGCGTACTTGGTTACGTCAAATTCAGTGCTCGAAAGGTTGAATGCAGAGTTGTAGGCGGTTGCCAGCTTCTTCAATGAATCAACATTTTTTGACAGGATGGCTTCTGCAACTTTTTGCTTAGCTGTGGCTGCGTCTGCCTGTTCACCGAAGGCGGCTGAAGCTAAGAGATGCGCTGGAACACTTAGTTTGGCAAGGCTCTGCCAGTCGGCAACTGGATGCGCAAACTTTAGATAGATTCGGCGATTAGAGACACCCAGAGTTGGCAGCTCGGCAGCCGCTAATCCGGTACCCGAGAGGCTTGACTGAAAACCGGCATCAGCTAGATTTACCGATGCCGCCCAACTAAGCAAAACATCGACCGCATCGATAGGTGTTCCGTCTGACCAGCTGACATTCTTGCGAACCGTATATGAAACTTCAAAACTGGCTGGGTCAGAACTAACAACCTTGAGATAACCGAACTTGTCATTAGCGACAAGTTGTCCGGTTGAGTCGGTCTCGAAAAATGCAGACTGAGTTAGACCCGAAATATATTCGTTGCTCTCGCTAGCTGATTCATTCGCGAGAAGACCCGAGTTCAAACTTGTTGCCAGTGACTCCTGACCGATATTCAAAACGGTGTTGGCAACGACTTTGCTAGCGGGTGCGCAACCGGTCAAACCGAGGGCAAGCAGGCTTAGCCCTGCAACGGCTGAGAGTAACTTCTTCACTGGTCTCCAGAATTGATTTCAAACTCTAGGTTACCAAGTCAAAGTTACGCCTTGACTCTGGCCTTCCTGCGCTTTTCCTGCAGATCTGGGTCTGGCAGTGGCACAGCATCAATCAAACGCTTGGTGTAGGCATCTTTAGGGCGCTTCAAAATCTCGTCGCGGTCGCCAATCTCAACTAACTTTCCGTGCTGCATAACGGCGATGCGGTGAGCCAGAATGTCTACCACGGCGAGGTCGTGACTGATGAACAAACAGGCAAAACCGAGTTGCTCTTGAAGTTCTTGCAGTAGGTCAAGAAAGCGAGCCTGTACCGAAACGTCGAGAGCCGAAGTCGGCTCGTCTGCAATCAGAAGCTTTGGCGTTAGCGCGAGAGCGCGAGCGATACCCACTCGCTGACGCTGGCCACCAGAGAGTTCATGCGGGTAGCGGTTGCGATAGCTTCTAGGTAGCTCAACCTGGTCGAGCAAATCTTCAACTCTGCGGTGAAGTTCGGCTCCCTTAGCTAGGCCGGCAAGCAGCAGCGGTTCGCCAATGCTTTCACCGATAGGCAGACGCGGGTTCAACGATGAAGCTGGGTCCTGAAAAACGATTCCGGTGTGGGCTCGCACAGAACGCAAGGTTTTTGCATTTGGCTTCGCCAGATCTACGCCTGCAACGTTGATCAAACCGCTCTTGATTGGCAGCAAGCCAATCGCAGCGCGACCGACAGTGGTTTTTCCTGAACCAGATTCACCCACCAGACCAACGATTTCGCCTGGGTAGATTTTGAGGTTGAAATTTTCAACAGCGAGGAATGCCGGTGTGCGACCGCGCTTTGGATACTCAATGTCAACATTTGACATCTCCAGAACGGGAATCGGAGCTGCATCCTTACGGGCTTTACCATCATTGCGGTCTTTGGCAGCACCCATTACCGGAACCGCAGCTAGCAGTTCTTGGGTGTACTTCTGCTTCGGAGACTTGAAGATCTGGCGAACTTCACCCTGTTCAATCGGGTTTCCGTCTTTCATCACCAAAATGTGATCTGCGAGGTCGGCCACCACACCCATGTCATGAGTGATTAGCAAAACACCGGCATCGACGCGCTCGCGCAGTGAACGCATGAGCTCGAGAATTTCAGCCTGCACGGTCACGTCGAGCGCCGTGGTTGGCTCATCGGCGACTAGCAATACCGGGTCACAAGCAAGAGCCTGAGCAATCATCGCGCGTTGGCGCTGACCACCAGAGAGCTGGTGTGGATACTTGTCAAACGAAGCTTCTGGGTTAGGAATTTCAACCATGCCAATAAGTTCGATGGCGCGATCTCTAGCCGCTTTTGGGCTCATGTCGAAGTGCGTGCGAAGCACCTCGCTGATCTGGAAACCGATGGTGTACACCGGGTTCAGAGCGGTCATTGGCTCCTGAAAGATGAAAGCAACCTTGTTTCCGCGGTGCTTGCGCAAAGTGGTTCCTGATGCACCGATCATCTCAACGCCATCTACCTTGGCGCTGCCGCTGATTCTCGCATTGCTTGGCAGCAAGCCAAGTAGCGCCATAGCGGTGGTGCTCTTACCAGAACCAGATTCTCCAACGATGGCTACTGCCTCACCGTGGTTTACAGTGAATGAAATGTTCTTGGCGGCTGGGTACCAAACTCCGTCAACCCAAAAGTCAACGCAAAGGTCTTTAACTTCAAGTACGGCCTTCATTATTTGGTGGCCTTTCCGTCTTTACGAGTCATTTTGCGCTTCTGTCTAGGGTCGAATGCGTCACGCAAGCCGTCTCCGATGAAGTTGATGCACAGAGCAATCACGATGATGAAGAAACCTGGGTACCAGAACAGCCAAGGCCTGGTTGAGAAGGCAGTCTGGTTTTCGTTGATCAGGTAACCGAGCGAAACGTCAGGTAGCTGAACACCAAAACCAATAAATGAAAGACCAGTTTCGAGCAGAATCGCAGCCGACATCAGCAATGTCGTGTTAACAATCACAACACCAAGTGCGTTCGGCAGGATGTGCTTGAAAATGATTCGAAGGTTCGAGGCACCAGCTACCCTGGCGGCATCCACGAACTCTCGCTCGCGCAAGCTCAAGAACTCACCGCGGACCAGACGAGCCAGACCTGTCCAAGAAAAGAGACCTAGGAACAGGGCAAGGATGAACGAACCCAGGTTTCCTACCGTTCTACCGATTACCGCACCAACCACAACAACCGGGATGGTGATGATTAGGTCGGTGAAACGCATCAAAACTTGGTCTACCCATTTGCGGTAGAAACCGGCTACAGCTCCGACAACCACACCAATGAGGGTAGAAACGAAACCGATCACAAACATCACCATGAGTGACTGCTGAGCACCGCGCATTACGCGAGCAAAGTTGTCTCGTCCGATTTCATCTTGACCGAACGGGTGGTTGCCAATTTGCATTCCGGTGCCATCAATGAATTCTGGAAGCAAGTCAAGTGAAGGAAGCCCCTTATTCTCAACATCCACGTTCTGGCTGTAGTCGTAAGGCCACCATCCTGGAGTTTTGATCTTGATTGGCCCTAGAGCCATGTCTAAACCAATCGAGCTATAAACCACGATGAAAACCAGTAGCAGAGTGACCATTGAAGCCATAGCTGCCTTGTGTCTGAAGAAACGGCGACGAACAATCGCGCCTTGGCTTAGGCCTTGTACTTCTTTTTGTTCAATCGATGACATTAGGCGCTCACTCGAATTCTTGGGTCAAGCAGGGTGTAAACGATGTCTGCAACCAGGTTGAACAGCACGGCCACGGTTCCTGTGACCAGGAAGAAGCCCATCACCGGGTTGACGTCGACTCGAGCCAAACTCGAAACGAACAGCGAACCCATTCCGCTCCAGCCGAACACGCGCTCGGTGATAACCGCTCCACCGATGATTCCGGCAAAGTCGAAGGCAACGAGAGTGGTTAGCGGGATCATCGCGTTTCTAAAGGCGTGACGCATAACCACGGTGCGCTCGGTGAGCCCCTTGGCGCGTGCGGTGCGAATGAAGTCTTGGTTCATAACCTCAAGCAAGCTGGCACGAGAGTAACGAGTGTAACCTGCGAAACCAATTAGCAGTAGCGAAAGGGTTGGCAGCAGAAGGTGGGTGAATTGGTCGACACCGGTAATCCAGAAATTTCCAACCAAGTTAGGGGTTTGTGAACCAACCGTGGCGAAAGGGCGACCGTTGATGTAGTTGCTCGCGTTGTAAACCGGCCATGCCTGCATGAAGCGATCGAGAGCAAGGATGCCACCCATCAGGAATGCTGAGATAGCTGCGGTGCGGGCAACCGGACCCTTGTCTTCGCCACCCATGAACCAGCCGACGAAGTAGCCAACTGCAATCGTGATTGCTGCTAGCAAGACATAAAGCCAGAAAGTCACTTCGCCCGAAATCCAAAGCTTGAATGGGTACCACATGACCAAGCCGATTCCGACGGTTACCAGCGATGCGTTTCTAGCCCGCTTGTTTGACAAACCGGTAGATACCAGGGTGACAAATAGAGCAAGTGCCGCACCTAGTAATCCGCCGACGATAATGCCAAGCTGCGGCTCGGCAAACCAGTTAGTCAGGTTCAGAAGTAGCAGTGTGACTGCGGTGATTCCGCCAGACATTCCCGCAATCATCAGGCGGCGTTTGCGATCGCCACCGATTATGCCCTGCCATACAACTCCGGCGAGAACGCTGAGCACGACTATCACCAGCACCGGCACTATCGGGTCAGCTAAAAAGTCATTGAACCCGATTGCAAGGTACTGCTTGAGCAGAACAGCCACCCAGAACACTGGCAATGAGAAGAAGAGGAACGAGATAAAAGTTACGGTGTAGTCAAACACGCTGTACTGACGCAGAGCGGTTGAGATACCGGTGATTATTCCCAAGAGAATCGAAGTAAAGGTTGCGATGGTGACCAACGAAAGGGTGACACCGATAGCAGAGCCAAGCAGGCTAGAGACATCCTGACCGCTGATATTCTTGCCAAGATCCGGCTGGCCAATAAAAACTTTAAGTACTCCACCGAGCCACAGGAAGTAGCGGAAGAAAGGTGGGACGTCTAGGTGCAGAAGTTCAATACGTCGAGCAATCAGCTCTTCTTTGTTTCTTGCTGTGCTGGTTCTCAAGTCTTCGAGTGGGTCACCGGAGTTTGCGGTGAGCTGGTACATGAAGAAAGTTGCGGCTAGCAGAACCAGCAGTGAAGCTCCGAGCCGTCTAAATAGAAAAGTCGCCATTGTCTTTTTCTCGTCGTGGGTTAACTAACGCTTAGCCTAATCAAAAGATTGGGGGTGGTGTCAAACTGACGCCACCCCCAACACTTTTATTTAGGGATTAGCCCTTGACGATTTCGCCTTCTTGCTTCCACTCCCAGAAGTTCCAGAAGAACATCGGAGCTAGTGGAGCAGGGACGATGCCAGATACCTTGTTCGAGTTGTAGGCAGTTACACCTGGGAACTGGAATACGGTTACACCGTAAGCGTCAGCCCAGAGGTTCTTCTCTACTTCGATCAAGAGTTCAAGCTGCTTTGCCTTGTCAAACTCGGTTGAGAGCTTGGCGTAGGCAGCGTCAACTGCGTCGTTCTTGTAACCGTTTAGGTTGTTACCGCCGTCTGAAGCAAAGGTTGACTTCGATGAGGTAACAGCGGTGCTGGTTGACTGCCATCCGAAGACAACTGCGTCATAGACACCTGAACCTAGGTCAGCACCCCAAGTTGCTGAACACTTGTTCTGAACATCGAAACCAGCCTGAGCAGCCGAAGCCTGGATCAGAGCGTATTCGTTGTTACGACGAGTGTTTGCACAACCGAAGAGGAACTTGACAGCTACCGGAGTGGTTACGCCAGCTTCTGCAAGCAGAGCCTTTGCACCTTCGATGTCAACGTTTGCGTAGTCAGCAGAACCGTTAGCTGCAGCCATCTCGTCGTAGCCAGGTGCACCAGGCAGAATGGTCTGCGCGTTGTTCACCTGAGCATCAGGGTTGATTGGCTGGATCAGCTTGGTAACGATGTCGCTACGTGGGATGGTCTTCAGGAATGCCTGACGAACCTTCTTAGCCTTCTCAGCGTCGCCACCGTAGGTAGCTGGGTCGAATGGACCACCGTTGTTGAAGGTTAGGTCGATGTGCTCGTAAGTAGCGTCTGAAGTTGCGTCAGTCACGATGCCCTTGTTTGCAATTGCATTAAGAGCAGTCAGGATGTCTGCGGTAGCTTGAGGCGAGATTACGTCAACTTCACCGTTTTCCAGAGCCTGAACTGCTGCCAGTGGGTCTGGAATGGTCTTTACGGTGATGGTTTCGATCTTTGGAGATGGTCCCCAGCTGTAGTTCTTGTTTGCAGTCAGGGTTACGTACTGGTCCTTAACAAGACCGGTGATTACGTAAGCACCGTTTGAAACCAAGAGGCTAGCGTCTGAAGGTAGGTCTTCGAAGTCGTAGGCGGTGCTCCATGCCTTAGCGATTGGGCTAAGAGTAGCTGCGTCCTTGTCCTGAATAGCCTTAATCAGCTTGTCTTTAGCTGCCTTTGCATCAAGCTTGTCGCCTGCGAAAGCCTGCTGAACGGTTACGTGTGCTGAAACACCGATACCGAAGTTAAGCTCCCAGTCAACGATTGGCTCGTCGTAAACCAAAGTAATGGCACGGCCGCCGTCGCTGATCTCAGGGGTCTTGGTTACCTTACCAAGGTCTCCACCACAGCTAGCTGAGTCGAAGAACACACCAGCGTCTAGCGCCGCCTGGTTTGATACGTTACCTTCTGCGTCGTACTCAGGTGCAACGTTGTTGAAGATACAGCTGTTTGCTGCCCATGCCAAAAGCATGTCGGCTGCGTCAACATCTGCGCCGTCAGACCACTTAACGCCGCTGTTCACGGTGTACTTGATGGTTAGTGGGTCGTTTGAGAGAACTTCGTACTTGCCGAACTGCTCGTTCTTAACAAGTTCCATCTTCTCGTTGTAGTAGTTGAACCCAGAGTTGGCCAGGTAAAGGATGTTGTTGTTAGCGGTAGCGTTACCGTTTGAGGTTGCGCTGTTAGCTGAGTAGAAACCTTGGTTCCACGCAACGCTAATAGCTGAGCCCTCAACAACGTCCTTCGCTCCACCGGCACAACCGGTGAGGCTGGTCACAACTAGGGCTGCGGTCGCAACAGATGCTGCCACTCCTAGAATGCGCTTGAACTTCATTGATATCTCCTATATAGGTTTGCTTTGCCATGGGATAAACACCCATAGCACAATTGCCTGTTCAGCCTATTGCCAGAAATGGAAATAGTTTCTGAAAAGTGCGAAAATTTTACCTAGCCGTTACATCTTTTACAGTTTCGGCTTCGAACGGACTGGAAATATGCAAGAAAACGAACTTCTGATCTACGATTCCGACTGCGCATTCTGTCAAAAATGCGTCGACTGGGGCGTAAAGAAGCTTGCTTATTTCCCTAAAGCAATAGGGTTTCAAGCCATACAACCGCGGGATTACGCACTTACCGAGCAGGATGTTCAAAGCAGCATATGGCTAATCCAAGAATCCGGTGCCAAGTTGTCTGCTAATCGCGCAGCGACCGCGATTCTGAAAAGCCAGCCTAAATACCGCTGGCGTTTGCTCGGAAGCATTGCAGATGCTTACTGGGTCGCACCAGTGGCGCGCAGAATCTACTTTTTATTAGCCAAGAACCGCCACAAAATGCCTGGCGCAACACAAGCATGTGAGCTACCTAATGACACCAAGTAAAAAGCAGTATTACGTCGAAGTTTTGCTGGTCTTGCTTGCCAGCCTTGGCGCTAGCGCTGTCTACTCACTGATCAGCCTGGTGCAAACCCTACTTTCGCCAAAAGGCCTCGGTGGAAGCACCCAAACCATCAGCCAGCAGACCACCCAAGATTTAGTTTTTGAAACGCTATATAAAGTTGTCGGAACCGCCTTCAACCTCGCACCGGCAGCGATTGCTTTGTACCTGCTCTGGGCGGTGAGCCAGCGAAGCTTGAAAAGCATCGGGTTCGACCTGACACAAATTCGCAAGGATGCCCCGAGAGCCCTGCTGCTAGCAGCCAGCATCGGAATTCCCGGCATTGGCCTTTATTTTGCAGCCAGAGCTTTTGGCCTAGCTGCTCAGATTCAACCCAGCAACTACTCGCCGAATGCGGTCACCGTTTCACTGATGGTTCTCGCAGCAATCAAGGCCGGCATCCTTGAAGAAGTAATAGTTGTGGCTTACCTGCAAGATCGATTAGAACGAATCGGATTCAAGCCTCGCAATCAGCTTTTGATTAGCGCTGGCTTGCGCGGCAGTTACCACCTCTACCAAGGCTTTGCCGGATTCATAGGAAACTTTGTAATGGGTTTGGCCTTCGGTTGGGCATATAAGAAGTGGGGTCGCGTTGCTCCCCTGGTTATTGCACACTCGATCATGGACACCGTGGTGTTCGTGGCGTACTTCTGGTTACCCTTCGCGATCTAACTGCTAGCATTGACCTACTTCTTGCCCCCAAGAAGTGGTATTTATCAAACGCAGGGGAAGCCAGCGAAATTCTGGCACTGACCCGCAACCGTAAATCAACTTAGTTGAAAGTCGGAATGCCTGCGCGAGGTGAAGACTCCTATTTACCGTCGAGGTCTACGGTCGGAGTCGGGTAACAACCCGTCTTCGCACTCAGATCGCATTAGCGAAAGGTTTCGAGTGTTCGAAACAAAATCTGAGTTGCGCAAATTCGCAACTGCAACAACATCAATCATCACCGCAGCAGCCCTGGCATTTTCGCTTACCGGCTGCACCCCAACCCGAACCAAAGAGCAAGATTTGCAACTGCAGTTTATGCAGTCAAAATTTGCCGCCAACGCTTACGTCGAAGGTTTCACTCCTGGCCAACCAGACTACGGAATTACCATCGAGATGCTGCTTCAGCGAGCAGGCCTTTACGACAACTCAGAAAGCTTTAAAGCTTCGGTAGCTGCAATCCTTGAAGATGACAAACTTAGCGGCAATGCAACCCATACCACCGGCTACCTCTTCTCTGAGAACTCAGTGAAAGTTGACCTCGCCGGCAAGTACACCTTCGCAAGTGTTGCCTTAAAAGCTGACAATAAAGAAACTCGCGAGGGAATTATTGCTCTAGCAGAGACTGCTTATGAACAGGCGCAAGTCGCCCCTACTGACTTTGCACTTTCATGGCTAGCTCTCGGTCTCGACGCGACTCAAAACGAGCATGTTACTCAGGTCGCCAGAGATCTAGTCGCGGCTCAAAACACCGATGGCGGTTTCGACGACTATACGCCTGGTGAGAGCACGGCTGATGCAACGGGTCTTGCCCTAATGGCGCTGGCAGCAGTTCAAGACGAACTTGACGTCAAGGATGCCATCTCGAAAGCGCAGCAGTATTTGACCACCACGCTGATAGATGGGAACCACTTCGAAAGCTACGGTTCTGCAAACGTCAACGGAACCGCTTATGCATTCATGGGTCTGAAAGCCACCGGTGCGAATTCTGACACTTTGGCGACGTTGCAGTCTTGGTTGGCAACTCAGTTGCAACCGGATGGCGGAGTTCAAGCGGGGTTTGCACCAGGCGCTTCTGACACCATGGCAACTTCGCAAGCGGTATTAGCGATCAACGGCAGAACTTACCTAGAGCTGCTCTAATGACTCGCAAGCTAGTGCGCGCTACCCTGCTGGCCTTCATCGGGCTTGCATTGGTAGTCGCGCTCTGGCCAAGCCTTGGCAAAATCTTTGCAGTAGAACAAACCGGCCTTCCAACTACCCACACAGTAGTGCTGGTTGGAACCTGTGCTGAAAATAAGTCTCAGGGCGTTACCCTAATCGTCGAGTTCGAAGACCAGGTCAAAAAGCTCTGCGGTCTAAATGCCAGACCAACTGGCTGGGACTTACTCGCCGAATTCGGGGCAAATCCAGTTGGCACTGATCAATACCCAGTTGGCTTTGTTTGCAAGTTATATGACTACCCTGCTGAGCAAGATTGCATCGATACCCCTAAACCCAATGAAGGAACCTGGAACTACTTCTATGCCTCTGCTGAAACAGAAGGCAAGTGGGTTTACGCAGTAACAGGTGCCAGCATTCGCAAGCCAAAATGCGGAGATGTTGAGGGTTGGGTTTTTGAAGTTCCAGAAACTACCACTTCTGCCAGCCTGCCGGCTACGGCAGCCGAACCAGTGGTTTGCAAGTGAGAGCGCTGGGGCGCAAACTACATGCGACCACTTGGTGGTCAATCGCAATAGTTATTGCTTTGCTGGCAACCCTTACCGGTAGTCCGCTATACCTGGCTGCCGCTATTGCTTTTAGCCTGCTCGCGATGAGTTTATTTCGCGACAAATCGCTGAGAGCAAGGTCCCTCGGTTTTTACATCGCATTGGCAAGCTCGGTAGTACTAATTCGAGTTACCTTCCGAATACTTTTCAATCAACCTGACCTCTCGCAGAAAACCGTGTTTGATTTTCCGCGCATCAGCATCGCAAACCTCTTCAGCATCCTCGGCCCGGTTAGTGATCTCTCGCTGCACGCAGCTGCAATTGACGGCCTCAGATTGGCAGCCATCATCCTTGCAATCGGAATGGCGAATACGATTGCAAACCCAAGAAAACTCTTGAGGTCGACACCTGGTGCACTCTATGAAATAGCCACGGCTGCAGCGGTCGCCATAAACCTTGCTCCGCAACTAGTTGAAAGTCTGCATCGCGTTCGCCGTGCCAGAAGCCTTCGCAGCAAGACAAAAGGTTTCAAAGCCTTTAGAACCATTGTGATTCCGGTTCTAGAGGATGCCATCGATCGATCGCTTTCGCTAGCCGCCAGCATGGATGCGCGTGGATTCGGTCGCCAAGAACCCCAAAGTAAAGTTCAAGCGTTGACAACTCGCAGCATCACAATTGCGGCCATCCTGTTGCTTGCCATAGGGTCATTCACTTTGTTGGCATCAAACTTTCAAACTCTGGCATGGGTGTCGATTGGGCTCGGGATGTCACTTTTGGTTGTCACCTTCAAACTTCAAAGCAAAAGGCAACTACGCACTTTCTATCGCCCTGAAAAGCCCGGAGCCTTTGATGCAATCAGTTTTGTCATGATTACGAGCGTTTTTCTGCTGATTGCGAGCATCAGATGATTAAGCTCACCAACCTCAGCTTCACTCATGCCCTGGCAGAGTCGCCTACCCTGAAAGCTCTAAATCTCGAATATCAGACCGGTGAGTTCGCTCTGATTTGCGGGCCGACCGGTTCAGGCAAATCTACGCTGCTGCAAGTCATCAACGGTTTGGCGCCGCACTTCACCGCGGGAAGTGTGAGCGGCAAGTTACAAATCAACAATCGGGATTTCACAAACCTGCTCCCCCACGAGATTGCTCCTTACATCGGGTATGTTAGCCAACAAGCTGAGAGTTCATTTGTGGCAGATCGAGTTGACGAAGAGCTCGCATTCGGAATGGAGCAGCTGGGAGTAGCTTCGGCAACAATTGAAACGAAAATTCGAAAAGCGGCTCAAGCTCTCGATTTAGAACATGTTCTCGAAAGCAACTTAACTGAACTCTCTGGTGGCCAACAGCAACGCGTGGCAATCGCAGCAAGCTTGGCTGCCGGTCAAAAGATATTGCTACTCGATGAGCCAACAAGTGAGCTTGACCCGAAGGCAGCACATGAACTTCTTGTAAGACTCAAAGACCTAAGCGTCAGATTCAAGTACACAATTTTGATCGCCGAACACCGCATCGAGCGAGCACTCGATCTGGTTGATTCTGTGACTGTGGTTAACGGGGACGGAACAGCTTCGAAAGCTGAAACTGGGAATCTTGACCCACTACTTCAGAACTATCGAATGGTTCCACCACTCGTTGAACTGGGTCAAGCGCTGAAACTTAAACCGCTACCGCTAAACGTCGAAGAAGCTAAAAAACACAACTTCAAATTCAAAACCAAAATGAAGCCTAAGCAGCAACCGGCGGAATTCATGATTGAACTCAACAATCTGACTGTCAAGTATGAAAACATTTTGGCGGTTGACGATGCAAACCTTACGCTCGCAGAAAACCAAATTCTAGGCTTGATGGGAGAAAACGGTTCGGGTAAATCTAGCTTGCTTTGGGCCATTCGAGATCAAAACACCGAAGCTACGCTAATGCCGCAAACCGCAAGCGACTTGCTGATGTTCAATAGCGTGAGAGAAGAACTCGAAGACAGCGACCGTGAAGCAGGTGTGGAGTCGGGAACTACAGCAAAAATGCTCACGAAATTGAGTCAACGACTAGATCCACACCGGCATCCGCGTGACCTTTCTGCTGGTCAGCAGCTATCGCTCGTGCTTGCCATCCAACTGGTCAACCAGAGCAGATTGCTACTGCTTGACGAACCGACCAGAGGGCTGGACTACCAAGCGAAAAAGCAACTCGCTGAGCAGTTGAAGAACTTGAAGTCTGGCAAAGCTATTCTGCTCGCCAGCCACGATGTTGAGTTCTTAGCCTTGGTTGCCGATGAGATTGTTGAGATTCGAAAAGGCAAGGTTTCTCAGCCGAAATCACTAGAGCAAGCTCTCGGTTCACTCGGCGAGTTAGCGCCTCAGGTTTGGCAGGTTACTGAAACCGCCATGACAGTCGATGATGCAGTTAGCAGAATCAACCGATGACGCGCATTCTTGCAGCTATGCTCTCAATCGCATTTTTCGCATGGCCATTTCTAATCTCTGCCGAGAACGCTCAACAGGCAAATGTGGCTCAGGCAATATTCATGTTGCTCATGCCACTTCTAGTTGCGCTTTTACTTACAGAATATTCTTCGGGAAAGATCGACAGCAGACAGCTGGCAGTTCTCGGTGTTCTCATCGCCTTGAATTCTGTGATTCGTCTGCTCGGTGCAGGCACTGCAGGAATAGAAACAATATTTTTCTTGATTCTCATCGGGGCCTACGTTTTCGGATCGGGCTTCGGTTATCTGCTAGGTGCAGGTTCCATCGCTGTAAGTGCTCTTATCTCTGGTGGCGTTGGCCCTTGGATGCCATTTCAGATGATGGCAGCTGGTCTGCTTGGATTGCTGGCAGGCAGCCTTCCTAAGTTGGAATCCAAACGGGCTCAAGTATTGCTGCTAATCGTGACTGCAGTAATTGGTAGTTTCATCTACGGCAGCCTCATGACCCTCTGGAACTGGCCATTTCTCGCCGGCACTGGAACCAGCATTAGTTATGTGCCAGGCGCAAACCCGATTGAGAATCTGAGCCGATTCATCTCATACGAATTCATCACTGGCGGGCTACTGTGGGACCTCGGTCGCGCGGTAACGACTTCGATTCTCATCGCCTTAACTGCGCCAGCCCTGCTCACCACTCTTTCTAGAGCAGCGCGCAGGGCTGGAATAAAACAGTCTTAGATCAGTGGCAGGGTAACCAGCGACAAAGCGACCGCTGCGACTAGGGCAGCGAAGAACAGCTGAAGATTGATCTTGTAGGTGTACTTGATCTCTTTGCGAGAGGTGTGCATGATGATTGCAACCAGCATGACGAGCACCAAACCAAAAGCAGCAGCAACGGCGAGCGACTGAGCCCACTCAAAACCTGGAACGAACTCGAATGCTACCGAGGCCAAGATCAAACCGTAAACGCCGATTAGTTCTAACAGACCGATAAGTCGCACTACAAAAGCAGGAACCTGCTTGACCCAAGCGAGACCGGCAGCTGCCAAGCCTTCGATTGGCTTGGTTAGCTTGGCTGAGCCAGCTTTGGTGTAAACCACGGTCAAAAACGCGGTTGCAGCCCACGCCAAAATGATAAGTACGATGTTCATGTTTCTCCTTGAATAAATGTCAAAATCAACTTACGATAGTTAGTAAAGCACGACTTGACTAAATAAGTCAAGTAGGGCTTTACTAATTTTCTAAAATTGGAGCAAACATGCCAGAAATCAAGGTAACCGCTGAGCGCGAAGCCGATCACTGGCGTGTCGAATGCCCTGAACTAAACAACTTTTCTACCACCGCAACTCGACTCGACAAAGCCGAAGAGTTAATCAAGGCCCTTGCCAGTAAGCAACTTGGTGAAGCCATCTGCGATATCGTGGTGCAGATCGAAGCAGTTATGCCTGGCATAGTCTGCGATATCGAAAGCGCGAAAGAGAAAATGGTCGCCGCTCAGAAACTTCAAGAGCAAGCATCCGGTGAAATTCGTGATGTGGTTAGGCGTGCCCGCGAGCAAGGCCTGACAATGCGTGACATTGCTGTAATGCTCGGTGTCACACCTCAGCGCGTTGCTCAGCTAGTCGACTAGTTTCGCCAGGCTGGCAGACGCCAACCTCTGAATACTGCAAGCAATCGAACCAAGACAATCACTGCTGCGGCCAGATAGACCGAAATGGATTCATTCCAACCGAGGTAGTCCCCCAGCACCACCAACCAGCACCCGGTGAATGCAATTACCGAATAGGGCTGATGATCTGTAAATGCTCTTGGTATTTCGCGAACTGAAAGATCACGCAAAACTCCGCCCATTACCGCTGTGAAAACACCCATTAGTACCGCAATCAATGCTGGCATTCCGGCAACTAGCGCGATCTGCGTGCCACCGGCAGAGAAAATGCCCAGCCCGATAGCGTCTGGAACCAAAATCGCCTTCGCAGTAAAACCGACAACGCTTTGACGCAAGAAAAAGACCGCAATCAAACAGAGCGCCAAGATGAAGTAGACCCAGCCTTGATTCTGCACCCAGAAAAAAGGTCGGCGGTCGAGCAATACATCGCGAAGTGTTCCACCACCGAATGCGGTGAAGGCAGCGACAAACGCAACCCCAACCAAATCGAGTCGTTTTTCAAAAGCGACTAAAAGACCAGAAAGCGCAAAAGCTAGGATGCCAAGAGATTCGAAAAGTACGGCTCCGTTTGCCACTAGCCAATCGATTATCTGCACTGCTCAAGTTTAAGAGAACCAAACGCTCGTCTTGGTCACTTATAGGCAACGCGAGGCTCTACAATAACCCTAGATAAGGCATTCATTCGAGGGCTCAATCAAAGAGCAGACTAGGGATTTGCAAAATTAAAATCACTGCTGGACTAGGCATAGGGGCACTGTTAGCCGGTTTGTTTTCTGCGGGGGTTGCGGCTCCTGCTGTATATCACTCGATGAGCGGAACGGGTGGAGACAAGGCAACCCAGTCAGTTACCGACTTCTTTCAAGTAACCGAAACCCCAACCCGCAACACTTACTCGATGCCAACCGGCAACTACAGCGAAGTTGCCAAGAACCTACAAGCCCCTTGGTCACTTGCGTTCCTACCCGACAACACTGTTTTGGTATCTCAACGCGACCGCGGCTACGTTACGCACATTGACCTAGCTGGTAAGCAAACTAACCTGCGCTATGTTGCAGAACGTCAACCCTGCACGAAATTCTGCGAGGGTGG
>JBJTOA010000096.1:0-2634 GCA_046074285.1 Micrococcales bacterium
CCAGAGCGCGCACTCATTTCTGCAGCCCAACTTGCCGAAGCCGCGAACACCAAGTCATAAGCTTTGACCTCTTCGACGGTCACCAACTCTGGGTGGCTAATCACCCAGAGAATCGACTTAGCCTTGCCACTCGGTTGATAAGCGCTCTTGCCGCGAACCACCAGTTCGACATCATCAAACTTTCGAGACGGGCGATTCCAGTTCTGCAGTCGATCTTCAATCACGTGATGACCGAGCCCGCGAAGCGCGAACACCAAATCGTTCACGAAAAATGTGTCACCCCAGTTATCACCGCGAGCATTCGCCCAAGCCGGGTTCTTGATTGCCCAACGCTGTGCCTTGCTGGCAACTAAAAGCGAATCGGTTGAAGTGCCAATCGGCACGGCCCAGGTCTTAAGGTGACGAACTCGAAGGTCATAGCTAACCTTGAGCTGCTGCCAATCAAAACCCGCACCAGCCAAAACTATTTCGCCAGGCAAACCAGCAGTTTCGCCAAACCCGGCGGGCAGGTCGGCAACGTTGAAACCACCGAGCACAAACTTGCCATCGCCGGTAACCCCAGCCGAAACAATCAAACCGTTCGCATTCAAAATCACGGGCGCAGTGCCAACCGGCGCTGCCTCAAAATCGCGAACCAACTGCAAATCGAGATCGAACTGCTGACCAACCACCAGCAACTTGCGAGCGCGAATCTTGCTTATCGCAAAGTTAGCCGCCGAGCGCCAAGTGCCAGCCTTAGAAATTAGCCAACGACCATTGCCACCCGAGAGCGCGAAAGGCCCCCAGGCCACAAAGTAAACATTTGGCAATCCGGCAAATCGCGCCACCAATTCATCCAATTGATAACCGCGTGGGTTGTGAACCAGAATCGCAATTGCAAAATCAGAGGTCGGCTCGAAGACCCCAATTTCAAACGAAGCACCTAAGCGCCCCCAGGCCTTCAGCCCAAAGTCATGCGCCTTGGCATTCACCTTGCGCACCAGCGAAATCAGCTGACCCTTCACGGTTAAACTTTATTGAAGTTATGAGACTGATAATCACTGATTGCTCTGTCGACTATGCGGGTCGACTGACTGCCCACCTGCCTCGAGCCAAGCGCCTGCTGATGCTCAAGAACGACGGCAGCATTTTGGTTCACTCAGACTCCGGCAGTTATAAACCCCTCAACTGGATGAACGCTCCCTGCCTAATCACCGTTGAAGAACCGAGCAGCGAAGCGACCGAACTCGGAATCATTCAGGTGTGGCGAGTTCAGCAGGCGAAGACCGCCGACATGCTTCAGATCAACATCTTCGAGGTAATCGAAGAACTCAATCACGATCTCGGCGAAGACCCTGGCCTTATCAAAGACGGTGTCGAGGCTCACCTTCAAGAACTACTCGCTGAACAGCTTCACCTGGTCGACGGCGATGTAACCCTGATTCGCCGCGAGTTCTTCACCGCCATCGGCCCGGTAGACATTCTGGCCCGCGACTCAAAGGGTCAAACCATCGCGATTGAACTCAAGCGCAGGGGAGACATCGACGGAGTCGAACAGCTCACGCGCTATCTCGAACTGCTAAACCGCGACCCAGCCTTTGCCCCGGTGCGAGGCATCTTCGCCGCGCAAGAAATCAAACCGCAAGCCAGAACCCTCGCCGAAGATCGCGGCATCGAATGCCTGCTTCTCGACTATGACCAGATGCGCGGTCTGAAAAGCGAAATCCCAACGCTTTTCAACTGACTCGTTTACCCGGTGAATACTTCTGTTTACCGAGTGAAAACTAACTAAATTCCAAACAAATAAGTTTGCGCTTCGGCAACAATAAACGCATGACCACAGCATCTAAGACTCCAGCACGCACCACCGCAAAGCCAGCCGCGAAACCTGCCGCAAAGCCAGCCGCGAAACCTTCAGCCAAGGCAGCACCTCGACCAGCTGCCAAAGTTGCCCCAAAACCAGCGAAGGCAGAAAAGGTTCACCCAAAGCCATACCTTCTGCTCACCGGAATTGATGACGAAACTTTTTGCACTCGCGTCAGCGAAAAACTGAAGGCCGGCTATGAACTCTATGGCTCGCCAGCAGTGACTTTCAACGGCAAGAACGTGATTGCAGCGCAGGCTTTGGTGCTGAAAAAAGGCAAAAAGCACAAGAAGTAGCAAATCGGCAGCCGCCGGTTAGGCAAACCTTGGAAGTTAAGCCAAAAACATTTGGTTGACTATCTATATGAATAAAACCGCAATCACCGCTGCCCCGATTCTTCCTGTTATCGCCGAGCGCTGGTCACCTAGATCTTTCGACCACAATCACGTAATTTCTCAGCACGATATGCTGAGCGTTCTTGAGGCTGCCCGCTGGGCACCTTCGGCAAACAACGAGCAGCCATGGCGATTCTCGGTCGCTAACCGCGGTGACGATCTTCACGCTCAACTTGTTCCGCTGTTTAGCGGCTGGAACCAATCTTGGGCACCAGCTGCTTCAGCCATCATCATCGTTTCAATTGTGCACATCAAGGCTGACGGCACCGAAAACCCATTCGCTGCATATGACGCCGGATTGGCAGTTGCCAACCTGAGCATTCAGGCTCAAGAGCTCGGCCTTCACACCCACCAGTTCGCAGGTCTTGACCACGCTGCTGCCGGTCAGGTTCTTGG
>JBJTOA010000097.1:0-23920 GCA_046074285.1 Micrococcales bacterium
GACTGGGAAGAAAATTTCGAAGCTGGCATCCGTCACAATATTGAGATTGGTGTGGGTAACGTTGCCCACCTTGATCAGGTTGCTGCCGCCGCCGAGAAACTTGGTCTGACTGCAAAAGTTCACCTCAAAGTTGACACCGGGCTGAGCAGAAACGGCGTTGCCCTCAGCGCCTGGCCGCACGTCATCAGAGCCGTTCAAGACCTCACGAAGCGCGGTCACTTAGAAGTTGTCGGCATCTTCAGTCACCTGTCGACAACCTCGGCCGAAGATGACCTAAAGCAGATTGAACTTTTCGAGGATGCCGTTAGTGCCGCAAACGAAGCTGGCGTGAATTTCAAAATACGCCACCTGACTGCAAGTGACGGTTCGCTGAACTACAAGCAAGCGCACTACGACATGGTGCGCCTCGGTGTGAGCCTCTACGGCCTCAGCCCCTGGACAGATCACACCTCTGCTGACTACGGTCTTGTGCCAGCGATGACTGCGAAAGCAACCGTTATCAACGTCAAGGCCGTTCCAGCCGGTCAAGGTGTTAGCTATGGCTATAGCTACCGAACCAGCAGAGCAACCAAGCTCGCTCTAGTGCCAGTCGGTTACGCAGAAGGCCTGCCGAGAAATGCCAGTGGCAAGGCCGAGGTCAGCATCAACGGTCACAAGTTTCCAATCCTCGCTCGCATAGCAATGGATCAGTTTGTAATTGACATTGATGAAACCAACGTGAAGCCTGGCGATGAGGTCGTTATTTTTGGTGACCCGGCAACCGGCGTGCCAAGTGCAGACCAACTGGCAATCGCAGCTGGAACCATCAACTATGAAATCGTCACTCGAATGGGTGGTCGCTTTAAGCGCAGCTACATAGGTGAAGTAGATTGACCCAGCGCACTGTCGCCGAGCTCAAAATTGAAACCCCTGAAGCAATGCATGAACTCGGCCTTCAACTTGCCAGCAAACTCACGCCTGGCGATTTAGTTCTTCTCACCGGCCCTCTCGGTGCGGGCAAAACTACTCTCACCCGAGGCATCGGTGAAGGTCTGAAAGCCATCGGCAATGTGAGCAGCCCAACCTTCGTAATCGCAAGAACTCACAAAACCGAAGACCCAAACCTCGACCTAGTTCACGTCGACGCTTATCGCCTTGGCAGCCCAGCCGAATTTGACGACATTGAAATCGATTGGCAGCGCTCGATAGTTTTGGTCGAATGGGGCAGAGGTTTTACCGATGGCCTAACTGACTCTTGGCTAG
This sequence comes from Micrococcales bacterium, assembly GCA_046074285.1. Classification (GTDB taxonomy): domain Bacteria; phylum Actinomycetota; class Actinomycetes; order Actinomycetales; family Microbacteriaceae; genus Rhodoluna. The sequence continues at coordinate 1,243 of JBJTOA010000097.1, forward strand.
ACATCGAAATTGAACGAAGCCACGACGCCGAGAGCGACGAAAGAAAAGTAACCGTGAAATCGTTTGGTGAGCGCTTTGAAGGTTGGCAACTGTGACCTACCTGCTAAGCATTGACACCACCAACGGAACCTCGGTTGCGATTCATCACGATGGCGAAACCGTGGTTTCGATTCACCATGACAGCGGCATGAAACATGCCGAGCTGATTGGCAACACCATCAAAACAGCCTTGAGCGAAGCAAAACTTGCACCCCACCAGCTAACCGCCGTTGCCGTCGGTCGTGGCCCAGGTCTGTTCACCGGCCTGAGGGTCGGCATTGCTGCCGCAATCATGTTTGCCGAGGCTATCGACAAACCGCTTTTCGGTGTGATTAGTCTCGATGCAATCGCGCTGCAAAACTACGAGTCAAAACAAATTGACCTGCCTCTGCTAATCCACACGGATGCCCGCCGAGGCGAAGTTAACTGGGCGCTCTATGACGGGCTTGATTCACACCAAATGCCCAAACGAATCGCAGGACCAGCGGTCGGAAAATTCGATGCAGTGGTGAATGAAATCAGAGACATTCACTCAAGCATCCATGAAGTCACCGGAGGAGCAACAGCCGATTACATCGGTAAGTTAGCAGACCTGCAACTCAAAGCTGCGCAAACTAGCAAAGATGTCAGTGCGCTATATCTGAGAGCACCAGATGCAGCCCTGCCGAAACCCAATCAACCGTTTGGCAAGCGGGTGAGCGGATGACCTTTGTAATTCGACCAGCCACCGAGTTTGATCTCGACGGCATCATGAATCTTGAAGCGGACTGCTTCAAGAACGATGCTTGGAGCACCGAAATGATGTACGGCGAACTCACCGCCGTCAACACTTATTACTTCGTGCTTATTGAAGAAGGCCCAGCAGCAGACCCTTCAGCGCCGATTGTCGGATACGCCGGCCTGAGCCACTATGCCAATCACGAAGATGCAGACATTCAAACGATCGCGGTGAAGGATAGTTTGCGTGGCAAGGGTCAGGGTCGAGCGCTTATGAAAAAGTTGCTGGAAACCGCAGCCAACCAATCTGCAAACAACGTTTTTCTTGAGGTTCGTGCCGACAACACAACTGCTCAAAAGCTGTATGAATCGTTCGGCTTCAAACACATCGATACCCGAAAGCACTACTACCAACCAGACGACGTTGACGCTTGGGTAATGCAACTTGAACTCACCGCAAAACCGGTAAAAGAACCAATCGTTCTCGGCATCGAATCAAGTTGCGATGAGACCGGCATCGGTATTGTTCGCGGAAACACTCTGCTCGCCAACGTGATCTCAAGTTCGATGGAACTTCACGCCCGCTTCGGAGGAGTGGTTCCCGAAGTGGCTGCCAGAGCTCACCTCGAAGCACTGCAACCGACACTTAATAAAGCACTTCGCGAAGCCAAAATCAGTCTGAATGACATCGATGCAATCGCGGTCACTAATGGCCCGGGTCTCGCAGGTGCTCTCATGGTTGGGGTGGGTGCAGCCAAAGCGCTCGCCGTAGCACTCGACAAACCTATCTACGCGGTAAATCACCTGGTCGGTCACGTCACTGCCGACGTGCTCGAACGCGGCGAAATCGTCACACCGACCATCGCTCTTCTGGTTTCAGGCGGCCACACCTCACTGCTCAAGGTCAACAACATCATCGATGATGTCGAACTGCTTGGCGAAACCATCGACGATGCAGCCGGTGAAGCTTTCGACAAGATTGCAAGAATTCTCGGATTGAAATACCCGGGCGGACCAGAAATTGACAAAGCTGCCCAGGGTGGTAACCCCAAAGCCATTCGCTTCCCAAGAGGTCTAACCCTGCCGAAAGACATGGAAAAGCACCGCTACGATTTCAGCTTCAGCGGATTGAAAACCGCAGTAGCTCGCTGGGTTGAAGTTGCCCAAGACAACAACGATGAAATCAACATCGCCGATGTTGCAGCCAGCTTCAGAGAAGCTGTGGTTGATGTTCTGGTCTCAAAGGCAATCAACGCCTGCCACGATCACAACATCAAAAACCTGCTGCTCGGCGGTGGAGTAGTAGCAAACGCCAGACTCAGAGAAGTTGCAATTGAGCAGTGCGCCAAGCACAACATCGAACTTCGTATCCCAGCCTTCAGCCTTTGCACCGACAACGGAGCAATGATTGCAGCCCTGGGCGCTCAGTTGATCATGGCGGGCAGAGCGCCAAGCGAACTGAGTTTCGGAGCAGACTCGACTTTGCCGGTGACAACTGTGCAAACCATCGACTGACAATCATTCTGGAAGCTCCTAGAGACTCACAGCCTTTAGTCAGGTTCAGGTGTTTTCATAAACCTGAGCGAGATGGTTCGCAGAGAGAAGTTAGAAATGGCTGAAACTAAGTCAACCGGTTTCGATTACAGCAAACTGAATTCATTGGCTGTTGTTGCCTTTGCCCTTTCAGTGGGCTGGGTCGGTGCAGTTGCAGGTGTGATCACTGGTCACTTTGCACTTGCACAAATTAAACGAAGCGGTCAGCGAGGTCGTCGATTGGCGATCACTGCGCTGATTGTTGGTTATACCTACATCGGCTTAAGTTTGCTCTGGGGAATGTTCATGTTTGGTTTGGCGCTGCGTGGTCTGATTGACTACCGCGGTATGAACGGCATGGGCCACATGGGCAACTTTGGAGATGACCGTTGGGGAATGATGGGCGGCATCCGTCCAGACCAAGGAGGCTTGACTCCTATCCAGCCTCTTGACCCTGGAACTGCAACTGCAGAGCCGGGACAAGTGAATCCCTAATTAGTGAGGGGGATGGAAAAGCAACCGCAATGAATGTGCCCGCGGTTGCTTTTTCCCTTTTAAAGGGGTTCGCAAATTAGCGCTCGATGAGCGCCAGCTACTCGAGTGACTATTAGGGTTGCAGAGTTCTTACCCTTGAGCTGTAGTTCTTTTCTGAGCTGCTCAGGAACAATATCTGAACCGCGTTTTTTGATTTCGAGAATTCCAATCGACTTTTCTTTTAGGTAAGCCTTAAGTTTCTTTCTGTCGAATGCGAGGTTGTCGATTACGCGGAATCCTCGAAGCCAAGGGGAATCGACTTTCTCGTTGCTGGTCAGGTAGGCAATGTCTGAACTAAAACTATGTGTTTTAGTTTGCTCAGCAAGCAGCGCGATCAGGTGCGAGCGAACCACTGAGTTATCAGGTTCAAAAAGGTATTGTTCGAGTTCACCAAGTGGCGCATGACCAACTTCTGAGACCTCACTGCTGATTTCAAAAGTTTCAGTTGCCGTGATCAGCAGTGCTGCGCGCTTCACATTTGGTCTAGCGAGTTTGCCAAACCAAAGCCCCAGTTCGACAAGATCTCCATCGACCGAAACCCACTGGGCTTCGCAATCTTCTGGAATGCCATCGTGCGGGTGGCCGGGGCCAAGTTTGATTGCGGTCGGTTTTGTTTTGGCCTTTTCAACAACCCAGTCGAAGTTAGGGCTGAATGAACTCGGATCAAACTTGCGGATTGCTTTTGCTCGATTTGGCCCAGTGAGTTCACGCCTAGCTGGGTCAAAGAAGAGTGCTTCGAAGCTGTTCAGATCAATCGCGGTCACGTCGGCAATTTCTACCGAAGCATTTTCAAAGGCGTTGAGGTTGTATTGGGCAATTGCCGCAGTAACTTCGTCTATCTCGAAGGCGTTCACCTTTATGCCTATGGCAGCTAGAGCGAGCGACTCTGCCGCGATGCCACAGCCAAGATCGGCAACTTGGGTAATGCCGGCATTGCGAAATCTGCCAGCGTGACGGGCAGCCACCGATAACCTACTTGCCTGCTCTAGGCCGGCTTCAGTGAAGAGCATTTGGTTAGCAAACTCACCAAACTTGGCTGCACCGCGCTTACGAAGTTTGGCTTGAGTCATTACAGCAGCAACCAGATTGGCCGAATGTCCTTGAGTTCTAAGCGTCGAAACCAGTTTCACCAGATCTGTTTTGGCTTCGTAATTAATAGAGTTCAGTAAAGCCATGCCTTCTGGTGTTAGAAGTTCTGCTAGTTCCTGAGGTTCCATAGCATCAAGGTTAGTATTAGCACTCACCTTGACCGAGTGCTAATCGCTGGTTATTCTTTAAGCACGCCCGTTCGGGCTATTGATTACTCAATTCGTTGATTTAGAAGAGGTCAAAAGTGCCGGTTACCATCAAGCCGCTTGAAGATCGCATTGTTGTTCGCCCAATCGAAGCTGAGCAGGTTACTGCTTCAGGTCTTGTGATTCCAGACACTGCAACCAAAGAGAAGCCACAGGAGGCTGAAGTTATTGCAGTTGGTCCAGGTCGCGTAGACGACAATGGCAACCGTATTCCACTCGATGTCGCAGTGGGCGACAAGGTTATCTTCTCGAAGTACGGCGGCACCGAGCTAAAGTTCGGTGGCGAAGAGTTCCTCGTGCTTTCAGCACGCGATGTGCTCGCAGTCGTAGTTCGCTAAGCAAAAGCTAAAAAACCCAGTCTTCGGACTGGGTTTTTCTTTTGCCGTTTTAACAAACAAAACCCTCAATGCAAATGCTTGAGGGTCTTGCCTGCTATTGCCAGAGAGAGGGGCAACAGATGGCTCTAGATTACTGTGTTTTTTGCAACTCAGGTAGACTTTTAGTTCATTCTTAAGACTTCTAGTGAGGCGTCAAATTGTCTGAAAATGACCCATTCGGTTTTGTTGGATTAACCTACGATGACGTTTTGCTGCTGCCTGGCGAGTCAAATATTGTTCCAAGCGCAGTCAACACTAAAACGCAGCTGACCAAGCGCGTATCGATTAACATCCCGCTACTTTCATCGGCAATGGATACCGTTACCGAATCGCGAATGGCGATTGCCATGGCACGTCAGGGCGGCATCGGTGTGCTGCACCGCAACCTTTCTATTGAACGTCAAGCTACCGAGGTTGACCTGGTTAAGCGTTCAGAAGCCGGCATGATCACTCACCCGGTGACCACCCACCCGCTTGCAACCATTCAAGAGGTTGACGACCTTTGCCGTCAGTATCGGGTTTCTGGTTTGCCCGTGGTTGATGAAGATGGAATTTTGCTAGGTATTGTCACCAACCGTGACATGCGTTTTGTGCTTGATGTTCAGCGCACCACCACCCTGGTGAAAGACGTGATGACCCCGTCACCGCTGGTAACTGCCAAGGTTGGCATCCGCCCTGAAGACGCAATTGCGATTTTTGCTCAGCACCGAATCGAGAAGCTTCCGATCGTTGATGACAACAACAAACTTCGCGGCTTAATCACTGTCAAAGATTTCGACAAGAGCGAGAAGTATCCATTGGCTAGCAAAGATGCGGCGGGCAGATTGCTAGTTGCAGCTGCTGTCGGTGTCGGTCAGGATGCCTGGGAGCGTTCAATGGCACTGGTGGATGCAGGAGTTGACATTTTGATCGTCGACACCGCACACGGTCACAACCAGGCAGTGCTAGACATGGTTCGCAAACTCAAGGCAGAGCCGTTTGCTCGTAACGTTGATGTCATCGGCGGAAACATCGCAACCCGCGAGGCTGCCCAGGCTCTGGTTGATGCTGGCGCAGACGGAATCAAGGTCGGTGTTGGCCCAGGTTCAATTTGCACCACTCGCGTGGTTGCAGGTGTTGGTGTTCCTCAGGTCACCGCGGTTTATCAAGCATCGCTCGCAGCTAAGCCAGCTGGTGTGCCAATCATCGCCGACGGTGGTTTGCAATACTCGGGTGACATTGCAAAGGCACTGGTTGCTGGCGCAAACTCGGTGATGCTCGGTTCGCTTTTGGCAGGAACCACTGAAGCTCCCGGTGAAATCACTTTTGTGAATGGCAAGCAATACAAGACTTACCGCGGCATGGGTTCTCTCGGTGCAATGCAGTCACGCGGCGAAGCCAAGAGCTATTCAAAAGACCGTTACTTCCAAGATGATGTGCTTCGTGAAGACAAGCTTGTTCCTGAGGGCATCGAAGGTCGCGTGCCTTTCCGAGGTTCGGTTGCAACCGTTACTCACCAACTTGTTGGTGGGCTTCGCGCCAGCATGGGTTATGTCGGTGGCGAGACTATTCCTGAGCTACAGGCTCGCGGCAAGTTTGTTCGCATTACCGCTGCGGGACTTCGCGAGAGCCACCCGCACGACATTCAGATGACCGTTGAAGCACCTAACTACGAAAGTCGCTAATGAACGAAATCGAGATCGGCCGCGGTAAAAGCGGCAACCGCGCCTGGGCATTTGACGACATCGCTGTTGTTCCAACTCGTCGCACTCGCGACCCTAAAGATGTTTCAACCGAATGGGCGATTGACGCATTCAAGTTTGCTCTGCCAGTGGTCAGTGCTCCGATGGACTCAGTGGTTTCACCTGAAACCGCGATCAAAATCGGCAAGCTTGGCGGTCTTGGTGTTCTTGACCTAGAAGGTCTCTGGACTCGCTACGACAACCCAGAAAAACTGCTGAAAGAGATTCACGGTCTTCACCCTGAAAAAGCCATCAAGCGCATGCGCGAGATTTATGCAGAGCCAGTCAAGGCAGAGCTGATTCGCGATCGCCTGGCAGACATTCGCAAGTCTGGTGTTGTGGTTGCCGGTGCTCTTTCACCTCAGCTAACCGCTCTGTTCAGCGAGACCGTTTTGAAAGCCGGAGTTGACGTTTTCGTGATTCGCGGAACCACCGTTTCTGCAGAGCACGTTTCAAAGTCTTGCGAACCGCTAAACCTCAAGCAGTTCATCTATGAACTTGATGTTCCGGTAATCGTTGGAGGTGCAGCAACCTACAAGGGTGCACTTCACCTAATGCGCACCGGTGCTGCCGGTGTTCTAGTGGGATTCGGCGGTGGCGCCGCATCGACCACTCGTAAGGTTCTCGGCATCCATGCACCAATGGCAACCGCAGTTGCAGATGCAGCTGGCGCTCGCCGTGACTACATGGATGAATCAGGTGGCCGTTATGTTCACGTGATTGCCGATGGTGGTCTCGGAACCTCGGGTGACATCATCAAGGCAATTGCCTGCGGCGCAGACGCAGTAATGCTTGGCTCGGTTCTGGCTCGCGCAACCGAAGCACCTGGTCACGGTTCACACTGGGGTCACGAAGCTTGGCACCGAGAAGTACCTCGTGGAACCAAGGTAGAACTTGGTGACAGCAAGCACTCGCTCGAAGAGATTTTGCTTGGCCCAAGTGACAACCCTGACGGAACCACCAACCTGATTGGTGCCCTTCGTCGTGCGATGGCCACCACCGGCTACAGCGATGTGAAAGAGTTCCAGCGCGTGCAGGTTGCTGTCGCGCCTTACTCAGCCAGCTAATGAGTTCAACCCCTACTTGGTTTCAGGTGGCTCGCCGCCCCAAGTGGGTAGGTGCTTTCTTTCTAGCGATGGCTTTCGCGGCTATTTGCGCACTGCTTGCGCAATGGCAGGCAAGCAGGTCTTTTGAGAAAGCTGTAACCGAACAGCAAATCACCGTAGCTAAAACGCTTGAAGAAGTTGTTGCACCAAATCAACCTGCACCCCAAGGCGCTGTCGGAACCCTAGTGAATGCCAACCTCATGGTTGATTACCAAAACACTTATGTGATTGCACACCGCTTTCAAAAGGATGGCAGCGAGGGATTCTGGCTGATCGGGCGAGCACGTGACCTAGAAGGCAACACCCTCGCGCTGACCCTCGGCTTTGCAAACAGTTACGAGTCTGCTCTGCATGCAAAGACCGAACTTAGCAAGATCGTTCACATTCAGGCATTCACCAAAGTCGAAGGTTTGCTAATGCCGAGCGAGGCACCTTTGCTAACCGATGCAGCCAAGCCTTTCCTGTTTGAAAGCATGTCGCTTGCCCAACTAGAAAATCTTTGGCCTGATGAGAAGGCGATCTACCCGCTGTTCATGCTCACCTCTAAACCCGATGTCATTGCACCAGGGCTTGAACCAATTTCGGTAAACCCGCCTTCGGTCGAGGTGCAAATCAACTGGCTAAGCGCGTTCTACGCAATCGAGTGGTCAGTGTTCTGCGGCTTCGCGTTCTTCTTGTGGTGGAGATTGGTTCGTGATCAGCAACTTCGCGAAGCGGGTGTGCTCTAGTGTTCACTCGCGAATTTGTGGTTGGTGAAGACGGACTTCACTCTGCGGTTGCGACCGCGCTAAGGAGAATTGCAAATCAAGTCGGCGAGCCGGTTTTCGTGTCGAGATTGAGTGGCGAAGCCGTGCCTGTGACTTCACAGTTGCGAGTTATAGGTCTAGGAATTCGCCCGTTCGAAACCGTCATCTTGATTGTCAATTCGCCAGATGCTTCAGTCGCTGATTCGGTCTTCAAGCAAGCAAGCGAGGCATTTGCTTTGCAGTCGCCAAGGTAAACTTGGCTCATGCCACTACCTCGCGAAGCCATTCAAAAAGCCCTTAGGTTCTATAAGGTCTCATCAACTATCACCGGCACACTGCTGATGCTTTTGGTGGTAGAAATGGTGGTTCGCTACGGCTTCGGTTTAGACCTCTGGGGTTTCGGGCCAAACGGTTTCTTGGCGCTCGTGCCGCACAGCGAAGAAGCTGGTGCTATGCCTACCTCAGGCATCAATCTCTCAACCGCAGTGCTGGTAGTTCACGGTTGGTTCTACGTGGTTTACCTGTTTGCAGATTTCAGAATCTGGACCCTGCTGCGCTGGAACTTCTTCAGATTTTTGCTTATCGCAGCCGGTGGCGTAGTGCCGATGCTCTCATTCTTCACCGAGGCTCACTTTGCCAAGGTAGCTAAGGCTCAACTCTCGGAGGCCAGAAATTAACCAGCCAGTTTTAGTTGTCGACTTTGGTGCGCAGTACGCGCAGCTGATTGCTCGTAGAGTTCGCGAAGCGCACGTCTTTAGTGAGATCGTTCACCACAACATCACCGCTGCCGAAGTGAAAGCTAAGAACCCTGCGGCGATTATTCTCTCTGGTGGCCCGGCCTCGGTTTACGAAGGTGGCTCACCACAGTTAGACCCAGCGATTCTCGAACTGGGTATCCCGGTGCTTGGTATTTGCTACGGCTTTCAGACGCTAGCCAAGGTACTCGGCGGAACCGTTGAGCCAACCGGCATCAAAGAATATGGCGCTACCGAACTTCACGTCAGCGAATCGGCGTCGATTCTCGCGTCACAACCTCAGGCACAGGTCTGCTGGATGTCGCACGGTGATCAGGTAACCAAGGCGCCTGAGGGCTTCGATGTACTTGCGTCAACCGACATCACTCCGGTGGCAGCATTCGCAAACCCTGCGAAGAAGATTTACGGTGTGCAGTGGCATCCTGAAGTAAAGCACTCGGTCTTCGGTCAAAAAGTGCTTGAAAACTTCTTGCACAACGAAGCTGGCATTGCACCGACCTGGACATCTGGTTCGGTAATCACCGAGCAGATCGCGAAGATCAAGGCGCAGGTTGGCGAAGCTCGTGTTATCTGCGGTCTTTCTGGCGGCGTTGACTCGGCAGTAGCTGCCGCTTTGGTGCACGCGGCTGTTGGCGACCAACTGGTTTGCGTTTTCGTAAACCACGGTTTGCTTCGCGAGGGTGAAGCCGAACAGGTTGAGCGTGACTACGTTGCCGCAACCGGCATTCGTCTTGTTGTGGTTGATGCCGAGAAGAAATTCCTGGATGCTCTCGAGGGCGTGAGCGACCCAGAAACCAAGCGAAAAATCATCGGTCGCGAATTCATTCGCACCTTCGAAGATGCTCAAAAAGCTTTGATCGAAGAGGCCAAAGAAGACGGTCGCCCAATCCAGTTCTTAGTGCAGGGAACCCTCTACCCAGACGTGGTCGAATCAGGCGGCGGAGTTACAGCAGGTATCAAGAGTCACCACAACGTTGGCGGTTTGCCTGACGACCTAGACTTCGAACTCGTTGAGCCACTTCGCACCCTGTTCAAAGATGAGGTGCGCGCAATCGGTGCCGAGCTTGGTCTGCCTCACGAAATTGTTCAGCGCCAGCCGTTCCCAGGCCCGGGCTTAGGAATTCGAATCGTTGGCGAAATCAACAAGGAACGCCTTGACCTGCTTCGCAAGGCTGACGCGATTGTTCGTCACGAACTTTCGGCTGCCGGCCTAGACAGTGAAATCTGGCAGTGCCCAGTTGTGCTGCTGGCAGATGTGCGTAGCGTTGGCGTTCAAGGCGATGGCAGAACTTACGGGCACCCGATTGTGCTTCGCCCAGTTTCAAGCGAAGACGCAATGACTGCTGACTGGTCACGTTTGCCTTACGACCTACTCGCAAGAATTTCAAACCGAATCACCAACGAGGTTGCCGGTGTCAACCGAGTTGTGCTCGACGTCACTTCAAAGCCGCCTGGCACGATCGAGTGGGAATAATCCGCGACAGCGGATTATTAGCGCCTGCGTTAGCATTGCGCCATGAAACCCTTAGTCATCGGCCATCGAGGGGCTTCTGGTTATCGACCAGAGAACACCTTGGCGGCTTTTGAACTTGCCTTCAAGCAAGGTGCAGACGCTATCGAAACCGATCTGGTTCCCACCAAAGACGGTTACCTGATTCTGCGCCATGAAGGCGCACTTTCTGGCACAACAGATGTTGCGATGCACGAGCACTTTGCCAAGCGTTTTCGCAGGGGTGAAGTTGAAGGCGAAAAAGTCAAAGATTGGTTCAGCGAAGATTTCACGCTTGCTGAAATTCGTGAACTTCGTGCTATTGAACGCATTCCGGATTGGCGGCCAGGTTCTGCAAAGTTTGACGGTCAGTTTGAAATACCTACCGTTGAAGACCTGCTGCAGGCAGAGTGGGCCGCTGGCAAACTGCTGATTCTCGAATTGAAAAATGGTGATCACTTCGAGGAGCTCGGGCTGAGTCTTCCGCAACTTTTGAAGGCAGCCCTGGATCGGGTGGATTGGCGCGGTCGGGGAATCCGTTTGATGTTTGAAAGCTTTGACTGGCACTGTTTGCTTGAAGCCAAGCGACTTTTTGCAGACTACGGTGACTTCGTATTTCTGGTTGAGCTTTTAGAACCTAGTGACCTTGAAACCTTGCTCGAGCGCACTGCGGTGCACTTTGAGGGCATTTCGGTAAATCTAAATGCACTCAGAATTCATGACGATTTGGTTGACCTTGCTCACGCCCGTGACCTGCAGGTGCTGACTTACACTGCTCGAGTTGAGCAGGCTGAAAACAGCGTCGAAGAGTATTACCACAACATAGTTTCAACCGGAGTTGATGGCATTTTTGCCGACCAACCCGACCTGCTTCGCAACTTTGTTGCCGGTGGGCTTTAAGATTGCTCAGTTATGACACAACTCAACTTCTTCTCTGAAAACGAACCTGCCGCTTCGGCTAAGCGGGCAGAACCGCTTGAGGTTGATTTGGCAAATTTCACGATTCGCACCGATGCTGAAAGTTTGCTCGAGGGTTTGAATCCGCAGCAGCGAGCCGCGGTGGTTCATCGCGGGCCAGCGCTTTTGATTGTGGCTGGTGCAGGTTCGGGCAAGACCAGAGTTTTGACTCACCGAATTGCACACCTTCTGGCTAAGAAAGAACTCTGGCCATCGCAAATTTTGGCAATCACCTTCACCAACAAAGCCGCCGCTGAAATGCGAGAGCGAATTCGCCATTTGCTCGGCGAAGAAGCCACTGGCATGTGGGTGAAGACCTTCCACTCAGCCTGCGTGGCAATCTTGCGACGTGAAGCCGAACGACTTGGACACAACGGCAACTTCACCATTTACGACTCTGGCGATTCTCGCGCGATTTTCAAGCGACTAATCAAAGACCTGGGTGCTGACATTCACAAGCTAACTCCAGCAGCTGTCGGTGCAATCATTTCGAATGCCAAGAATGAATTGATGGATGCCTCGGGCTACGCGAGACAGGCTGACCTGAATGACCCGGTTCAGCGAATGATTCTCGAAATCTTCGAGCGCTATGAAGCTGAACTCAGACGCAACAACGCTTTCGATTTCGATGACCTGATAAGCGAAACTGTGAATCTGTTTCGCGCTTTCCCGCAGGTGGCTGCGGGCTATCAGCGAAAGTTCAGACACATTCTGGTTGACGAGTATCAAGACACTAACCACGCGCAGTATGCGCTGATTCGTGAACTAACTCGCGCGGTTGACCCAGAGTACGCAGCTGTCAATGAACGAACCGGCGAGGTTATTGGCCCCGCATCGCTAACCGTGGTGGGCGACAGCGACCAGTCAATTTACGCGTTCCGTGGCGCAAGCATCAGAAACATTACCGAGTTCGAAAAAGACTTCTCGGGCGCTAAAACCATTCTTCTCGAGCAGAACTATCGATCTACTCAGAACATTCTTTCGGCTGCCAACGCGGTTATCTCGAACAACTTCGATCGACCAAAAAAGAACCTCTGGACAGACGCCGGTGACGGCGAAAAGATCGCTGGCTTCACCGGTTATTCGGCTCACGATGAAGCGCAGTTCGTGGCAGATGAAATTCAGAGCTTGCACAAAGAGGGCTTGGCCTACCGAGACATTGCGGTCATCTATCGAACCAACTCACAGACCCGTGCTCTCGAAGATATTTTCATTCGCTCTGCTTTGCCATATCGCGTGATTGGCGGCACCAAGTTCTATGAGCGAGCTGAAATTAAAGACGCCATGGCTTATCTGGTGTCAATCGCTAACTCAAGAGATGATTTGGCTACCAGACGAATCTTGAATGTTCCAAAGCGAGGCATCGGCGATGCAACCGAAACTCAAATCGCCAAGTTCGCTGAGTTGAACGGCAAGTCTGTGCGACAAGCTCTAGGCGATGTTTCTACCCTCGGCTTTGGCCCAAAAATCACCGGCGCAATCGTCGACCTGGCTGCACTCTTGAACGAGCTTGAGGCATCCATTGAAACTGCCACGGTAGACAACCTTTTGAAGTCTGTGCTCGACCGCACCGGCTATCTTGAGCAACTTCGAAACAGCCGAGACCCTCAGGATGAAGCAAGAGCTGAGAACCTCGAGGAATTGGTTTCGGTAGCCCGTGAATTCCAGCGCAATAACCCAGATGGGCGCCTGCCTGATTTCTTGAATGAAGTTGCACTCGTAGCGGCCGCTGATGAAATCGATGACGAGACCGGCACCGTTTCGCTGATGACTTTGCACACCGCGAAAGGTCTCGAGTACGAAGCAGTGTTCATCACCGGCAACGAAGAAGGTTTGCTGCCGCACCGCATGGCCTTTATTGAACCGGGTGGTCTGGCTGAAGAACGCCGATTGTTCTATGTCGGCATCACACGCGCTCGCAAGAAACTGCATCTATCTCTTGCCATGAGTCGAACAACATTCGGCGAAACCGAATCGGCTACACCGTCGCGCTTCTTGCAAGAAATTCCGGCAAACCTGATCGACTGGCGTGAATCTGGTGCGACCCGAACCGGATTACCACCGAGACGCATTCCGTCAATTGCCGAGAACACCGGTTTCGGCAACTCTGAGCCAAAACCTCGCACGCAGTGGCAAGGTGCGGTGAGTTCGGTGCGCAATAACGGTGACTTGCAACTCGCAGCAGGTGACATGGTTATGCACGCCGATTTCGGTAAGGGCAAAGTTGTTGCTGTCAATGGTGTTCCGCCTAAGCAAACTGCAGAAATTAACTTCGGTTCAAACGGGGTAAAAAAGCTGCTCGTGAAGGTAGCACCGATAGAAAAACTCGACTAGGGATTTCCCTATATCCCGTTTTGCCTCGCCCTAACGAACCTAACCTTTAGATGTGACAGTTTTGCAGCGGCGAGTGCTTGTGGTCGAGGATGAACCACTTATGGCTGGCCTGCTCGCCGACGCTCTGACTGAGGCTGGTTTCAAGACTAAAACCGCTGCCGACTCGAAGTCAGCGCGCAAAATGATCGACTCATTTGACCCAGACATTTTGCTTCTCGACATTTCTCTGGGTGATGGGCCAACCGGCATTCAGATTGCTCACGCGGTAAGTCGAACTAGACCTGACATCGCAATCTTGATTTTGACCAAGCACCCAGACCCTAAAGCCGGTGGCGACCTAAGTCTCGATTTGCCAGACAAAGTTGGCTTCTTGAGAAAGCACCTGGTGCGAGACACCGATTACCTTTTGAATGCAATCGAAGAAGTCTTGGCAGATCGACCAGAACAGGTGACCACTCAGGTTGAGGCGATTACCCGGCCATTTCCGCAGCTAAATGACAAAGCATTTCAGGTGCTGCGACTTTTGGCAGAAGGCTATAACAACAACGAGATTGCCAAACAAATGGCGCTGAGTTTGAAAGCCATCGAACGCTGGATTGAAATCATTTACGCAGAGCTAGACATCAAACTCAAAGCGGATCTAAACCCGAGAGTCGAGGCAGCCCGCCGTTTCTATATGGTTGCGGGACTTAGCGAACGAGACAGCTAATCGTGTTTCCGACGCTGCGAAAACTGAACGCAACCTACCTCTTGTATTGGCGTTCACAAATCGTTCCATTCACCTGGCTGATGCTCGTGCATTTTGCTGACCAACCGCCCACCCCAGAAGACCTATTTCGCAGAATATTCATCCAGTTGGCTGCCTATTCGGCGCTATATGTTTCACTCGTGATTTTCTGGTTTGCGTGGCTACGTCGGCTCGACCCAAAAAAAAGCTTTCCCCAGATAGTAATTGCGGTGGTTTCGTCGGGGCTAGTGCGAGGTGCTTTCTTCACTTACCTGCTGATTTCGGTGGGACTTCAGCCTGAGAGCGAATTCTGGTTTCGCGTTTTCGCCTCTGCCTCAAATACCGCTGTTTCAATGCTGTTCGGTTTACTGGCCGTCTCTGCGATCTCAGATCACAATATTGAACGTAAAAAACTGCTGGATGAAAAAAGTCGACTGGCATACCTGCATGACGTTGCACTGCCGGATGTTGAGGCGGCGCATAGCCGCTTGGTGAGTCAAACTAAGCGACACCTGTCGAAAATCTTTAGTTCGTTCGCGCAACTTTCCCCAGATGAACTGAGAGAAAAACTTCGAAACACCATCGATGAAGTGGTACGCCCGATCAGTTATTCGATTTACGCAGCCAAGCCGCGCAAACTGGTTCTAAAGACACAGCACCAAGACGACAACATCAACTGGAAAGTTGTATTGCAGAACAGCACAAGGCCAGGAGCACTTAGGCCATTAACTCTTGGCCTTTCAATCGCATTTGCGATTGTGCCTGCTGCGGTTGCCAAGATGGGTGCCTACTGGGCCGTGGCCTACGTTGTCACCATCGCAGTGTGCGGAATCTTTTGGTACTGGTTGGCAGGTCTATTGATTGACCCGTTGCTCAAGAGGCTAGGTTCAGTTCTTCGATTTGTGCTAGTTATTGCAGCTTTGATTGTCACATTTCTGCTGATCGAGCTAACCGCCGAGCCCGTCGCACTGCTCTCGCCAGACCCTTACTACTTCACGAATTTCTCCCCGTTCTTCGGTGTCTACTCGGGGGTCGGCATCACCATCGGGTACGCCACTATCAAAGAAGCCGAAGTCGTGAGAATGAAACTCGCTTCAGTGACGCGCGACCTTGCCTGGGATACCGCCAGGCTTCGCGAACTGCAACGTCAACGTCAGCGAAATCTGGCACGTGCACTGCACGGTAGCATCCAGGCGAGTTTGGCAAGCAACTACCTGAAAATGCAAAAAGCAGGCAATCGCATAACCACTGCCTCGAAGCAGAAATTGTCGCGGGAGTTGCTAGCTCAACTAGACAAACTCGATTCGACAGAAACTCACTCGATTAGTTTGCGCGAAGCACTCGACCAGGTGGTCAGTAATTGGCTTGCGATTGCAGTAATCCATATCGAAACTTCACCGCTCATCGGTGACGCTCTGGCTACCGACCCGGTCTGTCAGACTGCGATCGTCGATCTGATTCCTGAACTAGTTTTCAACGCGGTGAAGCACGGCAAGGCCAAGCACATTTTCATTGCAGTGCGTCGACTTAGTCAGCGCGAAATCGAGCTCGAAGTTTCGAACGACGGAGAACCGCTCCCTAAAAATCTGAAACTCGGTCTGGGCTCGATGCAACTTGACGAAAGCTCACTCGAGTGGTCGAGAAAAATGGATGGTGGCCTAGTCGTCACAAGAGCGGTAATTCCGTTCGAAGGTTGATGCTTTCGCTGAACGGAAACATTCGTTTCGAGCCTTAGATTTAGACGGCTAAACTTGTAAAGGTTTAGCCGTATTGAATCCCCATCGAAATGGATTAAAAGTGGATTTATTTGAGTATCAGGCCCGCGATTTGTTCGAGGCCTTCGACGTCCCTGTTCTAAAGGGTCTAACCGCAGACACCCCAGAAGAAGCCAAAGCAGCAGCCGAGAAGATCGGTGGAGTTGTTGTAGTCAAGGCTCAGGTTCAGGTCGGTGGCCGCGGTAAGGCTGGCGGAGTTAAGGTTGCCAAGACCCCAGACGAAGCCTTTGAGCACGCCAAGAACATTCTTGCTCTCAACATCAAGGGTCACGATGTCAAGCGCGTGATGATCGCTCAGGGAGCATCGATCGCTCGCGAGTTTTACTTCTCGATTTTGCTTGACCGTTCTAACCGCACCTTCCTCGCGCTCTGCAGCGTCGATGGCGGTATGGAGATTGAGCAGCTAGCTCACGACAACCCAGATGCTCTTGCCAAGATTCCGGTAAATGCCGTTGAAGGTATCGATCTTGCAAAGGCACTTGAGATCGCCAAGGCTGGCCGCTTCGATGATGAAACCGCAGCCAAGGTTGCACCGGTTTTTGTCAAACTCTGGAACGTTTTTAAAGATTCAGACGCAACCTTGGTTGAAGTCAACCCGCTAGTCGAAGATGAAAGTGGTCGCATTCTTGCCCTCGATGGCAAGGTGACCTACGACGACAACGCTGAGTTCCGTCACGAAGGTCGCGAAGCAGTTTCGATTGCAAAGATTGACCCGCTAGAGGCAAAAGCAAAGGCTCTCGACCTAAACTACGTGAAGCTTGATGGTTCTGTTGGAATCATCGGTAACGGTGCCGGCCTGGTTATGTCGACCCTAGACGTTGTCGCTTACGCCGGTGAAAAGCACGGTGGTGCAAAGCCGGCGAACTTCCTCGACATCGGTGGCGGTGCCTCAGCAGAGGTAATGGCTAACGGCCTAGGTCTGATTCTCGGCGACAAAGATGTTAAGAGCGTATTCGTAAACGTATTCGGTGGAATCACCGCTTGTGATGCAGTAGCGAACGGTATCGTCGGAGCCCTCGACACCCTGGGTTCTTCAGCAACCAAGCCAATCGTGGTTCGCCTCGATGGCAACAATGTGGTTGAAGGCCGCCGCATCCTGGCTGAATACAAGCACCCGCTGGTGACCGTAGTCGAAACCATGGATGAAGCTGCCGACAAGGCCGCTGAGGTGGCAAGCAAGTAAGGGAAAGATTCAGATGTCTATTTTTCTAGATGAGAACTCAAGAGTCATCGTTCAGGGTATGACCGGTGCCGAGGGTATGAAGCACACCCAGCGCATGCTCAAAGGCGGAACCAACATCGTTGGTGGCGTCAACCCGCGCAAGGCCGGCGAAACCGTTGAGGTTGAGGGCAAGCAGCTTCCGGTTTTCGGAACCGTAGCAGAAGCAATGGCTGCAACCGGCGCAAACGTGTCAGTGCTATTCGTTCCACCAGCATTCGCTAAGGCTGCAATGATCGAAGCTATCGACGCTGAGATTCCACTCGCGGTGGTTATCACCGAAGGTATTCCGGTTCACGACACTGCAGAGGCTTGGGCATACAACCTTCAGCAGGGTCACAAGACCCGCATCATCGGCCCAAACTGCCCTGGAATCATCAGCCCAGGAAAGTCAAACGTTGGCATTACTCCTTGGAACATTTCTGGAGCAGGACCAATCGGTCTAGTTTCAAAGTCAGGAACCCTGACTTACCAGATGATGTTTGAGCTTCGTGAGATCGGTATTTCAACCGCAATCGGTATCGGTGGAGACCCTGTTATCGGCACCACTCACATCGATGCTCTGGCAGCCTTCGAAGCTGACCCAGAGACCAAGGCAATCGTTCTGATTGGTGAAATCGGTGGAGACAGCGAAGAGAAGGCAGCTGCTTACATCAAGGCAAATGTCACCAAGCCAGTGGTTGCATACGTTGCAGGATTCACTGCTCCGGAAGGTAAGACCATGGGTCACGCGGGAGCGATCGTTTCGGGCTCAGCCGGCACCGCTCAGGCTAAGAAAGAAGCTTTCGAGGCCTGTGGCGTAAAGGTCGGAAAGACTCCGAGTGAAACTGCAGCTCTTATGAAAGAGGTCTACAAGAACCTCTAAAGGTTTCTTGCGAAAAGGCATCGAGCAATCGGTGCCTTTTTCATTTGCCCGAATAGGGTTGATTTGATGTTCAATCGCCAAACCACTTTCTTTACGGCCCTGCTCGAAACGCTGATCGCAGTGATTGCCGGGCTTGGCGCTTTGCTTTTACCGTTGAGCATTTTATGGTTGGTTGAAAATGACCCAAACACCGATTGGATGGTGGCCTTTAGAACGGCTGCTGACCTGTGGCTGCTGGCTCACGGCGTTCATCTTGTCATGCCGGGCGCAACCATCTTTGCAGTCGAATTCAATACCTTCGCAATCACCATATTGCCTATCGGCTATAGCGTTTTGGTTTACTTTTTTGCCTACCGATTGGGTCGAAAACTAGCAGCAACTTCGAGTCTTTGGCCAGGTTGGTTGGCTGCCGCTGCGGTTTACTTTCCTGCCGGTTTTGGTGTGACAGCACTTGCGCACAGCGAGGTTATTTACCCGGTCGAATGGCAGGGCACATTCATTCCTGCCGTTGGTTTTGCTGCCGTGCTCATTTTGAGTTCACTGTTCGCTAAGCCAGCAGACCTAAAACTTGACCACAGCTATGTTGAAGCACCTGAAAGAGTTAAAGCTCGCGACTGGGTCAACGAACGTTTTGATCGCCTGGGTTGGGTCTTGAGAGTTGTGGCTGTGCCTGCGCTGAGAGCCGGCACTGCAGTAATTGCGGTGCTGATTGGGTTTTCAGCATTCTGCATTTCAATACTTCTGGCATTCAACTGGATTTCGGTGATTCGTCTCTACGAAGGAATGCAACTTTCGTTTCTCGGAGTTCTGCTCGTCACAGTAGCCCAGCTCGCGCTACTGCCAAACTTTGTCATCATGGGAGCCGCCTGGTTTACCGGAGCAGGATTCTCAATCGGAGCGGGCTCAATGATTAGCCCACTTGCCACTCAGGTTGGACCAATGCCAGCCTTGCCGATTTTCGCTGTGATACCGATTGGAGATTTCTCATTCGGTTTGGTTGCGATTGCTGTGCCGCTAATAGCTGCATTCGTGGCAACCATCGGTGTGCGCAAGTATGCCGACGAATTGCGTTTTGAGTTTGCCAGCGCGTTCTCTGCTGCAGCTTCTCTGGGTATCGCAATCGGAATAGTTTCTGCCATCGAAATGCTGGTGCTAAGTTTTCTTGCGTCTGGTTCGGTTGGCCCAGAACGCCTGCGAGAGTTCGGCGTAAACCCTTGGATGGCCGCGCTGGCAATATTCATCGAAGCCAGCTTGACTGCGACCCTGGCTGCTTTTATCTCGGCTCGTCCCGAAGGAGTTGACCCAGAGATTCTGAATCGGCAGGTTCGATAAACTAGTCAAATGCTGTCGGTGGTGGTTCTAATTTCAGGTTCTGGTTCGAACCTGCGCGCCCTGCTAGAGGCAGCCGACAACCCCCTAAACAATTTCAAGATTCTCGCTGTTGGCGCAGACAACCCAGCTGATGGTTTGGCTCACGCTGAACTTTTCAATGTTCCAACCTTCGTGGTAAATCCGGGGGCATTCCCGAGTCGCGAAGCTTGGGCCAGGGTCATGCTCGAGAATGTTCAGCGCTATGGTGCAGACCTCGTTGTGTTGGCAGGCTTCATGCGCATCTTGCCACCGGCATTCGTGCAAGCGCTCTCACCAAATCTGATCAATACCCACCCATCGCTGCTTCCGCTATTCCCGGGCGCCCACGCAGTTCGCGATGCCCTGAACGCGGGCGCTACAGAAACCGGTGTGACTGTTCATGTGGTCGATGAAGGTGTCGACACCGGGCCGCAGCTCGCGCAAGCATCCGTAAAAATCACACCTGAAGACAGCGAAGGCGAACTGCACGAGCGAATCAAACAGGCAGAACGCAAACTCATTGTCGAAGTGGTAAAAGCCATTGCCGACAAATCAATTGATCTCAAAACCGTGAAAGGTAACTAGTGGCCGCTAGCAACAACTACACCCCAGCCGACTACCGTCACTTCGACCGCGTTGCAATCAAGCGCGCCTTGATTTCGGTCAGCGACAAAACCGGGCTGCTCGAACTTGCTAAAGCACTTGATGAAGCCGGCGCGCAGATGGTTTCTACTGGTTCGACTGCGAAGACCATCGCACAAGCTGGTTTCTCGGTGACCGAGGTTTCAGAAGTCACCGGATTCCCAGAGTCACTTGATGGTCGAGTCAAGACCCTGCACCCTTCGGTTCATGGCGGGCTTTTGGCAGACCTTCGTCTGGTTCAGCACGAGCAGCAGCTTGCAGAGCTTGGCATTGAGCCATTCCAACTGGTAGTCGTCAACCTTTATCCGTTTGTCGAGACCGTAGCCTCTGGCGCAAAGGGCGATGCCGTGGTTGAGCAGATCGACATCGGTGGCCCAGCCATGGTTAGAGCATCGGCTAAGAATCACGCAAATGTTGCGATCGTGGTTGACCCAAACAGGTACGAAGAAGTGATTGAAGCTATTCGAGCTGGTGGCACGACACTACATCAACGTCGTGAACTTGCTTTCGCAGCATTCAGTCACACTGCTCGTTACGATTCAGCGGTTGCAAAATGGATGGCTGATGAGCTGGAAAACAGTTGGCGCGACAAGGGTGGCCAGTCGGTAAACGACGAAACTAAGAACCCAGGTTTCGCACCTGATATTGAAATCAGCGGAAAACTGAGCAACGTTTTGCGCTACGGCGAAAACGCTCACCAGGCTGCCGCTCTTTATCGCAACACCAGCGAGGGCGCTGTAGCGGGTATCGCGCAAGCACGTTTGCTCGGTGGCAAAGAGATGTCTTACAACAACTATGTTGATGCCGATGCAGCATTGCGTGCAGCTTTTGATTTCACCGAACCAGCCGTAGCCATCATCAAGCACGCTAACCCTTGCGGCATCGCGATTGCTTCGCCTGACGCCGAGGATGACATCGCAGATGCGCATGCTAAGGCTTACCTTTGCGACACCCTGTCAGCATTTGGCGGTGTGATTGCAGCAAATCGTCAGGTCACTTTGAAAATGGCTCAGCAGGTAGCCGAGGTTTTCACCGAGGTTATCGTCGCACCGAGCTACGAGCTAGAAGCCCTTCAACTGCTGCTGGCCAAACCAGCACTGCGCGTGCTTGAGCTGCCTGCGAACTACGGTCGTGAAGCGCTAGAGGTTCGCCAGATCTCTGGCGGCTTCTTGTTGCAAGAACCAGACGGGTTCAGCAAGTTCACGACCAAAAACTGGACCCTCGTATCTGGCAACCAAGCAGATGCCGAAACCCTAGAAGATCTCAAGTTTGCGTGGCGTGCTTGTCGTGCGGTCAAGTCAAACGGCATCTTGCTTGCTCGCGATGGAGCAAGCGTTGGAGTCGGTATGGGCCAGGTGAACCGCGTTGACTCATGCAAGCTTGCAGTTGAACGGGCCGCTGGCCGTGCTCGAGCTTCGGTGGCTGCTTCAGATGCGTTCTTCCCATTCAAAGATGGTTTGGAGATTTTGATCAACGCGGGAATCACAGCGGTGGTTCAACCTGGTGGCTCAAAACGCGATGAAGAAGTGATTGAAGCTGCTAAAGCTGCCGGAATCACTATGTACTTCACCGGTGAGCGCCACTTCTTCCATTAGAAATAATTTCTGTTCTTTCGTGTTAACCTATAAGGCTGCCTGCGAAAGAGAAACAAATGGAATCCCAAGGAACAATCCGCACTCTGTTGCGCATTTTTCCATTCGCGAAACGAGCCCTTCCTAGAATCATCCTCGGCACCATCGCGGCCATAGCCTCGCACGCATTCGCTCTAGCAATTCCGGTTTACCTGCGAGATCTAGTCAACTCTTTAAAAATCGGCGCAACTTCAGATCAACTTTTCTGGTTAGTGATGGCAGTGGTTGCGCTCGGAACCTTGCAAGCCATTGGTGTTTTGCTTCGTCGCTGGTTGGTACTGACCCCGGGTACTCATGTTGAAGCAGGCCTTCGCCGCGCGCTCTACGCAAAACTTCAAGACCTTCCGGTAGCTTTTCACGATCGCTGGGGAAGTGGCCAGTTGCTCAGCCGTGCCACGGGAGATTTGAGCCTGATCAGACGCTGGCTCTCATTCGGCATTGTGCTGTTCGTAGCAAACTCTCTGACGATTCTGATCGGCCTGGGAATCTTGTTCACCTACAACTGGATTCTCGGCCTGATTTTCTTTTTGACCAGCATTCCAATTTGGCTAAAGGGCTTTCAGTTTGAAAAGAATTACCACGAAGCTGCAAGGCGTTCACAAGATCAAGCTGGCGATCTAGCTACCGACGTAGAAGAGTCGGTTCACGGCATTCGTATCTTGAAAGCTTTCGGCCGTGGTTCTCAAGCGCTAGAGAAGTTTGCTTCGAGAGCCAACGAACTTCGCAGCACTGAATTACACAAGGCTGCACTTATCGGCGGCATCTGGGTCTACTTGATTCTTGTTCCCGAGTTCGCCATGGGTCTTTCGCTCTTTGCGGGCGTATTTTTAGTCTCGACCGGCGCTATGGATGTCGGACAACTGGTG
>JBJTOA010000098.1:0-10441 GCA_046074285.1 Micrococcales bacterium
ACCAACCGATGACCTGGTAATTCGCCCATAAGTAGATGCCGCTGCTCTACAGCAGCCTCGCATTTTTGTGCGGGGCGTACATCTGCGTATTGCTGGCTAGGTTTTTTCTCGACCTGGTAACCAGTATCAATCGCCAATTTCGACCGCGAGGTTTGCTCTTGGTGCTTTGCGAAGTAGTTTTCACGCTCACCGATACGCCGCTCAAGTTCATGCGAAAAGTAATCAAACCAATCAGGTTTGGGGCCGTTTCTCTAGATCTCGGATGGACCATCCTGTTTTTGGGGCTTTCATTCGCACAGTCACTTTTTATGGGCCTAGCGGCAAGCTAAAAATTCAGCCAGTTCGCATTTTGCAAGCAGCCTCAGGTTTGTTTGTGAGGCAGGGCTGAGGTAATCTTGCTAAAGCGCTAAAGGCGTAAATCACGAAAGAGGTTCGACAAATGCCATTGACTCCAGAAGACGTAGTCAACAAACGGTTTAGCCCAACCAAACTTCGTGAGGGTTACGACCAGGATGAAGTTGACGATTTCTTAGATGAAATTGTTCTCGAACTTCGTCGCCTCAATAAAGAGAATGAAGACCTGCGCCAGCGTTTGCTTGCATCTGAGGGTCGAATCAATGAACTTCAGCGCAGCGGTGCCGGTCTAGTTGCACAGTTGCAGCCAAGCGAATCGGCAGCTGCGGCGATCAGTGCTCCTGCACCTAGCACCTTCCCAGAGCCAGTCGCTGACATCGCTAGCCTAGTCGCAAGCAGCACAAATAATCTTCTTCAGTTGGCGCGCAAGCTGCACGATGAGCACGTTGCTGAAGGTCTGGCAAAGCGTGACGCTTTGATTGCTGAAGGTCACGCCACCGCTGCTCGTCTGGTTCGTGAAGCAGAAGCCAATCAGCGTGCAGAAATTCAGGCTGCCGAGCGTGAGAAGGCGCTTGTCGAGCACAAGATTGCTGAACTCAAGGCTTACGAGCGCGAGTACCGATTGAAGCTAAAGGCATATATTGAATCGCAGCTAGCAGACCTGACCGAGTCTGGCATCGAGCGAGGCGCTCTAGGTACCAACCCAAGCGCTGGCACCTGGACTGCCAACTAATAAATCTTGAGTATCCGTCGAAGCACAGCAACCCTCTGGGTGCTCGGTTTCGCACTTCTCGCGGTCACCCTTGATCAAGTAACCAAGCAGGTGGCACTCACTTTTCTAGAACCTGGGCATCCAGTCAACTTTCTAGGCGAGGTTGTGCGCTGGTGGCTGACTAAAAACGACTCAGCAGCTTTTTCAATGGGATTCGGAATCACCTGGATTTTCACAGTGCTGTCTTCAATTGCGGTTCTGGTGGCAATCTGGCTGATTAGAAAAGTTCACACCAAATCTTGGGCGCTAATGCTGGGCATTGCACTCGGTGGAGTTGCCGGAAACCTAGTCGATCGACTCACTCGAGAGCCAGGTTTTCCCAACGGGCACGTGATTGATTTCATTTCGATTCCGTTCAACTTTCCAATTTTCAATGTCGCGGACATGTGCATTTTCTTCGTGGCCCTATTTACCGTGATTCGTACAATGCGTGGTGACAACCTTGGCGGCGGTAAAGCCGAATGAGTTTTGAAGCCAAGCGACTACTGCCGGTTCCTGAGGGTTTAGCAGGTGAGCGCGCTGATGCTGCGATTTCGAAATTGCTCGGCATCTCGCGTGCGGCTTGCGCCGAATTATTAGAAGACGGATGCGCCACTTTGAACGGCAAACTGCTCGGCAAAAGTGATCGATTGATTGCCGATGCCTTGCTTGAGATTGTTTTGCCAGAACCGAAAAATCCTCTCGAAGTAAAGGCCACCGAGGTCAGCGAACTAAAAATTGTTTTTCAGGACGAACACATCGTCGTGATTGATAAGCCAGCTGGCGTCGCTTCGCATCCTTCGGTTGGCTGGGACGGGCCAACTGTGCCTGGCGCGCTGCTCGCACTGGGAATTGAAATTAGCACCAGCGGGGCTCAAGAGCGACAGGGGATTGTTCAACGGCTAGACGTTGGCACTAGCGGTTTGATGGTGTTGGCTAAGAGCGAGCGGGCATACAGCGTGCTCAAGCAGGCTTTTCGCGACCGCGCGGTGCACAAGGTTTATCACGCGGTGATACAGGGATTGGCAGACCCGCTAAGCGGAACCTTCGATGCACCAATAGCCAGGCACCCGAAGCACGAATTCAAGTTCGCAGTTTTGCAAGGTGGTAAGCCTTCGATCACTCACTATGAAACGCTCGAGGCTTTTCGCTCTGCTTCGCTGGTTGAGGTAGTGCTTGAAACCGGGCGCACTCATCAGATTCGAGTGCACTTCAGCGCTTTCAATCACCCGCTAGTGGGTGACACAATGTACGGTGCAGACCCGACCTTGGCAAGCAAGCTGAAACTCGAAAGACAGTGGTTGCACGCCATGAAGTTGTCATTCTTGCACCCGATTTCGCTCGATGAAGTCAGCTTCGAGTCGCAGTATCCGGCAGATTTGCAATACGCGCTCGAAGCCTTGCGCGGCTTCTAAGTTTTCAAGCCTTAGGCTATTTCACATGGCAAACCAAGACTCTTTTGTGCACCTTCACGTGCACACTGAGTTTTCTATGCTCGATGGTGCAGCCCGCGTAAAGTCACTTGTCAAAGAGGCTGCAGCCCTTGAAATGCCGGCGATTGCGATTACCGACCACGGCAATAATTTCGGCGCTTATGAGTTCTACAAAGCCGCAAACGCAGCTGGCATCAAACCGATTATCGGCATCGAAGCTTACTTAGCGCCTGGCACCCCCCGCCAAGAACGTACCCGCATAAGTTGGGGTGAAACTTTGCCCGGCGATGAAGGTGAAGAAGGCAAGGGTAACGTCATCGGTGGTAGCGGTGCCTACACCCACATGACGATGCTGGCCGAGAACACCGCCGGCATGCACAATCTTTTCAAAATGTCATCGATGGCCATGATTGATGGGCAGTATTCAAAACCTCGCATGGACCGCGACCTTCTAAACACCTATGCCAAAGGCGTGATTGCCACCACCGGGTGCCTCGGTGGCGAGGTAAACACCCGACTGCGACTGGGACAGTGGGATGAAGCAATCAAGGCAGCTGCCGAGTTCAGAGATATTTTCGGCGAAGGTAATTTCTTTGTCGAAATCATGGAGCACGGCCTTGCCGTGGAACATCGAATCTTTAAAGATCAGATTCGCTTGGCTAAAGAACTCAACCTGCCACTGGTTGCCACCAACGACTTGCACTACGTGCACGCTCACGAAGCCCCAGGCCACGAGGCGCTGCTGTGCATTGGCACCGGAACCACACTTGATGACCCGAAGCGCTTTAAGTTCAACGGCCCGGAGTATTACCTAAAGACTCCAGCGCAAATGCGTGAGCTATTCAAAGACTTTCCCGAGGCTTGCGACAACACGCTTTTGATTGCCGAACGCTGCGAAGTCAAGTTTGAACACGACAAGAGCCTGATGCCGGCTTTCCCGGTTCCAGAAGGTTTCACCGAGGCCACCTGGTTCGAAGCCGAGGTAAAGCGCGGCATGCAGAAACGCTTCGGCGCTAGCATTCCAAAGCGACAAGCTGAACAAGCTGAGTACGAAATCGGCGTTATCAACCACATGGGTTTCCCAGGCTACTTCTTGGTGGTCGCTGATTTCATCGCTTGGGCTCGCGAGCGCGGCATTCGAGTGGGACCAGGTCGTGGTTCTGCAGCCGGTTCAATCGTGGCTTACGCTTTGGGAATCACTGAACTCGACCCGGTGCATCACGGATTGATCTTCGAAAGATTCTTGAACCCAGATCGTGTTTCACTGCCAGATATCGACGTTGACTTCGATGACCGTCGACGCCCAGAAGTGATCAAGTACGTCACTGAGAAGTACGGCGACGACCGAGTTGCACAGATTGTGACTTTCGGAACCATCAAGGCCAAGCAAGCCCTGAAAGATGCCGCTCGTGTTCTGGCTAAGCCTTACGCCATTGGCGAAAAACTAACCAAAGCAATGCCACCTATGGTGCTCGGCCGCGACATGTCGCTTTCAGACAT
The DNA here is from genome assembly GCA_046074285.1 of Micrococcales bacterium. Classification (GTDB taxonomy): domain Bacteria; phylum Actinomycetota; class Actinomycetes; order Actinomycetales; family Microbacteriaceae; genus Rhodoluna. The sequence continues at coordinate 4,039 of JBJTOA010000098.1, forward strand.
GGTCAATAAACCTTCGAAAGAAGAAGAGGCAGACAGCCGCTACAAAGAGGCGGGCGATTTCAGAAAGATTCTCGAAGAAGATTCAGAAGCTCGCGAAGTTTTCGACATGGCAAGAAGCCTTGAGGGGCTGAAGCGCCAGTGGGGTGTTCACGCTGCGGGTGTAATCATGTCATCGAAGCCACTGCTCGAGGTGCTACCTATCATGAAGCGTGAAGGCGAAGAGGCCATCATCACGCAGTTTGACCAGCCACCGTGTGAATCTCTCGGCTTGCTCAAAATGGATTTCTTGGGGCTTCGCAACCTGACCGTTCTCGAAGACGCTCTTGCTTCAATCAAACAGAACCGCGGCGAAACGGTAGTACTTGAAGATTTAGACCTAGACGCCGACCCAACCACTTACCAAATGCTTTCGCGCGGTGACACCCTGGGTGTATTTCAGTTGGATGGTGGGCCGATGCGCACTCTGCTTCGCCAACTAAAACCGGATGAGTTCGAACACATTTCGGCTGTAATCGCCCTGTACCGCCCGGGGCCGATGGGTATGAATTCGCACACCAACTATGCCAAGCGTAAAAACGGTTTGCAGCAGATCGAACCGATTCACCCTGAACTTGAAAAGCCGCTTGAAGAAATTCTCGGCCCGACTTACGGTCTTATCGTTTACCAAGAGCAGGTCATGGCGGTTGCGCAAAAAGTTGCTGGGTTTACCCTCGGTCAGGCAGACGTGCTGCGTCGCGCCATGGGTAAGAAAAAGAAGGAAGAACTGGATAAACAGTTCGCCGACTTTGAAGCTGGAATGCAGGCAAATGGCTATTCGGCTGAGGCGATCAAAATTCTTTGGGATACCCTGATGCCATTCGCTGACTACGCGTTTAACAAGGCACACAGCGCCGGCTACGGCGTGTTGAGCTACTGGACGGGCTACCTCAAGGCAAATTACCCAGCCGAGTACATGGCAGCCCTGCTGACCTCGGTTGGCGACAGCAAAGACAAACTCGGCCTGTACCTCAACGAATGCCGCCGAACCGGCATCCGAGTTTTGGCACCAGATGTGAACGCCTCTTTCGCAGCATTCACAGCGGTTAAAGAAGACATTCGATTCGGCCTCGGAGCCGTGAGAAACGTGGGTCTGAACGTGGTGCAAGCCATTGTCGAAGCCCGTCAAGAGTTTGGTGCTTTCACCTCGTTTCATGATTTCTTGCGCAAGGTTCCGCAGGTGGTTTGCAATAAGCGAACCATCGAATCACTGATCAAGGCTGGCGCGTTTGATTCACTCGGTCACAACCGCAAAGCTCTGCACCTGATCTTCGAAGAAGCCGTTGATTCTCAGATCACAATCAAGAAGAACGAAGCCATGGGCCAGGTTGATCTGTTCGGGTCAATGTTTGAAGACTCGGTCCACGATGTGACTATTCCTGATGTTGCCGAGTGGGGTAAGAAAGAGAAACTCGCTCACGAGCGAGACATGCTCGGGTTATATGTTTCTGATCACCCGCTTGCTGGTCGCGAAGAGCAACTCGCTAGGTACTCAGAGGTTTCAATCGCACAGATACTCGAGGCTAGTAAAGCCGAAGACGAAGCTGAACAAGTTGAGGATGCTGAGTCTGGCCCAACCTTTAGAGACGGCGACAACGTTGTGCTCGCCGGTCTGGTAAACAGCTTCTCAAGCAAGGTCGCAAGATCAAGCGGAAACCCCTACGGCATAATCGAGCTCGAAGATTTCACTGGGCAAGTGCAGGTGATGATCATGGGTCGCTCGTATAAAGAGTTTGCCGACCAGATTCAAGCCGATCAGGTTGTTGTGGTCAAGGGACGCTTGAGTGAGCGCAACGATGGTTTCTCGGTGAGCGCCTTCAGCATTCAGGTAATCGAAGGTGGTGGCGATGAAGAAGTTCATCGCGGCCCACTGCAACTGCGACTTCGTGACGCGGATGCCACGAGACAAACCATGGTTGAACTAGATCAGGCACTGAAAAATCACAAAGGTCAAACCGAGGTTTACATCACGATGATTAGTGATAGCGGTGAAGAACGCCTATTTGCGCTGCCAAATACCGTTCGCGTTAGCCAAGAACTTTACGCCGAGCTAAAGACCATTCTCGGCAAGAGCGCTATCGCTTAGATTTCACCTGAGGGTTTGTGATAGCCACGCTGGTAGTAGAGCAGTGCGTCATCAGGTTCGCCTACTGAACCATTCACCACATCTGCAATCACAACCGCGTTTTGTTCGATTTCTCGAACCAATCGAACTTTGCAAATCAATATCGCGGTAGCGCAGTCAAAAACCGGCAGTCCCTCTGGCCCGAACTTCCAATCAGTTTCAGCAAAACGTTTGGTGTGATCGGCAGCCATTTTCTTAGCGAGTTCAAGATTCTTTGCCCCCAAGGTGTGTACGGCGACAAACTCTGCCTGCTTGATGGCTTCCCATGAGCTTGCGCCACGTGCCACGCTAAACATGATCAGCGGTGGGTTAGCACCGAGCGAAGTCATTGAAGTCGCCGTAAATCCGACCGGGCTACCATCCGCGGCTACGGTCGTGATTACCGCAACACCTGAGGCGTGGCGACGAAAAGCCGAGAGCAGTGCCTCGGTTGGGTTTTCTGCAAATTCGAAATCTGACACGCTTCTAATCCTAAAATTGAACTTCTGAAGAAAGGCGCGCAAGTGGCAACTGTTTCGATTCGCAAAGTTGACCTGCGCGGTGGCTTTGAACTTGGCAAAGTGAACGAAATTGTGCCGCGTGCCACCGTCGACGTTGTCAAAGCACTTGATTCAGTAAGTCAAATTATCGAGGATGTCGCTACCCGCGGTGCGGATGCAATCACTGACCTGACCCTAAAGTTCGATGGCATTGACCCAAATCCGATTCGGGTATCTCAGACCGAAATCGACGAGGCGGTTGCCAACCTCGCACCTCAACTTCGATTGGCGATTGAAACAGCCATTACCCGGGTTCGCAAAGTATCGAGGGCTAATCTTCCGCAGGCCACCGAAGTCACCCTGGCCGATGGGGCAGTGGTGCACCAGCGTTGGCAACCAGTCGATTCGGTCGGGCTATATGTTCCAGGTGGCAAAGCGGTTTACCCGTCAAGTGTGATCATGAACGTGGTTCCTGCTCAAGAGGCAAAGGTCGCTCGACTGGCACTTTGCTCGCCAGCGCAAAAAGCTTTCGGCGGGCGACCTCACCCGACCGTTCTTGCAACCGCAGGTTTGCTCGGGGTGACCGAGGTTTATTCGATGGGCGGCCCAGCTGCGGTCGCGGCCTTCGCCTGCGGCCTACCGCAAGTTGGCATGGCCAGAGTTCAGATGGTTACCGGCCCAGGAAACATTTATGTGACCGCAGCCAAGCGAGCTTTGCGCGGCCGCATCGGCATTGATTCAGAAGCTGGCACCACAGAAATCCTCATCCTCGCTGATGACAGCGCTGATGCCAGATTGGTTGCTTACGATCTGATAAGCCAGGCCGAGCACGATGAAGCTGCTGCGAGCGTTCTGGTCACTGATTCAGAGGCTCTCGCAGCTCAGGTTGAAAATGAGCTCAAACAACTGGCTAATCAAACCCAGCACGCCGAGCGCGTAGTAACCGCTTTGAATGGTCAGCAGTCAGCTATCGTGATTACCGCAGATTGGGCTAGCGCTGTGGCATTTAGCAACGAGTACGCCACCGAGCACCTAGAGATTCAAAGTCGCGACAATAAGGGCACGCTTCAGGCGATCACTAATGCCGGTGCAATCTTCTTGGGTAGCTATTCTCCGGTTAGCCTAGGGGACTACATGGCAGGTTCTTCGCACGTATTGCCTACCGGTCAGCAGGCAAAGTTCGGTTCTGGTCTGGGAGTGCACAGTTTCTTGCGCGCTCAGCAAATCATCGATTACAACGAGACTGGTTTGGCTGAGATAGCCGATTTGGTAGCCAATTTCGCGGATGCTGAGGGGTTGCCTGCGCACGGCGAAGCCATCACTGCACGCTTTAACCGCTAAAAATCACCATATGTAGTGCTAACGCACGATTGACGACACTACATAGCGGGTTATTTATCAAAATTTAATCTGATTAAAACCTGGATTTTGGTCGGATTTCGTTCGTAATTCCGCGTAAATACAAGCAATTTACCCCCGACACGCCGAGCGGCGAGAAACTTGCGGAAAGTTTCGGCAAACCACAAGATATAGGGACGCAAAGTTAATTTGCGACTATATCTAGTGGGTTGACGTTCAAGAAAGGGGAGTCGAATGCACTGTCCGTTTTGTCGGTTCCCCGATTCCCGAGTAATCGACTCAAGAACCTCTGAAGATGGCGCTGTAATTCGCCGTCGTCGCGAGTGCCCGCAGTGTGGTCAGCGTTTTTCTACCTCAGAAACTGCGAGTTTGATGGTCATCAAGCGCAGCGGGGTAGTAGAACCATTCAGCCGCGAAAAGATCGTCAGCGGTGTTCGCAAGGCCTGTCAGGGCCGACCAGTAAACGACGCTGATCTTGCAGTTCTAGCTCAAACCGTTGAAGAGACCGTTAGAGCCACCGGAGCCGCTCAAATTGATGCCAACGAGGTCGGTCTAGCCATTTTGGCGCCACTTCGAAAGCTCGATGAGGTGGCTTTCATGCGTTACGCCAGTGTTTACCAAAACTGGCAAGACCTCGATGATTTCGAAGCAGCAATCCGATTGCTGCGTCTCGAAGACCAAGCTGCAGCCGATGCTGCAGCTCAGCAGTAAACCAAGTCAAAGAAGATAACCGAAACAAAGAAAGAAGGGCAAAGCAGTGACCGACACCACCGCTTTCACCAACGCATTCGCAGGCACCGGCAAGGGCTTGACGATTAACCGCGTTTACACCACTCCAGGCGAGCACCCGTATGACCAGGTCAACTGGGAATACCGCGATGTAGTGCAGACCAACTGGAAGACTGGCGAGACCATCTTCGAGCAGCGTGGAGCTGAATTCCCAGAATTCTGGAGCATCAACGCCAGCACCATCGTTACCACCAAGTACTTCCGTGGTGCGCTGGGAACCGAAGAGCGCGAATACAGCCTTCGTCAGCTGATCAACCGTGTGGTTCACACCTACACCGCAGCCGGACGCAAGAACGGTTACTTCGCAACCGAAGAAGACGCTGAGATCTTCGACCACGAACTCACCTACATGCTGCTGAACCAGGTTTTCAGCTTCAACTCACCGGTTTGGTTCAACGTCGGCACTAAGAGCCCTCAGCAGGTGTCGGCCTGCTTCATCCTGTCAGTAGACGACAGCATGGATTCAATCTTGAACTGGTACCGCGAAGAAGGAATGATCTTCAAGGGTGGATCAGGTGCAGGTTTGAACCTTAGCCGCATCCGTTCATCAAAAGAGCTTCTAAAGTCATCTGGCGGTAGCGCTTCTGGCCCAGTTTCGTTCATGCGCGGTGCTGATGCATCTGCTGGAACCATCAAGTCTGGTGGCGCAACCCGTCGCGCAGCCAAGATGGTTGTGCTTGATGTTGACCACCCAGACATCGAAGAATTCATTGCAACCAAGGCCGAAGAAGAGAAGAAGATTCGCGTGCTTCGCGACGCTGGCTTCGACATGGAGCTCGGTGGCAAAGACATCAACTCGGTTCAGTACCAGAATGCCAACAACTCAGTTCGCGTTAACGCTGACTTCATGCACGCGGTAGAAAACGGCACCAAGTTCGGTTTGCGTGCCCGCACCACCGGCGAAGTTATTGAAGAAGTTGACGCTCGCGAGCTATTCGACAAGATTGCTATGGCAGCTTGGGAGTGCGCTGACCCAGGCATCCAGTACGACGACATCATCAACGACTGGCACACCACTCCAGAGTCAGGTCGCATCACCGCTTCGAACCCATGTTCTGAGTACATGCACCTAGACAACTCGAGCTGTAACCTCGCTAGCTTGAACCTCTTGAAGTTCCTGCTTCCTGATGGCTCATTCGACATCGAGAAGTTCACCAAGGCAACCGAATTGATCTTCACCGCGATGGACATCTCAATCAGCTTCGCTGACTTCCCAACCGAGAAGATCGGCGAGACCACCAAGGCATTCCGCCAGCTAGGTATTGGCTACGCCAACCTCGGCGCTCTGCTCATGGCTCTGGGTGTTCCTTACGACAGCGAAGAAGGTTTCGCAATCGCAGGTTCAATCACCTCGCTAATGAACGCAGCGGCATACCGTCGTTCAGCTGAAATGGCTGGCGTAGTTGGCGCTTACGATGGCTACTCAAAGAACAAGAACGGTCACGACCGCGTAATGGCAAAGCACGAAGCAGCCAGCAACGCACTGCGTGCCTTCGGTTCAGTCGATGCTCCAATCGTTGAGGCTGCGAACCAGCAGTGGGCACTGAACACCGCAATTGGTGCTCAGAACGGATGGCGCAACGCACAGGCTTCACTGCTGGCCCCAACTGGAACC
>JBJTOA010000099.1:0-2989 GCA_046074285.1 Micrococcales bacterium
ACTATCACAACGCAACCACTGATAATCGAAGGTCGGCGAAGGGTCTGCATCCCAGGTTCCCGACGTCACACTTAGCGAACCGCCAACGGCTGCGCTGCCACTTATTACCGGCGCAACCGTGTTCTTCGGTGCAATGTGAACTGCGCTAGAAGTTGCAGTAAACAAAACGGTCGAACCGAGAGTGTTGCTGGTTGTCTCTGAAGCTAAAACATATTTTCCGAGTAGCGAAACACCAATTGTCAAATCAACATTCGACTCATCCGCAATCGCCATACAGTCTGCAGGCAAAGTCGTACCTGCAGCATGAGCACTGTCACAGGCATACCAGGCATAAGTTTGCGAAAGCGCCGGATACGCGTACCAATCACCCGCCGATATCGACAGCATGTCAGTCACATCAGCAAACCCGGTTAGGCCAATCGAATCAGTGAGAACCGGAGCACTCTGAAGCAGTGCACTTGCTGTCGTAGCCGAAACAGCATCGCCCTTCGAATTGCTTGCTGAACTTGCAAACATCAGATGCGACCCGAGATCAGCCCGAACCACGGTATGGGTCAGTGCAGTCTCGCCTGTAATCGCCGTGCAGTTTGCCGAAATCGAAGCAGCCGCAGAAACAGCTGAACTGCAGCGATACCACTGGTTTGCTGAGGTAATCGTTGGGTAACCAACCCAAGTCGCAGCAACACCAGTTAGCACTGAATCAACCGTCAGAGTTCCCGAATATGAAGCCGCAGTTGATAGCACCGGAGCATTCATGACCTGGTTTGTTGAAGCCGTATAGAAATACTTTGTGGTCAGTGAATTGACTGCCGAAATCTTTGCCACCAAATACTTGCCCAAACTTGCCGCGCTTAGCACATGAAGTTTTGAAGCCCCAGATTTTTGCACGCAGCCATCTGGCAAAATCTCAGTAACGGTCGCATTAGCCGAGTCACATTCATACCAAGAAACAAAGTTCACAACAGCCGAAGGAGTCGCCGAGTAAGTGCCAACACTGACATCAACCGGTGATCCGATACTCGGGCTTGAAGGCGCCGAAACTGTTGGAGCGGTCACGATTCTCGCCGGCGCCTTCACAATTCCCGAAGTGCTCACCGTGAAGACATAGCTTCTGCCGCTGTAAACCTGTGCCACCAAATACTTGCCGACCTGTGAGCTAGTCAGAACAAAAGAGTTCGACTTAGCACCAGAGATTGCTGAGCATTTAGACGGCTTCGAAGTTGACGTGCGAGTGTATTTAGCCGAACACGCGTACCACTGATATTTATAGGCTCCAGGGCTTCGCCATTTGCCGGTGTTGACCGTTACCGTGCCATTCAAAGAGACATCGCCGCTGATTTTCGGAGCACTAACCAGGGTCGCCGCTGAAGCACTTGAAGAAACCACAATCGAGAAACCGAGTGCGCTGAGCAAGGCAATAAGAAATAGCCTTACTAACAGTCGCATGTCTAACCTAACCATCTGACCTAAACCGCGTCAGATAGCCTCTCTCAACCTATTTGGTTCACTTTCAGGATACCTCGCGAAGTCGATAAAAACCACGCCACAGAGCCTCAAAAACCGATAAGTTTCAAGTTCAACTTGAAGCCGACAGTTGCATGTCGGTGGGTATTCGTAGATTCTTAACATTCGAACATTTGTTCGAATAGTTGAGGAGGAATCATGACCCGCGTTGACGAAGCCGTAGAGGTTTCGATTGGGGTTAACGGTGAGCCAAATGGGTTCACCTGGCAAGGAGTTCGCTATTCGGTAAACGCTCGCCCGTTGCGTTGGTTTGCTAGGCGTGAGTGGTGGGTGGAAGCAGCTCGGGTGCAGCGAGGCATCGGTGCTGGTGTGATCGAGATTGAGATGTGGAGGGTTTGTGCTGCTGTGAATGGTGGACCGACCGGAATCTTCGAATTGATTTATGCTGCCGAAACTTCTTGCTGGAAGTTGGTGCGCTACTACCTAGCGACTGCTGCCTAATGTTCACCCACCTGCATGTGGCATCCGCCTATTCAGCCCACTATGGCGTGACTCGACCCGAGTATCTGGTCGAGGCTGCTTCAGCGCTTGGTTTTTCAGCGCTGGCGATTACCGATCGCGGTGGGCTCTATGGTGCGGTTCGGCACATCGGTGCCTGCATGCAGGTTGGGTTATCCCCCATCGTTGGGGTCGAGCTGGAGTATGACGGCGGACACGTTGTGGTGCTGGCTCACGGTGGTAACGGTGGGCTCGGATGGAAGTCGCTGTGCAGGCTGGTATCGGCTTATCAAAAGGGCAAGTGGAGTTTGGTTGGGTTGCAGAACTGCACAGTTTTGCTCGGTGCTGATCTGCCCTTTGCTCAGGCTGCGATGCGCGGTGAGCGGGCTTTGGCTCTTTCTTTGCTAAGAGATCTGAATTCGAGTTTGGTTGGGGTGGCGGTGGCGGTCGAGGTGGTTTCGCTTTTGACTGAACCAGGCAGCTTGAACTCATCGCTGCACGCTAAGCGTTTGGTTGAGTTGGCAGATGCCGCTGGGTTGCCTGCGGTTTTGACCAATGCGGTTCGCTATCTGACTCCCGATGATGCATTGACCGCTGATGTTTTAGATTCGGCACGGTTTTTACTGCCCCTTGGCTCGGTTAGTTTGCAACCGAATGCTCAGGCTTGGTTGAAGAGTGAAACTTTGATGCAGTCTCTGGCATTAGAAATTTGCGGTGATGCTGGGCGGGCTAAGAAATTATTGGATGCCACTTCACTGCTGGCTTCGCGCTGCGTGCTGTCGCCAGTTACCGACTGCGGCTGGGGTAAACCAAAGACTCCCGAGAAGGCACTGCTTGGCATCGATGGCGACCCATTTCAGGTTCTGCAGGCGAAGGTGGATGCCGGCTTGGATTGGCGGTATCCGGGTCTATCTGGCCGCAAGCTGTTGGATGTTCGTCACCGGTTGAACAAAGAAATGATGACGATTCACCAGCTTGGATTTTCGACTTACTTTCTGACGGTTGCTGATGTTGCCCAGATGATTCG
>JBJTOA010000100.1:0-2788 GCA_046074285.1 Micrococcales bacterium
CGAACCTGCTCGCGATCGGGGTGGTGCTTGCGATCGCGCGCACGACTGCTCGAGCACACCGCGGGCTCGTTGCGGTGCCTCGATGACGACCTACCTGCTCGCTGGGGGAGGGACCGCCGGGCACGTCAACCCGATGCTCGCGCTTGCGGATGCTATTTCGCATGACTCTGCCGAAAATGAAATTTGGGCACTTGGCACCCAAGAGGGGTTAGAAGCCCGACTGGTTCCGCAACGCGGCTATCGTTTGCTGACCATTGAGCGATTGCCTTTTCCTCGCAAAATCAACGCGCAAGCTTTTGGCTTTTTTGGCAGATTCTTCAAGGCGGTCAAAAAAGTTGAGGCTTACCTGCGCGAACATCAGATAGAAGTTGTGGTTGGTTTTGGGGGATACGCGAGTGCCCCAGCCTACCTAGCAGCCAAGAATCTCAAGATTCCGCTTGTGGTGCACGAAGCGAATGCGCTGCCCGGAATGGCGAATCGCTGGGCGGCAGGTTTCGCCAGTGCCGTTGGAGTGGCCTTTCGCAATACCAAATTGAAACGTGCCTCATTTGTCGGCATGCCGCTTCGAAAAGAAGTAGAAGCGCTAGCTTCTCACCAGAAAAACCGCGCCGATATCTCGGCTGCGAGGGCTCACTTTGGCTTAGATGAGTCAGCTACCACGCTCTTGGTAACTGGTGGTTCACTCGGCGCGCGAAGCCTGAATCAGACCATCGCTGCCAGCGAAGCCTTGCTAACTGCCGCGGGAATTCACCTGTTGCATATCACCGGCGATCGCAGCGAACTAGATGAGGTAACTACACCTGAACTCGCGCGAATCAAATACTGTGACCGAATGGATTTAGCCATCACAGCGGCTGATTTTGCGGTTGCCAGGGCGGGAGCTGCCACGGTTTCAGAGTTCGCAGCCGTGGGTTTGCCGGCTGTCTACGTGCCTTACCCAGTGGGCAACGGTGAACAGGTTTACAACGTTCAAGATTTGCTAGCGGCCAAGGGCGGCATCCTCTGCCTCGACAAAGACTTCACTCCAGACTTTGTTCGAGAGGTATTGATTCCGGCCGTTTCAAACTCACGTGCGAGAGCAGACTTTGCTCAAGCGGCAAAATCTGTGGGAGTTGCTGACGGCTCACAGCGTTTGCTAACGCTAATCAAGGGTGTGCTGGGTTAATCTTGCTTCATGATTAAGCCCGACTTCAGCGTGCCTGTTCCAGAGAATCTGGGAACCATTCACTTCATCGGCATCGGTGGATCGGGCATGAGTGGTATCGCGCGAATCTTTTTGGGGATGGGTCATAAAGTCACCGGCAGTGATCTGCGTGACACCTCGAACGTTGCAGCCCTGCGTGAACTCGGTGCCGAGATTCACATCGGTCACGATGCCAAACACCTGGGCAACCCAGACACCGTGGTGGTCACCAGCGCACTTTGGCCCACGAATCCGGAATACCTGCTTGCTCAAGAGCGCGGCATTCCCGTGCTGCACCGCTCGGCTGCGTTGGCTTACCTAACTACCAAACACCGCCTAATCGCGGTTGCTGGCGCCCACGGAAAGACCACCAGTACCGGAATGGTAATCACCGGTCTGCTCGGTTTAGGCGAAGACCCTAGCTTTGTAAACGGTGGCGTGATTCAAGCGCTCGGCGCAAGTTCGCACGCCGGAAGTTCAGAACTATTTGTAATTGAGGCAGACGAATCTGACGGCTCGTTCTTGCACTATGACACCGCGATTTCGCTAATCACAAACGTCGACCCAGATCACCTTGACCACTACGGTTCACTCGAGGCATTTGAAGCAGAGTTTGCGAAGTTTGCAAATGGTTCAAAGGAATTCGTAGTCATTAGCGCAGATGACCCGGGAGCCGTGAATGTAACCAAACTGATTCACAAACCGGTCATCACCTTCGGTAGGGCAGAAAATGCCACCGTGCGCCTTACCAGGATTGATGCTTCTGGTGACCGTGTCAGCTTTGGGCTTTCGTATGAAGGTCACGAATACGCAGCGAGATTAAACGTGCCTGGCGAGCACAACGCGATTAATGCTGCTGGCGCCTTTGCTGTCCTGGTGGGTCTCGGTTATTCACCGCAGGCATCCTTGCAACACATCGCTGAATTTGGCGGAACTGAGCGCAGGTTTGAACTTCACGGAGTAGAACGTGGTGTCTCGGTTTATGACGACTTCGCGCATCACCCGACTGAGGTAGCTGCAGCGCTGAAGGCGGCTCGGGCTGTAGTTGGGGATGGCAAGTTGATTACCGTTTTCCAACCGCACCTTTACAGCCGCACGCGCCTGATGAAGCGAGAGTTTGCCGAAGCCCTGGCAGCTAGCGATCAGGTGGTAGTGCTCGACATTTATGCCGCTCGCGAAGACCCTGAACCCGGTGTCACAGGGGCACTGGTTAGTGATTCATTCGATGATCAGAACAAGGTGCATTACGTACCGCTCTGGCAAGATGCTCCCGCAGTAGCAGCCAAACTCGCTGGTGCAGGGGACTTCATCATCACGATGGGTTGCGGTGACGTTTACCGTATGGTTCCAGAGTTGCTAGAGGCCTTGAAGAACTAACAGGATGAAGCGACCACCCGCCAGAGCAGGAAACCGCCCTATTCAAAGACCCGCTCCGAAACCTGTCAGACAACAGGTAGTCAAGCCAACCGAACTGCAGAAAAAACGCGGCAAGGTAAGTAAAAAACGTGCCCGTGCTCAGATCAAAAATGAGCAACGTCAAGTTCGCGCGCAAATCAAACGTTTTACCGTCGCCACCAGAAAACGCCGTGTCATCACGATGGTTAC
>JBJTOA010000101.1:0-57771 GCA_046074285.1 Micrococcales bacterium
AATATGACCGTGAGGTGCCCGAGGTGGAGCAAATCTCGGAATCCAGCTCCCTGGTAAACGCCCGTTACTCTTTATTCGATCTTGGCGAGCTATTTGACCTAGAACTTGAAGACGAAGATGTCGATACCGTGGGTGGTTTGCTGGCTAAGGAGCTAGGCAGACTCCCAAAGCAAGGCGAGTTTGTTCAGGTCAGCGGCCTGATACTTACCGCGGATCGAATCGAGCCACGGCGCAAGCGCTTGGTGACGGTAGTTGTGCAACAGACTCAGGCGCTTGCCGGAGCAGAAGCAGCCCTTGAGGAAAATAATGAGCTTTAGATCTGGTTTCGTATCGTTTGTTGGTCGTCCGAATGTCGGAAAATCGACCCTTACTAACGCTCTGGTAGGTGAGAAGATCGCCATCACCAGTGCAAAACCGCAGACCACGCGCCGTGCCATTCGCGGAATTGTTCACCTAGCCGAAGGGCAGCTGATTTTGGTTGACACACCGGGGCTTCACCGCCCAAGGACTCTGCTGGGTGAGCGCCTAAACGATTTAGTCGAATCAACCCTGAGCGAAGTTGACGTTATCGGATTCTGCGTGCCAGCTAACGAAAAAATCGGCCCGGGAGACAAGTTCATAATTGAGCAGTTGGATTCTTTTCGTCGAGCCAAAAAAGTTGCCATTGTCACCAAGGCAGAGCTAGTCGATCGCAAGACTCTTGCCGAACAGTTGTTGGCAGTTTCTGCTCTTAGGGAATGGGATGACATAGTGCCCGTTTCGGCTTTGGGGGAACAGCAGCTAGATGTCCTTGGCAAGGTTTTGGTTGCCTTGCTACCCGAAGGCCCGGCACTTTACCCAGCAGACGCGGTCACCGATGAATCAATCGAGGATCGCATTTGCGAGCTAATTCGTGAGGCCGCATTGGAAGGTGTGCGCGACGAGCTACCGCATTCGCTTGCGGTGACCATCGATGAAATAAATCAACGCCCAGACAAGCCACTGATTGACGTGCACGCCAACGTATTCGTTGAGAGAGACAGCCAGAAGTCGATCATTATTGGCAAGGGCGGTTCACGCCTGCGGGACCTTGGCTCCAAGGTTCGCCCCGAGATTGAGCAACTGCTGGGATCAAAGGTCTTTCTTGGAATTCGAGTCAAGGTGGCGCAAGACTGGCAGCGCGACCCAAAGCAGCTTGGCAAATTGGGCTTCTAGCCTGAGCCAAGGCCTGTGCTAACCTAACAACGTGTTCTGCTTGCTTCTTCTTAGCGGCCGCGACGAGGCCTAACTCGGCCTCCCTCGTCGCGGTGCTTGGTGTTGGCTGACCCACTTAAGACTTGAACTAGGAGCCAAAATGCAGAACACTCAGAAGCCTTCGGGCATGCCGGTACACAAGTACGTACCGTTCCACGATCAGATTAAAGTTTCCCTTCCCGACCGCACCTGGCCTAGCCAAGTTATTTCGCAGGCCCCGCGCTGGTGTGCGGTTGACCTTCGCGACGGCAATCAAGCACTGATTGACCCAATGAGCCCCGAGCGCAAACTAAAGATGTTCCAGTTGCTGGTTGCCATGGGTTACAAGGAAATCGAAATCGGTTTTCCATCGGCCTCGCAGACCGACTTTGACTTCTGCCGCTTGCTCATTGAAGACGGTCACATTCCAGCCGACGTAACCATTCAGGTTCTTACCCAGGCTCGCGATCACCTTATTGAGCGCACCTACGAGGCAATAGCCGGCTCCAAGCAGGCCATTGTTCACTTCTACAACTCAACCTCGGTGCTGCAGCGCCGCGTTGTTTTTGGCCAAGACAAGGCCGGCATCAAGGAAATAGCGCTTCACGCGGCCCGCAAGTGCCTTGAACTCGAGGCAACAATCCCGGGGACTCAGGTTTACTACGAGTATTCGCCAGAGTCTTACACGGGAACCGAGCTTGAGTATGCGGTTGAGGTTTGCAACGCCGTCATCGATGTAATCAAGCCAACCCCCGAGCGCAAGATGGTCATAAACCTTCCCGCCACGGTAGAAATGGCTACCCCAAACGTTTATGCCGACTCAATCGAATGGATGAGTCGTAACCTGAAAAACCGTGAAAGCGTTCTGATTTCGCTTCATCCTCACAACGACCGCGGAACCGCGGTGGCCGCCGCCGAACTGGGTTACCTGGCCGGAGCTGACCGCATTGAGGGTTGCCTGTTTGGAAATGGTGAGCGCACCGGAAACGTTGACCTGGTTACCCTGGGTCTCAATCTTTTCAGCCAGGGAATCGATCCACACATTGATTTTTCTAACCTCGATGAAATTAAGCGCACGGTTGAGTACTGCAACCAGCTACCGGTTCACGAACGCAGCCCATACGGTGGCGATTTGGTATACACCGCGTTCAGCGGTTCGCATCAGGATGCCATCAAAAAAGGCTTCGAATTGATGCACAAAGAGGCCAGAGAAACCGGCAAGCATGTTGACGAACTGACCTGGGCGGTTCCTTATTTGCCGATTGATCCTAAGGATGTCGGCCGCACCTATGAAGCGGTCATCCGTGTGAATTCTCAGTCTGGCAAGGGTGGAGTTGCATACCTGCTGAAGTCTGATTACAACCTTGATCTGCCTCGCAAACTTCAAATCGAATTCTCGCGCGTAGTGCAAAACCACACCGACAGTTCTGGTGGTGAAGTGACCAGTTCGCAACTCTGGGACATCTTCGTTGATGAGTACCTACCTGCCCCAGCCGATAAGCCTGAGCTCAAGTGGGGTCGCTACGAGCTCAAGAGTCTGAGCACCGCGAGCGACATGGGTGGCGAAGTAAAGATTGATGTCAACATGCGAGTTGCTCAGGGTGAGAGTTCGGCACAGGGGGTTGGTAACGGACCAATCTCTGCTTTCGTCGACGTTATGGCTCAGCAGGGCGTAGAAGTGCGCGTTCTAGATTTCGTGGAACACACCCTCGGTAACGACTCGAATGCTCAAGCTGCTGCCTATGTAGAGCTCGAAGTAAATGGTCACTCGCTCTGGGGTGTCGGTATTGATGGCGACATTTCGACAGCCGGACTAAAGGCAATCATCTCGGGTGTCAACCGCGTTCTTCGCTAAGTCTTGCGACAATTAAGCCGTGCCCCTTTATCGCGACGAAGCCGTGGTTTTGCGCACCTACAAGTTAGGTGAAGCTGACCGCATTGTTACCCTGCTCAGCAAGCAGCACGGTCAATTTCGCGCGGTAGTCAAAGGTGTTCGTCGCACGTCGAGCAAGTTCGGAGCCAAGCTAGAACCTTTCATGGTGGTTGATGGTCAATTCGCCGAAGGTAAGTCGCTCGATGTGGTTTCACAAGCTGAAACTTTGCACGCTTTCGGCCTTGAGATCATGGAAGACTACGCTGCTTACACCGCTGCGCACGCCATAGTTGAAGCCGCTGAGCGCCTCACCAGCGATGAAGCCACCCAGCAGCAGTATTTACTGCTAGTCGGGGCGCTTCGAAGTCTCAGCCGCAAAGAACATCAGCCCGGCTTGATTCTCGATAGCTATCTATTACGAGCCCTTTCGCTCTCAGGATGGGCCCCGAATTTCTCCGCCTGCGCGAACTGCGGGGAACCCGGAATGCACGGCGCATTTGTCGTGCAACTTGGCGGCGTAGTTTGCGAAAACTGTCGCCTGGCCGGTGCCGCGGTGCTTGACGCCGAGGCAATCGCTCTTTTAGCAGCTCTGCTAACCGGTGATTGGCAGGTGGCAGATAACTCGACAGAGCGCGCCAAACAGGCAGCATCGGGTATTGTTGCGGCATATAGCCAGTACCACATCGAACGTGGGCTGAAATCTCTTTCACATGTGGAGCGCCAATGACCGAGTATCTGCCTCTGGATTACACCGGCGTAAAACCAGGCAAGTTTGCCGGTGCTGTGCCCGAGCACATCGCCGTTGTGATGGATGGCAACGGGCGCTGGGCAAATCAACGTAGTCTAACTCGTGTCGAGGGGCACAAGGCTGGTGAGGCTGCGCTGCTAGATGTAGTAGCCGGAGCCATTCAAGCCGGGGTAAAGCATCTGACGGTCTACGCATTTTCAACTGAAAACTGGAAGCGCTCACCTGACGAGGTGCGTTTTCTCATGGGCTTCAATCGCGAGGTGCTTCGTCGCCGCCGTGACCAACTGAATGAGTGGGGTGTTCGGATTCGCTGGGCAGGTAGAAGACCGCGCCTCTGGGCATCCGTCATTAGTGAACTGCAGACCGCTGAGCGCATGACTCGCAAAAATAACACGCTCACGTTAACCATGTGCGTCAACTACGGTTCTCGAATTGAAATCGTGGATGCCATCAATGAAATGGCAGCCGAGATTGCAAGCGGAAAGTTAAAGCCGGGAGCCATCACCGAGAAAACCGTGCAGAAGCACCTGCTCACTGCCGAGCTACCAGACGTTGACCTTTTCGTTCGAAGCTCGGGCGAGCAGCGGGCCAGCAATTTCTTGCTCTGGCAGAGTGCTTATGCAGAGTTCGTGTTCTTAGACACACTTTGGCCTGATTTCACGCGAAAAGACCTCTGGGAAGCCATCAACATCTATCACTCGCGTTCACGCCGCTTCGGTGGGGCAGTAGATAAACCGAAAAACGCATAAACTTAGAACTTCGCACGTTCCTCGCAATCCAGCGGGGCTGACTATTGGAGACAATGTGGCAACCACCAACAACCTCGACGCGGTAATCTCGCTAGCTAAGCGCCGCGGCTTCGTTTTTCAAGCCGGAGAAATCTACGGCGGAAGCCGATCGGCGTGGGACTACGGACCTCTAGGCGTAGAGCTCAAAGAAAACATCAAGCGCCAGTGGTGGCGCGCAATGGTCAACTCTCGCGAGGATGTTGTCGGTCTAGACAGTAGCGTTATTCTTCCTCGAAAGGTCTGGGAAGCGTCTGGCCACGTTCGCGAATTTACCGACCCGCTTATCGAGTGCACTTCTTGTCACAAGCGTTTTCGTCAGGATCACCTCGAAGAAGCCTTCGAGGCCAAAAAGGGGCGCCTACCTTCGTCACTTGCCGAACTTCCTTGCCCAAACTGCGGCAGCAAAGACATCTGGACTGAACCGAAACTCTTCAACGGCCTGCTTAAGACTTTCTTGGGCCCGGTTGAAGCAGAGGAAGGCCTGCACTACCTGCGACCTGAGACAGCACAGGGTATCTTCGTCAATTTCGCCAACGTTCTCGGTGCATCTCGCATGAAGCCACCTTTCGGTATTGGACAAATCGGAAAGTCTTTCCGCAACGAAATTACCCCTGGAAACTTCATTTTTAGAACTCGCGAGTTCGAGCAGATGGAGATGGAATTCTTCGTTGAGCCAGGTACCGACGAGGAATGGCACGAATACTGGATTCAGCAGCGTTTCAACTGGTACACCGACCTGGGAATCAACCCTGAGAACCTTCGCTTGTTTGAGCACCCGAAAGAGAAGCTCTCACACTATTCAAAGCGCACGGTCGACATCGAGTACAAGTTCGGTTTCACCGGTAGCGAATTTGGTGAGCTAGAGGGCATCGCCAACCGCACCGACTTCGACTTGCGCACCCACTCGCAAGAGTCGGGCACCGACCTCAGCTACTTCGATCAGACTAAGAACGAACGCTGGTACCCATACGTAATCGAACCTGCGGCTGGTTTGACTCGCTCGCTGATGGCCTTTTTAGTGGATGCTTACGCCGAGGACGAAGCCCCGAATACCAAGGGTGGCGTCGACGTTCGTACCGTGCTTCGACTCGACTATCGCTTGGCACCGGTCAAGGCTGCAGTTCTGCCGCTGAGCCGCAACGAAGACCTTTCGCCGGTAGCTCGCAACCTGGCTCAAGAGCTTCGCGGTTACTGGAACATCGACTTCGATGACTCTGGAGCCATCGGTAGACGCTATCGCCGCCAGGATGAAATCGGCACCCCGTTCTGCATCACCGTTGACTTCGAGTCTCTCGAAGACCAGGCGGTTACGGTTCGCGAACGTGACACCATGCAGCAGGAGCGTGTCTCGCTCAGCAAGCTTCGTGAATACCTCGCGGTCAAACTACTCGGCTAAAGGTAAATGAAGCCACTTCAATACGGCAAAATCACCATCGACACGCCAGTCGTACTGGCACCGATGGCTGGCATTACCAACACCGCATTTCGCAGACTCTGTCGAGAATATGGCGGAGGGCTTTACGTATCTGAAATGGTCACCTCACGCGCTCTGGTAGAACGCACTGAAGAATCGATGCGGTTAATTGGTCATCACGAAAGTGAAGACATCCGTTCGGTTCAGCTCTACGGTGTCGACCCGAAAACCATTGCCCAGGCAGTAACCATGTTGGTCGCTGAAAATCGAGCAGACCACATTGACCTGAACTTCGGATGCCCAGTGCCCAAGGTCACGAGAAAAGGCGGGGGAGCCGCGCTGCCCTGGAAGCAGGATCTTTTTTCAGCTATCGTGACCGAAGCTGTTAGGGCTGCCGGCGATGTGCCGCTAACTGTGAAAATGCGCAAGGGAATCGATCAGGATCACCTGACGTTTCTAGACGCCGGCAAGGCAGCCCGCGACGCCGGAGCAACGGCAATTGCGCTGCACGGTCGCACTGCCGCAGATTATTACTCTGGCGAGGCAGATTGGAATGCCATCGCCGAACTACGCGAATCTCTGCCTGATGTTACTGTGCTTGGCAACGGAGACATTTGGTCTGCCGCAGATGCCATCAAAATGATGCGCACCACCGGCGTAGACGGTGTGGTTATCGGTCGCGGATGCCTCGGCCGGCCTTGGCTTTTTGCTGACCTGCAGGAAGCTTTTGATGAGTACGCCAGAGACCCAAATTCAGACGCAGCGATTAACCTTGCGCAGCCAACACTTGGCAAAGTTGCGGCGGGATTCAAGCAGCACGCCGTCTTGCTAACCGAGTATTTCGAAGATGAACTGCGCGCTTGCCGTGACATTCGCAAGCATGTGGCCTGGTACTTCAAAGGCTATTCTGTCGGGGGCGAGTTCAGAGCTGAACTAGCTCAGGTCTCAAGTTTGAACCACATGGATGAGATCCTGGGCAAGTTAGATGCAGACTCACCGTACCCGGGAGAGGCAGCCGAGGGGCCGCGAGGTCGATTGGGCAGTGCGAAAACCTGCAGCCTTCCAGAGAAGTGGCTCGACTCGAGAGAGCTTCAGGGCAGTCAGAAGGCTACTCTTCTAGAAGCAGAACTAAACGTTTCGGGTGGGTAATGGGATACAGCGATTTTGACCGCGAGCGGTTCTTAGCAGAAGACCGCTCAACTAGCGCTAGACGTGACGAATTCGCTCGCGACCGAGCACGTGTGCTGCACAGTTCTGCGCTGCGAAGACTCGGCGCTAAGACTCAGGTGCTCGAAGCGGGTAAAACCGATTTTGCTCGCACTCGACTAACTCACTCACTCGAAGTCGCGCAAATCGGTCGCGAGATGGCAAATGACCTTAGTCTGAATGCTGACGTAGTTGACCTGGCCTGCCTCGCTCACGATTTGGGTCACCCGCCTTTCGGTCACAATGGCGAAACCGCTCTAGATGCCTGGGCTGAATCCATTGGCGGTTTTGAGGGCAACGCGCAAACCTTGCGCCTGCTGTCAAGAATCGAACCTAAAGTTTTCACTGAATCGGGGCGCTCGGTCGGTCTCAACTTGACCAGGGCCGCTCTCGATGCCACCTGCAAGTACCCGTGGAAGCGCATCGAGTCAAATCTGGCAGGCGAAGGTAAGACCGTAAAGTTCGGCTACTACGAAGATGATTCAGATGTTTTTCACTGGATGCGTCAGGGATCTCAAATCGGTGTGAAAGCCGCCGAAGCTCAGGTCATGGATTTCGCAGATGACGTTGCCTATAGCGTTCACGATTTCGAGGATGCAATCGTTAGCGGTTACGTTCAACTTTCAGAGCTTGCCAACCCAGCGAATGAAGCCGCATTCGTTAGGCAGATCGCCGATTGGAACCTTAACAAGACCTCGCACGATGAACTAGCGCAGGCGCTTAATCGCCTTCAGTCACTCGAATACTGGCCAACCAGTTACTCGGGCACGCCAACAGATTTAGGTCGACTGAAGAACCTGACTAGCTCATTGATTGGTCGTTTCGTTAGGTCAACCACCGATGCGAGCTACGAATCAGCCGGCGATGAAAACTTTGCGAGGTACAGCAGTTCGATTGTTATTCCGGCCGAGGTTAAGGCTGAAATAGCGGTGCTCAAAGGAATCGTTTCGGTTTTCTTGATGTCTCTTGAATCGCGCCGCGGTCACTACGAGTGGCAGCGCCTGATTCTCACCGAACTAGCCGATGCTCTGCTTTCGAAAGCTGGCAAAGAATTGGACGCCTACTCGAGCGGTGCCTGGCAGCAGGCAGGCGACGAGGTAAGTCAACGCCGCGTGATAGTTGACCAAATCGCATGTCTGACTGATCAGAGCGCCCTCGACTGGCACCACAGACTAGTCACCAAGCGCGCCTAGGATTGTAGGCATGGCAGGCAAGATACGTGCTCAGGATATCGCTGAGATAAAGTCGCGCATCAATATCGCCGACATTGTGGGGGAGTACGTAAGTCTAAAACGCGCCTCGGTTGGTTCACTAAAGGGGCTGTGCCCATTCCACGATGAAAAGTCGCCTTCTTTCAATGTGAACCAAGTTCAGGGTTTCTATCACTGCTTCGGCTGCGGTGAGGGTGGCGATGTATATAAGTTTCTCGAAAACATCGAAAAGATTTCTTTCTACGATGCTGTTGAGCGTCTAGCTGCGCGCATAAGTTTTCAAATCACCTATGAGGCTGGCGGAACTGCACCCGAACAGGGGGCGCGAAATCGAATTCTCGAAGCCAATCGAATGGCGGCTGAGTTTTACCAGTCGCAGTTGATGAGCGACGAGGCAAGCTCCGGTCGTGACTTTCTCAAGGGTCGCGGATTCGATAAAGCTGCGGCTGAACAGTTCGCAATCGGCTATGCGCCCAAAGGTTGGAGTGCGCTTACCGATCACCTGAAGTCAAAAGGTTTCAGCATCGAAGAACTGGTGTCTGCCGGATTAGCGAGCCAAAGCGATAAGGGCGGCTATGACAAGTTTCGCGGGAGACTAATCTGGCCAATCCGCGATGCTGCCAGCGCTGTAATCGGATTCGGAGCCCGCAAGCTCTATGACGACGACAACGGGCCGAAATATCTGAACACTTCTGACACCGTGGTTTATCACAAGTCGCAAGTTCTTTACGGAATTGATCTCGCCAAGAAAGACATTGGCAAAAAGCATCAGGTTGTGGTTGTCGAGGGCTATACCGACGTGATGGCTTGCCACCTTGCTGGCATCACCACTGCGGTAGCCAGTTGCGGAACCGCTTTTGGTGACGACCACATTCGCATTCTGAACCGCATGCTCGGGGATGGCAAAGATGTTCCGGCCGAGGTTATCTTTACTTTCGACCCCGATGCTGCCGGTCAGAAGGCCGCGATGCGCGCGTTCGCTGACGCTCACAAGTTCAATGCTCAGACTTACGTTGCAGTCGGCCCCGAGGGGCTAGACCCCTGTGACCTTAGAAGTGCCAAGGGTGACGAAGCTGTAGTTCAAATGATTACCGACAAGCGGCCAATGTTTGAGTTTGCCATCAAAACCAAACTGGCACCGTTTGATCTTTCTGCACTTGAAAATCGGGTGGCGGCGGCTAGGGCGGCATCCAGTGTGATTTCGCAGATTGGCGACACTGCGCTTCGAAGCGCGTATACCCGCGAACTCGCAACCATGGTCAGCCTTGATGTTTCTGAGGTCGCGCGCGTGGTCGAAGAGGCGATAAAGCTGAATCGAAATGAAACTATTTCGAAACTTCGCCTCGAGCCAGTTGCGCTGCCAGAGCAACCTGTGAACGCTCATGGTGCGCTTCCCGAAGTGAACCTAAATGATCCGCAAAATCGCATTGACCGAATGGTGCTCGAAGTTTTGCTACAGGTGACTGACGGTTATACGGCTAATCAATTCACCAGAATCGCCAGGGCCGGAATGGCAGCCCCAGCTCACCAGGCCATTCTTTCTTACCTGTTGCAGAGCGTTGAAGCCGGGCTCAATATTGAGCAGTTGGTTTCTAATGCGCCTGAAAACCTGGCAGTTGCACTTCGAACTATCGTCACCAAGCCTTTACCTGCAACCGACGAAGAGTCGCTCAAAAAGTACGCCAGCGGGGTGATCAACAAAGCCATCGAAAATGTTTTGCAGCGTGAGAAGCAAGACTTGCTAGCCGAACTTAGAAGAACCGATTCAGGTACACAGCGTTACCGCTTGATTCAGCAGGGCATTGTCGATATTGATCGTGAAATTCACTCGAATAAGGAACACTAATTGGTTGATCCACAGTTGATTGCAATCGAACCAAGACAATTTCAGCCGTACGTAACAGCTGTAGAAAGTGCTGGCGCAAGAGTTGCGGCTATGTCGGCAGATGTTGGTGCACTGATCTGGACTGACTACGCTAGACCGCACTTGCTCGAGCAGTTGCTCGATGAAAATCCGCAAGTCAAGTGGGTTCAACTGCCCTATGCCGGGGTAGATGCGTTCGAAAAGTCGATCAAACGAAACATCCACTTCACGAGCGCCAAAGGTTCTTATCGTGAACCGGTTGCCGAACACGCTCTCATGCTCGCTATGGCTCTCGGTCGCAAACTGGCAGATCGCGTTCGAGCCACAGCCTGGGGCAAGAAGTTCGCAGTATCGCTCTACGACAGCAAAGTCTTGATTGTTGGCGGCGGTGGCATCACCGAAGAGCTGATCAAACTGCTCGCCCCATTTAGAGCAGAAATCACGGTCATCAGAAATCGTGTTGAAGCACTCGAAGGTGCCACTAGAGTTTTACCGCTCAGCAACCTTGATGAAGAACTTGTGGCTAGCGATTTCGTTTTTCTGGCCTGCGCTCTGACTGAATCGACAAAGGATCTGTTTAACCTAGCCAGGTTCAGAGCCATGAACTCTGCCGCTTACCTAATCAACATTGCCCGGGGTCCGGTTGTGGTTACCGAAGACCTGATTACAGCATTGAATTCAGGCATGATTGCGGGAGCTGCGCTCGATGTCACGGATCCCGAGCCCCTGCCGGTCGGTCACCCACTCTGGCAGGCATCCAATGTTTTAATCACTCCGCACACTGCCGATACCGACGCTCAGGTGCTTCGTCTGTTCTCAATTCGCCTAGTTGAAAACACCAAAGCCTATCTGGGCCAAGGTGAATGGGTCGGAACCGTTGACTCAAAACTGGGCTACTGATTTGGCTAGTTAGCAATCCTTTGCTAACATTTTCAAAGCGCGCAAGCGTTATTCCTCGATAGCTCAATTGGCAGAGCATTCGGCTGTTAACCGGAGGGTTCTTGGTTCGAGTCCAAGTCGGGGAGCCACTTCTTTGTGATTCTTAGGAGGCCACTTGATTCAGTGGATC
Source organism: Micrococcales bacterium (assembly GCA_046074285.1). Lineage (GTDB taxonomy): Bacteria > Actinomycetota > Actinomycetes > Actinomycetales > Microbacteriaceae > Rhodoluna. The sequence goes on from JBJTOA010000101.1 coordinate 11,386, forward strand.
CAAAAATCTGACTGGCTTCCAGAGATTTATTTAGCCTGCGTGCTACTAATCGCGGGTCTATTGCCAGACACCATCAACCAAGGTTGGCAAGGTGCCCTGGCTGCCGCAGCCTTTGTTATCGGAATCATCTTTCTTCGCAAATTTGAATACCTTGCGCTCGTGCTCTCAGCGGTTTCTGCAGCTGTCTCGATCTGGTTCAGTCTCGACCCTCTGATAACGGGTGTGCTCACACTTCTAGGCGTATTTTTCATCTCTGCTTTCGGGCGTCTACTCTGGTCAGCGCTCTACACGGCGAGCGCTTTCTTGGCGGGAATCGTGGTAATCGCTCACACCTGTTTTGACTCACCGCTGCTTGAAAACATCTACGGTCTTGCCATATTCAGTGACATCGGTCGCTGGAGCGCATTCATCATCATTTCGCTAGTCACGCTCGTCATACTCACTCTGGCTTGGCTAGTTGGAAACTGGTTCATCGTGCAGCACAAAGAGAGACTTTTGCAACGTGAACGATCGGCCATCGATGAAAAACAGATTCGTCTTGCTATTGACCTAGCTGAGCAAAATGAACGTATGGGAATTGCGCGCGACTTGAATCTGGTCACCACGCAGCAACTTTCGGCATCAATCGCACTTATCGAGGGTGCTCGTTACGCTTCGAAAATTGATGCCGAGGTGGCAACCCGCACCCTCGAGCGCGTTGAAGGCTTGTTGCGAGAAACTCATACCGAACTACAGCAGCAGCAAGACGCGCTCAGTCATGGAGTTAGCATCGCTCCTGCTCCGCCAAACATTTTCGACCTCGATGCACTCATGATTCAGTACCGAGAAATCGGCTACAACTGCACGCTTAAGCATCAGGGCGAACAGCACGCACTGATTGATAGTGCAGAGCTAGCTATTTACCGAATCGTTTTTGATGCACTCGGCAATATTCGCAAGCACGCAGTAATCGGCACCGACATAACCGTCGACCTAACTTGGCAGGATGGCGGACTGCAGCTGCTAATCAAAGACAACGGAACCGAAACAGCCAGAAAAGTAGACAACCACACCGGCGCAGGCGACTACAACGTGAATGACGACCTTGAAGCACTGGTTTCAGAAGTCGATGGGGTAGGCATTCGCACCATGCGAGAGCGTGCTGAAATCATTGGAGGTAGCCTCGAGGCTAAGGTGGTGCCCGGAGTTGGTTTCACTGTGAATGCCCTTTTCCCGAACCTGCAGACCATCCTGAAGGGCTAACGTGGCTCGCATCCGTATCGGCCTGATGTACTCGAACCAGGTGATGGTCGAGGCTAGAAGATTACTTTTTTCAACCGATGCAGACTTCGACGTCGTGTTCGATGAGGGTAATGCTAACGCGGGCTTAGAACTTGTGCCTGAGTCAACCGTAGATGTGCTCGTGGTCGACACCCGTCTGCGCGGGATGTCAGGTGTTGAATTTGTGGCACGAATGCACCGCCGCTACCTGAACCCTGAAGCCAAACTGCCCAAGGTTATTCTCACGGCACCATTTTTCAGTGAAGAACTTTTGCTCGCTGCAATCAGGGCTGGCGCGACTGACCTGGTTCCTGAGAGCGATGGCGCCGCCGGACTCATGGCAGCCATAAAGTCGGCAATGGTTCAGAGCCAAGACATCAACTACCGCGAACTGAAGCGCTTTTTCGAGCAGGGCAAAGTTGAAGCTGGTTCAAATCCAAGGTGGTTGCTAAAACTTACTGACCTCGAAGAACGTGAAGTCAGCGCTCTCGCTCTTGTTGAACACGGTTTCAATGATTCGAAAGCTGCCGAAATCTTGGGCATTCCCGAAACCAGCGTGCGCTGGGCGGTAGAAAACCTCATGAAACGAATGGGTGTTGCAACCAGAGCCCAGATGGCACTTGCGCTTTTCGAGGCTGGCAGACTGCAAGCTGACAGCCGAGTGCCTAAAGAGCTGAAGAACTAGCCTTCAAGTTTGTCTTTACCTGGCAGCCACGATAGCCCAGGTTTGCCCCAGCCGTTCTTCATGATGATTTTCTTGGCATCTGACTTATGTGGCTCAGCTAGGCGATCGACATAGAGCAAACCATCCAGGTGATCAAACTCGTGTTGGAAGATTCTCGCGAACCATCCGTCTGCATCAAATCTGACTGGTTGCTGCTCGAGATCGACTCCTGTCAAGACCACCCGATCAGCTCGCTTCAGCGGGAATCTTTCGCCGGGTACCGATAGGCAGCCTTCTTGCTCGGTGTCCCAATCTGCTGGCTCATCAATTACCTCGCCCATTTCTAGAATCGGATTGATGACGACCCCACGGCGTTCGTTACCCTCATCATCTGCATAGTCATAGACAAATAGGCGAAGTGCGACGCCGACCTGCGGAGCCGCTAGACCTACTCCAGGGGCCTTATCCATCGTCTCGAACATGTCAGCCACCAGATCGCGAAGTTCCTGGTCAAAGACCGTTACCTCCTTCGCTCGAGTGTGCAAAACGGGTTCTCCGGTGATCACGATTCTTCTGATAGCCATGTTGAAATTATCCCAGCCAACAGGCGCCAAAGTTGCCCTTTTGGTAGGCTAACCACATCGATACTTCAACCGCCAGCACAATCATGAGCGCCGTCTTTGACGCGCGCTATTTGGCAATTGCTCTAGCTATTGTCGGCGCCGGATTCTTAGCTTTCGGAACTCAGTTTCAAAACGACGCGGTTGGCGAGACCTCAGGTAATAAGAAGGCTCAGCTTCACGGCAGTGTGAATATCAAGCAAATGCTCAAGTTAGCCAGAAACAAACGCTGGCTCTTGGGCATGACTCTCATCGGAGGTGCGCTCGTGCTGCAGATTGCCGCACTTTCGATGGCACCGCTCATAGTGGTTCAGCCGCTCGGAGCTATCGCACTGGTAATTACCTCACTGTTGAACGCCAGAATCTCTAGAACCAAGTTGAACAAAGTTACGGTACTTGCCATTTCGCTTTGCATGCTCGGAGTCGGCCTATTCGTGGTGCGAGCCTCGGCAATTGCGCATGGCGTGCCAATCACTGACGATCTTTTACTGCAGGTCATGTTCACGCTCTCCGCCATTATCCTGATTTTCGCTTTCTTCCTTTGGCGTAGCAAAGGTAAGGCTAAGGCAATCACTTACATCATGGGTGCCGGCATCCTTTACGGCTTTGTTGCCACCCTGACCAAAGTTGTAATCGTTCGCATTGAGCAGGGCCAATTCGAGTGGCTCACTGTGGCTTGTGCTCTGGTGCTCGGGGTCGCAGTGGTGATGGGCGGCTGGTTTGTTCAGAACGCCTACGCTTCAGGCCCGCCTGATTTGGTGATTGCCGGGCTAACCGTGGTTGACCCTCTGGTCGCAGTATTGATCGCCATTACGATTCTGCAAGAAGCAAAAGAAGCTAGCCTGCTCGAAATATTCGGATTCCTAATCAGTGGTGCCATTGCGGTCACCGGCGTGCTGCTGCTATCGCAGTTTCACCCGCAGATCTTGCTCGCCAAACGTCGTGCCAAGCTTTTCAAGCGTCGCAGCAAGAAATAGCGTTAACCCGATTCGGTAAAATAAAGCATTACCAAACCTAAGGAATCAAATGTCAGATGGTAAACGCCCGCTGCGGGTGCTTGTCAGCGCTGACACTTTTCCGCCTGATATCAATGGCGCATCGCGCTTTGCCGAACGCCTAGTCGGGGGACTTGCTCGTCGCGGGAATGATGTTCACGTTATAGCTCCGGGCTACAACAAAAAGTGGGGTAGCAGCTTCGAAACCATCGATGGTTCGAGAGTTATGGTTCACCGCCTCAAGTCTTATAAGCTTCCCCAGCACGAAACTCTTCGTTGGGTGTGGCCATTCACACTGAGGGGTCGCATTTCGAAGCTTCTCGATCGAATTCAACCCGATGTCATCCATATCAACTCACACCTGATCACTGGCCGATTTCTAATCAGCGCTGCCAAGCGCAGGGGAGTCCGCACAGTTTCAACGAACCACATCATGCCAGAGAATCTGGTCAAGTATTCGGTAATCATTCCACCGTTTTTAGAGCAGTGGGCGATGAACCTAGCCTGGAAAGACGCCGGTCGAATCCTTCGAAAAGTGGACCAGCTCACCACTCCGACCAGACGCGCGGCTGAACTTCTCGAAGCGGCAGCCGGTGTAAATAACGTTTTGGCAATTTCATGCGGCATTGATGCTTCGAAGTTTGCCAATGACGCACCAACTACCAACGAACACCCGAGAATTCTTTATCTGGGACGACTCGATTATGAAAAGCACATTCACAATCTTTTGAAAGCAGTTGCCCTGCTTCCTAAAGAACTAGGCACAGTAGTTGAACTTGTTGGTGACGGCGGAGAGCGCGAGAATCTAAAGCAACTCGCTAGAGACTTGAGGATTTACGAACAGGTAATTTTTGCGGGTCACATTTCGGAGGCTGACCTGCCTAAGGCATACGAGCGTTGCACGGTCTTCGCTATGCCTTCGATTGCTGAACTTCAGAGCATTGCGACTATGGAGGCCATGGCATCAGGTAGACCAGTAGTTGCCGCCGATGCCATGGCGCTACCTCACCTGGTTCACGATGGTGACAACGGCTACCTTTTTGCACCTGATGACGTCGAAGACTTCGCTAAAAAATTGCAGATAGTGCTAACCGCAAATCAGAAAGAACTAGATCGCCTGAGCGAGAATTCACTACACCTGATTCAGGCACATGACATTCAGCGCACCCTGGGAATTTTTGAACAGATCTACCGTGGTGAATACAACTTCGGCGACCCAACTTCAGACGACAACGCTCCGGAATACTCGCAGCCGATTGGGTCACTCTCAAGGGGCTACCATAATCAGGTTGAAGCACTAAGAAAGCGCGCCAAAGCCCTGCGTGAGCTCGCGGATGACTTGCGTGATAACGTGCGAGAGCAACTCGATGAAGCTCGAGAAGAAGTGCTAGAAACCGTCGATGAAATTCGAGCTGGCGCAAAGAAGCTCGATAAGAAAGTGAGAAAGACGGTTAAGAAAGCCACCGATAAACTCAAACGAGATTAAATCGGATCGGGGGAGTTAGCTCAGCCGGTTAGAGCAGCGGACTCATAATCCGTCGGTCACGGGTTCAAGTCCCGTACTCCCCACCAACTATGAAAAGGACTCGGTTTGTTTTTGCTTCAGAAAGCAACTCGGACAAAGCGATTCGTAGGTTACTTCGATGCCATCGATTGCAACTTGGTCGCCCTCAAAAATAAACTTGCCATTCAGTTTGCGCCCATTGAAAAGCGCTTTTTTGCCACAGCGACAAATGGTCTTGAGCTCTTCGAGAGTGTGAGCAATTTCGAGCAGTCTGATGCTGCCGGGAAAACCAGCTGTGACAAAGTCAGTTCGGATACCGTATGCCAGCACCGGAATGTTGTCTAAAGTTGCGATCTCTAGGGCCTGATTAATCTGCTTAGTGGTGAAGAACTGAGCCTCGTCGAGCAAAAGACAAGCGATTTTGTCTGCTCCAGCTTTTTCAACTCTCAGGCGCTCGGCGTTGAACTCGGTTCGTAGATTTTGATCTGGAGTAACCATGAGATCTACATCTCTGGTGACACCCAACCGAGACTCAATCTTTCGACCGGCTTTCAGATCTGTCGCTGGCTTCGCTAGCAAAACTCCCTGGCCACGTTCTTCATAGTTATATGCCACCTGAAGTAGCGCGGTAGATTTGCCGCTGTTCATCGCTCCGTAGCGAAAATATAGTTTGCTCATTTGCTAGAAGTCTAACTTTGCTGCGGCACGCGCTTCTTCAAATGTGAGGTTGCGATAGTTCACGGCTGCTTCAATCTGGGATTGCATGTTTGGTTGAGACACTGGCCAGTCTGAACCGAAACAAAGCCTGATACCAGCATCGAGGATTCCTCGGTAGTTAAAGTGCTCGGCGGGAGCCTTTTCGGCCCAGACTGGAGTCGAATTGATGATGATTGCGGCGGCCGCAAGTTCTGGTAAATCGGCTGGGTCAATGAGATCAGCGTGGGCTATGACAGCGAGGTTGGGTCTAACTTGCTGAACGACGTCGAGAGCCTGTCGAACGGCTGCATCACCACAGGCATGAAAATGCAAGTTGAATCCCTTAGCAACCGCCTCAGAGGCTGTTTTGAGTAGCCTTTCGGGTTGCCAGATGCCTTTGGTTGAAGAATCTGACTTCAACCACGCGGTATTTGACGAGTGAACCCCATCTAGAAAAAGTTTTACCGAATTCGCGGTGAGCAATTCACTCGAAAGCTGGCTAATGAGACTTCTGGTTTCAACAGCGAATAGCATCTCTTGCTGGGTGTTCTCAGGAGTAACTCGGATTGCCAGTTCAGTTTTGATTTTCAACTTTTCCTGGCGCAAAGCTTCGATATAAACTTGCGGCATTCCCGGGTCGATCCAAGCTTCGGTTTGCCTCGAGATGGAATGCTCAAGCAGGATGTTTTGAGCTAGTTCAAGAGCTGCTAGATCTTGCTGGACAGTCGGCTTAGGTTGGTGCTGATAAATCAACTGCATTGCAACGTATTCGTGGATCCAGCCATTTGGTAAACCCTCAGTCACTTCAAAACGCCCACCTTCAACTTCGGGGGCAGCTAGGTCGAAGCTTGCGATTTCTAAAGCCCTACTGTTGACGCAAATTGAATGGTGATCAGCGGTGTGCACCACGATTGCAAACTCGGTTGAGGCTTCATCCAGAATCCATCTGTCAATTTCAAAGTCTCGCGCTACAGCGCTTAGGTCAAACCAAAATAGCTGAGGGTGCAGCGAGATGAACTTCTTGATTTCTAAAATCAGTTCCGCGGGGGACTGGCACTTGTGAAGCACAGCACCTTGAAGCTCTCGACCCGCGAAAAGCGTGTGGCAGTGAGCGTCAAAGTAGGTCATGGGGTAATCGTAGTTGACAGGTTGATTCGAAACTGCTTACTCTATTAGGGCTCTAGAAGGTCGTAGGGGAAGACGTACCTTCAAACGAGGAGCAACATTGGAATACCCATTTTCTGGGGAAGTCTTCATTCACGCCGTCGCAAAGTCTCAAGCGCGCCAGGTGGAATGGATGCTAGCCGAAATAATGGACTACCAGATTCCACTTACCTGGTCGCCACAACCGGTGATGCCTGATCACGTGAAATCCGGTTTTGCCTGGCAAGGTGCAGAATCTAGCGGTGCCGAAATTTCAAGTGCGCTAGCTGGATGGCAGAAAATCTACTTTGAAGTAACTCAAGATGCTAATGGATCGGTCGGCTCTTCACGCTGGCTTTACGTGCCAGAGTTCGGAATCAAGCACCGTGCCACAGATGAATTCGGTAATTACAGCATCGGCGAAGATGAACTTCGTGCGGCCCTAGCAAGAGGTTCGAACTCGATGACTTTAGCTTGGGAAGTGCAAAACCTGCTAGCTCAGCAGTGGGAACAAATTCTTGAACCACTACGCTCCCAGCTTTTCTCGAAACCTTCGGTTTCAATCCAGCAGGTTGGCTAGCAGGTTTCGGGTTACTTCTCGTAGCGCTTGAACGCGATTACCGCGTTGTGCCCACCAAAGCCAAACGAAGTGCTGATTCCCAGAATTGGACCTGCTGGCAATTCGCGAGGTGAGGTTGCAACATCCAAAGGAATTTCTGGATCTTGGTTTTCAAGGTTGATGGTAGGCGGAGCAACATTCTCAGCAAGTGCAAGGATAGTGAAAATCGCCTCGACACCGCCGGCGCCACCGAGAAGGTGGCCGGTGGCTGACTTGGTAGCCGACACCACGATGTTTGGCAGGTGTTCACCAAAAACTCGCTTTAGCGCGGTGTACTCAGCGATGTCTCCAACTGGAGTTGAAGTGGCGTGAGCATTGATATGTGCAACGTCTTCTGGTTTGGCATTGGCTTGCTTTAGAGCGTTTACCACTGCTCTGGCTGCGCCCGAACCTTCAGGGTCTGGTGCAGTGATGTGGTACGAGTCTGAAGTAACAGCAGCCCCGACAAGTTCGGCGTAAATCTTTGCACCGCGAGCCAGAGCGTGTTCTTCGGTTTCAAGAACAATCGCACCAGCACCCTCACCCATCACAAAGCCATCGCGGCTGGTGTCGTATGGGCGAGAAGCGGTGGTTGGTGAATCGTTGCGACGGCTTAGTGCGTGCATTGAAGCGAAGGCAGCAATCGGAAGCGGGTGAATTGCTGCTTCAGCACCACCTGCTACGACAATGTCAATCTCGCCACTGAGCAGTCGCTGAAGACCGTTTGCGATTGCCTCAGTACCAGATGCACAAGCAGATACCGCGGTACGTACGCCACCGCGAGCGGCTAAGTCCATACCGATTGCGGCCGCCGGGCCATTTGGCATGAGCATTGGCACAGTCATCGGCAGAACTCGACGTGCACCCTTTTCTTTGAGGGTGTCAAAGGCGTCGAGCAGAGTCCAGACGCCACCGATGCCAGTAGCGTATTCGACCGAAAAGCGCTCAGGCACAACTTCTGGCGAACCTGCATCTGCCCAAGCCTCACGAGCTGCAATCAGCGCGAACTGGCTTGATGGGTCAAGTCTCTTGCACTCCTGCGGAGTTAGGACATCAGCAGCTTTGACCTTTGCTTGGCCGGCGAAGGTTACCGGGATCTCGTATCGAGCAACCCATTCCTGTTCGAGGGTAGAGATGCCTGATTCTCCCGCGAGTAGCGCACGCCAAGTTGATTTGACGTCGCCACCTAGGGGCGTGGTAGCCCCTAATCCGGTGACAACAATCTTTTTAGACAAGTTATTTAGCCCTGTGCAGCAACTATGAAGTCAACTGCTTCACCTACGGTTACAAAGCTTGAATCCTGAGGGATGGTAACGCCAAACTTCTCTTCTGCGTTCATCACGATGGTGATCATCGAGATTGAGTCGATGTCTAGGTCATCAGAGAAAGACTTGTCTAGCTGAACGCTGTCAGTCGCGATACCGGTTTCGTCGTTTACTAGCTCTGCAAGACCTGCAAGAACTTCAGCCTTTGAAAGTGCCATTGGGGGGTTCTCCTTTTAGGGTTGTGGGACCGAGGTTAAGTTTAGGGCAAGACCACTACTTGAGCAGCGAATGCAAGACCTGCGCCAAAACCAATTTCTAGCGCGAGACCACCAGATTTCACCTCGCCAGACTCTAGCAACTGGTGCATAGCCAGTGGCACAGAGGCAGCTGAAGTGTTGCCGGTGGTAACAATATCGCGAGCGATCGCTACCGACTCTGGCAGCTTGAGTTGCTTCGCTAATTCATCAATGATTCGGATGTTGGCCTGGTGAGTGACCATGGCTGACAAATCTTCAGGTTTGATACCCGCCACTTCGATTGCCTTGGCAGCGGTTTTGGCCATTTCCCATACTGCCCAACGAAAGACGGTCGCGCCTTCTTGCTGCAGGGTTGGCCAAGAGGTTTTGCCATCGCGGAACTCAAGCAGCGAACCCGACATGCTGACGGCGTCCCAGTGTGATCCATCTGAACCCCAGACGGTTGGTGAGATTCCCGGGGTATCGCTCGGACCAACAATCGCAGCGCCAGCTCCGTCAGCGAGCAAGAACGAAATGGTGCGATCGGTCGGGTTGATAAAGTCTGAAAGCTTTTCGCCACCGACCACCAAAACGTATTTAGCTACACCTGAACGAACCAGCGCATCTGCTTGGGCGATGCCATAGCAGTAACCAGCGCAGGCAGCCGAAACATCGTAAGCAGGGGCGGGGTTTGCGCCAATCTTGTCAGCCAGCAAGGTAGCCGCTGATGGGGTCTGGAAAGGGTGCGAAATCGTAGAGAAGATAACCGCTTCGATTTCTTGGGGCGAGATTCCGGCCTTTCTGATGGCCTCGTTCGATGCCTCTACCGCCATGTCCATCAGGCTTAGGTTCTCACTCGCACGACGGCGAGTGATGATTCCGGTGCGTTGGCGAATCCATTCATCCGAGCTGTCAATCGGGCCGGCGATGTCATCATTGGTTACCACTAGGTCGCCACGCGCTGCACCTAGCGAATAGATGCGCGAGAACTTATTGGTTTCGTACTGAGCCAGTTTCGGTTGAGTCATCAATTCGCTATCTACTAGTTGCTGTGATTCTTGATTAATTCTCGAGCCGCGTCAAGGTTTTCAGGTGATTTCAAAGCGACAGCTTCGATTCCTGGCATCGAGCGCTTCGCTAGACCAACCAAAGTTCCACCTGGGGCAACCTCGAGAATGGCTGTGACCCCAGCGTCAAGCATGGCTTGCATGCAGAGGTCCCAGCGGACCGGTGACTTAACCTGGTTTACCAACAGGGCGAGAAACTCAGAGCCACTGGTGACAATGCGACCACCAGCGTTGGTGAAAAGTTTGGTTGCCGGGTCTTTCACTTCAACAGACTTCGCATAGTCTGCGAGCGAGTCAGAAGCTTCAGCCATGTATCTCGTGTGGAATGCACCAGCTACCTGAAGTGGAATCACTCTCGCACCAGCAGGGCCTTCGGCCTGAAGTGCCGCGATCGCTTCAGCAGCTCCCGCGGCAACGATTTGACCGCCGCCGTTATAGTTAGCTGGCTCTAAGCCAAGTTCTGCCAGACGAGCCTCGACAATCGATTGCTCGCCGCCGAGAACAGCTGCCATCGACGTCTCAACCGTTTTCGCGGCTTTAGCCATCTGATTAGCGCGCTCAGTTACAAAACGGATTCCGACCTCTGGGGTGAAAACTCCGGCAGCAACAGCAGCTGTGATTTCACCAACTGAGTGCCCAGCGAAACCAGCCACTCCAGCTAGCTCAAGGGTTGCCATTGAAGCGACACCAGAAGCCACGATCAACGGCTGAGCGATTGCTGTATCGCGAATGGTGTCGGCGTCAGAGTTCGTGCCATGCTCAATGAGCGCAACTCCCGATGCCGCTTGTTGCGACTCAATCGATGCGCGGAACGAGTCGATTTCTAGCCACGGAGACAGCATTCCCGGGGTTTGTGATCCCTGGCCAGGGCAAACAACTACCAGCATCGCGAGCCTCTCTTAGTTTTCGCCGAGTGAAGAACCCGAGGTACCGGCAGTAACATCGTGCAAGCGGTAGCGGTCAATCGCGAGTTGAGGTGCAGAACGGTCAACCAGACCCTGCTCAGCAAGTTGCTCAAGAACGCGCACCACGATAGAAGGGCCATCAATCTTGAAGTGTCTTCTGGCGGCCGCTCTGGTGTCAGAGAATCCGAAGCCATCTGCACCCAAAGTTGCGTAATCGCGCGGAATCCACTTGCGAATCTGGTCAGGCACCATGTGATCGAAGTCTGACACACCGAGGATCGGACCCTGGGTTTCGTTGAGACGAGCGGTTACGAATGCAGTTCCAGCAGGTTCGTTTGGGTTCAGGAACTTTGACTCATCAACCTTTAGGCCGTCGCGACGCATCTCGTTCCAAGAGGTCACAGACCAGATATCAGCTGATACGCCCCAGTCTTCCTGCAGCAATTTCTGAGCCTCATAAGCCCAAGGAACCGCAACTCCAGAAGCTAGAATCTGAGCCTTGTGACCAGCAGCAGAGTTCACGCTGATTCGGTGCATGCCTCGAATAATGCCATCGACATCGACACCCTCCGGTTCAACCGGCTGCACGTATGGCTCGTTGTAAACGGTTAGGTAGAAGATTACGTTCGGGTCTTCGTGGTTTCCGCCATACATGCGCTCGAGTCCGTGCCTAATGATGTGACCGATTTCGTAACTGTAGGCAGGGTCGTAGCTCAACACTGCGGTGTTAGTTGCTGCCATAAGTGGCGAGTGACCATCGGCGTGCTGTAAACCTTCGCCGGTCAGAGTGGTGCGACCCGCGGTAGCACCGATCATGAAACCTCGCGAGAGCTGGTCGGTAGCGGCCCAGATTGCGTCTGCAGTGCGCTGGAATCCGAACATTGAGTAGAACACGTAGAACGGAATCAGTGGCTGACCATGGGTTGCATAACTGGTTGCCATAGCAGTGAAACCAGCCATCGAACCTGCTTCGTTGATGCCGGTGTGAAGAATCTGGCCTGCCGAGCTTTCTTTATAAGAAAGCAGCAGTTCGCGGTCGACTGAGATGTAGTGCTGGCCCTGCGGGTTGTAAATCTTTGCGGTAGGGAAGAAGGCGTCCATGCCGAAAGTACGTGCTTCATCAGGAATAATGGGCACGATTCTTTCGCCGAGTCCTGGTGCTCGAAGCAGATCTTTCAGCAGTCGAACGAAAGCCATGGTGGTGGCAACCTCTTGAGTTCCCGATCCAGCCTTAGAAATCGCGTAAGTCTTTTCTTCTGGCAGGTCAAACGAGACGTACTTGCTGCGACGTTCAGGTAGGTAACCACCGAGTGCACGTCTGCGTTCGTGCATGTACTGAATTTCTGGGGCATCCTGACCAGGGTGGTAGTAAGGCGGTTGATAAGGATTCGCCTCAAGTTGAGCGTCAGAAATGTCGATTTTCAGCTCGTCACGGAAACCCTTTAGGTTTTCGAGAGTCATCTTCTTCATCTGGTGGGTTGCGTTTCGACCCTCGAAAGAGCGACCGAGCATGAATCCCTTGATGGTCTTAGCCAGGATTACTGTCGGCTGACCTTTGTGCTCAGTAGCGGCTTTGTAGGCAGCGTAAACCTTGCGGTAATCGTGTCCGCCACGGCGTAGACCCCAGATTTCATCATCGGTCATGTTCTCGACCATTTTCAGGGTGCGAGGGTCGCGACCGAAGAAGTTCTCGCGCACGAATGCGCCACTCTCAGTCTTGTAGGTCTGGAAATCACCGTCAGGAGTGGTGTTCATGAGATCTACCAGAGCACCTTCAGTGTCATTTGCAAGCAAGGTGTCCCATTCACGACCCCAAACCACTTTGATTACGTTCCAGCCGGCTCCGCGGAAGAAGCTTTCAAGTTCTTGCATAATCTTGCCGTTACCGCGGACCGGTCCGTCGAGGCGCTGAAGGTTGCAGTTCACAACGAAAGTTAGGTTGTCAAGCCCGTCGTTTGCAGCGAGTTGCAGTGCGCCACGGCTCTCTACTTCGTCTAGCTCACCGTCGCCAAGGAAGGCCCAAACTCGTGCATCGTTAGCATCCTTGAGACCGCGCCCGACTAGGTATCGGTTTGCCTGAGCTTGATAGATCGCGTTGATCGGACCGATACCCATCGAAACTGTTGGGAATTGCCAAAAATCTGGCATGAGTCTCGGGTGCGGGTATGAAGAGAGTCCGCCGCCGGCGTGAGACTTTTCTTGACGGAAGCCGTCTAGTTGCTGCGCGCTGAGGCGACCCTCAAGAAACGCTCTGGCGTATGGGCCAGGGCTAGCGTGACCCTGGATGAAAATCTGGTCGCCACCTGAAACGTGATCCTGGCCTCGGAAGAAGTGGTTGAAACCAACTTCATAGAGTGAGGCAGAAGAAGCAAAGGTTGAGATGTGTCCGCCGACACCGATACCTGGTCGCTGCGCACGGTGCACCAGCATTGCCGCATTCCAGCGCATCCAAGCACGGTATTTGCGTTCGATTGCTTCATCGCCAGGGAACTCAGGCTCATTCTCAGGAGCAATCGTGTTGATGTAGTCAGTCGTAGGAATGCTTGGAACGTTCAACTGGAGTTCAGCGGAATGACGAAGCAGATTCATCATGATCTCGCGAGCGCGGCCACGGCCGTGAACTCTCGCTACTGCATCGAGTGACTCGAGCCACTCCGCAGTTTCTTGTGGATCTTGATCTGGGTTCGAGATGGCGTAAGCATCGCGGTTGCTGATAGACACCGAGTTGTCCTCTTTCAAAAAAATCTCGAGTGGTTTCGAGACGATGTGAAGGGTTTTAGTCTGGTAAGACTTATTGCAGTTTATTCGGAATACCGCATGCAGTTGCAGGATTTGGTATTTTCGTCAGGTATCAATTACGCAAAGAAACGGATTTTCATGTCAGTACTCGTCGGCGACCAAGCTCCAGATTTCACACTTCAAAACCAGGACGGTGTTCCGGTAACTCTCAGCAGTTTCAAGGGTCACAAGGCCGTGGTCTTAGTTTTCTACCCGATGTCCTTTACCGGCATTTGCACCGGAGAGCTTTGCGAACTGCGCGATAACCTGGCTATCTTTCAGGGCGACAACTATGAGCTATTGGCAATCTCGGTGGACTCAAAGTTTGTGCAAAAGAAGTTTGCACTAGATAACAACTATGAGTTTGACGTGCTTAGCGACTTTTGGCCACACGGTGCAGTGGCTAAGCAATACGGTGTTTTCCTTGAAGATCTAGGCTTTGCCGACCGCGCTACTTTCGTCATTAACCGCGAAGGTGAAGTTGTCGCCAAGTTCAAGACTGCTCCTGGGCAGGCTCGCGACTTCGAAGATTACCGTCGAGCCATCGCAAACATTTAGTTGATTTGGCAGAACCTGAAAAGTGCAGTAATGTTCTTTTCGGGCCTTTAGCTCAGTTGGTAGAGCGCCACGCTTACACCGTGGATGTCATCGGTTCGAGCCCGGTAGGGCCCACAATGAGCCCCTGAAGCCATTGTCACCATTAGTATTCACTTATGGATTGGCAGGATTCAGGGGCTTCATCACTTAAGCCCCTTTCGGATGCAGAATTGGCGACGGCGCTTTCTGGCCTTGACACCGAAGCTGCCATGGCGCTACTCGAGCAGCAGACCGAACTAAGAAAACAGCAGCAGGCTCTCGAAGAACTTGCCCGTCAACATAAACAGTTGCTTGACGCTGAGGCAGCGCAGGCAGAACCAGAAGCCATTGAGCAGCTTTCAAGCGAAGAACTAATTGGCTTCACTGAAGAACCTTTCGAAGACGTTGCAATCGAGGTTGCTAAATCTGTCGAAGAGCCTGAAGCTGAAATCGATATCGCTGCATCGCTGAATGCTCTCTACGGCGCCGCAAGTGTTCCGGTCGAACCTTCAAGCAATGTTTCGACCGAGGTTGAAAACGTCGAACAACTCATTACCGAAATAGATGAGGAGGCAGCGCAGCCAGAAATCACTGATCACTTGGTTGATGACCTGATTCTTCAGTTCGGTGGTAAGGATGATGAAACAGAGGTTGCTGCGGTAGCGCCAAAAGTTAAAAAACAGCGCACTGAACGAGTGCCAAAAGCTGCAAGAGCCGAGGGACGCAGCGCTTGGTCACTTATTGCGAATTGGAATGGTTCTGGTGCCCTAGTAGTTGCATTGCTCTGCGGTTATTCATTCGCCGGATTCCAAACTTCTCTCGGATCTCTGCTCTTGGGCGGATTTGTAGCCTTTGTCATCCTCGGATTGTTTTTTGCCTTCGGCGCGTTAGCCGCACGCCGGGGAAAGAGCCTTCAGCAGATACTGGCTCGTGCGATTTTTGGTGTTAGCGGAAACGTGATTCCGGCAACCGCGCTATTGCTAACTCGTTTGGTCGGTTTGGCCGTTGCTCTCATGTCGGCCGCACTCGCGATTAACGTCGTGCTGCCGCAACTCGGATTGTCACAAACTTTCGACGTAAATGTTGGCGGCCTAGAGACTCAGGTTCCGGGCAACATTCTGGTTGCCGTCGCAATCGCAGTTCTAGCTGGTGCTATTTCTTTGCTCCAGGGCAAAGCCTTAGAAATAACCAGAGTTGTGCTTGCTTCGTTGACCGCAGCAGCGGTCTTGGGCGTAATCGCCTTTGCGGAACTATCGGGATTGACCAGCTACAGAGCAAACTTCGGTTACGACCTAACCAGTTCTCTGCAACTCGCAAGTTTGCTCGTGGTCACCTTTGGCTTGCTATTCGCTACCAGTTCTGCCGATGAAAATTCTCGGATTCGGCCAACCACTGTCGTACCTAAATTTCTCGCAGCGGGCATCCTGAACTGGCTAGTTGCAGGCTTGACTTCATTGGCGGCCGGTTATGCCCTTGCCAAGATGTCTAACCAGTCACCAGTTCTTTTCGGCGTAAATATGGTTCTCGCAGTGCTGGGTATCTTCGCTATCGCAACAGTTTTTGCTCAGACTTCAAACATGCTGGTGGGCTTGCGCATTCCAAAAGCGAAACTTTGGTTACGCATTATTATCGTTGCCATCGTAATTGGCTTCGGTAGTTGGCTCTACCTTGGTTTCACCGCCGAGGTCATTTGGCAGGCCATGCTTGAACTCTTGCCAGTAGCGGGTGTGCCAGTGGCGGCTTGGCTAGGTATTTTTACTGCCGATGTCGTAGTTCGTCGCACTGACTACCACCTGGTTTCGCTTGAGAAGAACTACGGATTTTACAGAGGTTGGAATTTCGCTAATCTATTCGGCTGGCTGCTTGCCAGTGCCATCGGGTTTGGGTTGATTAAATCGGCTTTCCCAATGCTGACCTGGGTTGGTTACCTAACTAACTTGCTTGGCATTTCTGATTGGCTATCGGTTGCCAATCTAGGTATTTGGGCCGCCCTGGCAGTTGGTTTCGTCGTTCCCCTGATTTCCGGAATCCCTCGAATCAAACGTCAAGAAGCTGAAACCTTAGCCATCGAGGCACGTCGGCAAGAGTTAAAAGACGTAGTCGGTGAGTTCGAGGTTTGATCAGGCTCCAAGAGATCATCGAGGCTTGTAACGAGCTCTGGCCCGAAGTAAGTGCTGAAGCCTGGGATGTTCCCGGTTTGTTAGTTGGCAACCCCGATTCACCCATCAGCAAAGTGCATTTTGCAGTGGATGTTACTGCTGCTGTAGTTGAGGAAGCTTGTAATGCGGGTGCCAACCTGCTGATAGCCCATCATCCGTATTTACTGAAACCCACTTCAAGCCTCTCTGAGAATACTTCCAAGGGAGCGCTGCTCAGTCGTGCAATTCGGTCTAATCTGGCAATTTATAGCGCGCACACGAATGCCGATACTGCCGAGCATGGTGTTAGCGCTGAAATGGCTAGACGCATCGGGCTTTCTGATGCTGTCGCACTCGAACCACTTGGCGAAAAGATCGGCTTAGGCCGGGTAGGTATACTCGACGATCCGATTACTCTGGGGACGTTAGCCAGGGTAATTGCAAATGTGCTACCTCCTACAGCAACCGGGGTTCGAGTTGCCGGTGACTTCAACCAACTTGTTTCGAGAGTTGCACTCTGCGCTGGCGCAGGTGATTCACTCATCGCCAATGCATTTGACGCCAAGGCCGACGTTTATGTAACAGCCGACCTGCGCCATCACAGGGTTCAGGATGCGCGCGAATCGGCGGCTCTGAACGGCAACCTTCCCGCCGTGATCGACGTGTCACACTGGGCTAGCGAGTGGCTATGGCTTGACATTGCCGCTGGCCAACTGCAGTCGAAGTTTGCGGCCTTGGAATTTGAAGTATCAGATTTGAGAACGGATCCGTGGGATTTCGTAATCACCCAGTGAACCAATAACCTTTTATAAAACTCAAAAGAAAAGTTGAAGACTTGAACGTTACCAGTGCCCAGCTCGATAGCCTGCTTGAGCTAAACAATATCGACCTGCAACTTGTTACAGCGCAAAAGCAATTGCTTCAACTTTCGTCTGACTCCCAGTCACAGCAATTGCAGTCAGAGTTGACCGCTGCCAGCGCCGCTTTGCTGGATGCGAGTAAATCGATTGAGGCGATCCAGTTAGAACTTAAGAGAAATAACGACGATCTTGCTCTGGTCGAACAGCGCGAAGAAAAAGACCAGTCCCGTCTTCTCGAGGCCAAGAATCAGAAAGACATCTCTGGTCTGCAAAATGAGCTTGCAACTTTGGCTAAGCGTAGAAGTGATCTAGAAGACACCTCACTTGAGTTGATGGATTCTCTCTCACAAGCTGAGGAGCTTGAATCCAAAGCAAAGAGTGTCCGCTCTGAAGTGCAAGAAAAGCTGAGCAAACAGTCAAATGCTACCCAGACTGAAGTTGTCAAACTTCAGAGTTCAATTGCCTTGCAACAGCAAGAACGAAGTCGGGTTACCGGGTTGCTTTCTGCCACACTGATTGATCTTTATGAGCACAAGCGTTCGCGCGGTACAGCTGTCGGACTGCTTGTCGGGCCTTCCTGTGGTGCTTGTCGCATGAGTATTTCTGCTTCGGAATACTCCAAGTTGATTGCCAAACCACTTGATGAACTGATCACCTGCCCAGAGTGCTCGGCAATATTGGTGAGACGTTGATTTCCCTGCTTATCGAAGCAGACGGTGGTTCGCGCGGCAATCCGGGGCCAGCCGGCTCTGGAACTTTAGTGGTCGATAAAAACACCGGAGAGGTGTTAGTTGAGATTTCACACTTCATCGGTATCGCGACAAATAACGTAGCCGAGTATCGTGCTCTGAAGGCTGGTATCGAAGCTGTTGCGCAGATGGCTGTTGAAGCTGAAATCGAAGTTCGCATGGACTCGAAGTTAGTCATTGAACAAATGTCTGGCGGTTGGAAAATCAAGCATCCGGATATGCAAAAGCTGGCAATCGAAATTCATCAGATACTTGGCGGGCGTGCGGTTAAGTGGGTTTGGGTTCCGCGTGAACAGAACTCGCGAGCTGATGCACTTGCCAATCGAGCTATGGATATCTCCAAGGATGAAGTCACCTGGCACTGGAAGAATCCCAAAGACCTTTCGGTTTCTGCCTCTAGTACTCCGACCGTTGCATCCGTGGTCGAATTCAACAATGAATTGCCATCATCAGTTCGAGCACCCTTAGAAATCTCACAACCGCTCACGACGGTTGTTTTAGTTCGCCACGGTAGAACTTCCCTAACTGAATCGAAGCGCATTTCTGGCTCAGGTGGGCTAAACCCGGGACTTTCAGAGCAGGGTTGGGATGACGCTAGGCGCGCTGCAGACGCGGTTTCAAAGATTGGCAATAGCGCACAGTGGAAACACTTGAAACCCGTAACAGCGGTAGTTGCCTCACCGATTCAACGCACGCTTGATACTGCAAGTGTCATAGCAAAACAGTTGGGCTTGGAGTATTCCATCAACCCGAACATCGCAGAGATTAATTTCGGCGATTGGGACGGCCTTACGAACGAAGAAGCCGAGGCTAAGGACCCCAAACTTTTCAACCGTTGGAAGGGGAGTTGGGATGTTGCTCCTAACGGGGGAGAGACACTTGCCGATTTTGATGCCAGAGTGCTTGCCGGGATTCGCGAGATCACCGAAAAATTTGCCGGCCAAACAGTAGCTGTGGTTGCTCACGTGATGCCAATTCGAGGCTTTGTTCGTGCTGCCCTAAATGCGGGAATCGAAAGCTATTGGCGCCCTCAGGTTTCGCCTTGCAGCGTTAGCGTGATTCGTTTCTGGGGCCTTGAAGCTGCTGAGGTAGTTAGCTTCAACGCTACCGATCACTTGGTCTAGGGTTTCACCTCGGTTATCCTTGAGAGCGGATGGGTCGGCCAGACGATCGCGAGGCAACTCGAGGAACGTCCGGGCTCCGCAGAGCAAAGTGGTGGGTAACACCCACTCGGGGTAACCCGCAAGAAAGTGCAACAGAGAGCAAACCGCCCGAAAGGGTAAGGGTGAAACGGTGGTGTAAGAGACCACCAGCGAGGCCAGTGATGGTTTCGGCTAGGTAAACCTCGCTTGGAGCAAGGCCATGCAGAAAGCAATCGTGCGGCTCGCACGGCTTTCGGGTAGGCTGCTTGAAACCATTGGTAACAATGGTTCTAGATAGATGATCGTCACCCGTAAGGGAACAGAACCCGGCGTATCGGCCGGCCCATCCGCTAATCGTCTAAGTGGTCTTTTGCTATTTTCGCAGCGCCCAGAATTCCAGCGCTGTTGCGTTTTTGGGCAGGCACTACTATCGCTCGCAGGTCTAGTTTCGGAAGGAATTCTTCCCACTGCTTTGAAACCCCGCCGCCGATAATTACGAGATCTGGTGAAAGCAAGGCTTCGAGGCGTGAATAGTACTTTTGCAATCGCTTTGCCCACTCGTCCCAGTTGAGGTTTTCTCGCTCTTTGGCTGAGAATGCAGCTTTTGTTTCGTAATCCACACCGTCGATTTCTAGGTGGCCGAGTTCAGCATTTGGAACCAGTGTGCCATTCACGAAGATGGCAGTTCCGATTCCGGTGCCAAGCGTTGTCATGATTGTGGTTCCTTTGGCCCGCTTGCCAGCACCAAACTTCATTTCTGCAACTCCGGCAGCATCTGCGTCGTTCATGACGTGAACTTTTCTACCGAGTCGCTTTTCGAACATGGCATCGGCATCTAAGCCAATCCATTCCTTCGAAATGTTGGCGGCAGACATGGTTCGCCCGTGCATCACAACAGCGGGGAAACAAATACCTACAACCATGTTTCGTTTGGCATCCGGTAGCGCAGCAATCAACTTAGCTACCACATTGGCTATGTCTTTGGGTTCGCCACCTTCGGGGGTTTCGAAGCGCAAACGCTCGCCAACCAGTTCACCCTTTTTGGTATCAACCACAGCGCCTTTGATGCCGGTGCCCCCGATGTCGATTCCGATCGCTTTGCTCATTGTTCTCCTACACCGTCAATATTTCTGGGCCGTCTTCAGTGATCACAATCGTGTGCTCAAACTGCGCGGTCCAACTTTTATCTTTAGTGGTTACTGTCCAGTTGTCAGACCAAATATCCCACGCATAAGTGCCAAGAGTCAGCATTGGTTCGATAGTAAAAACCATGCCCACTTCGATGATGTCGTCATATCTCGGTGCACTGTCATAGTGAGGAATGATTAGCCCGTTGTGAAAACTCTCACCAATGCCGTGACCGGTGAAGTCTCTTACCACGCCGTAGCCGAATCGCTTTGCGTAAGATTCGATACTTCTTCCGATGATGTTAACTTCACGTCCTGGCAGGGCTGCGGCAATGCCGCGCTCCATTGCGACTCGCGTGCGCTCAACCAAATCAACAACTTCTTGGCGAACGTTACCCACAAGAAAAGTTGCATTGGTATCCCCGTGATAACCATTCTTGAATGCAGTGATGTCGAGATTCACGATATCTCCATCTTGAATCACGGTGTCGTCTGGGATTCCGTGACAGATCACCTCGTTGAGTGAGGTGCAGAGTGATTTCGGGAACCCGCGGTAGCCGAGCGTCGAGGGGTAGGCATCGTGATCAATTAGAAATTGGTGGGCAAGTGCGTCTAAGTCATCCGTAGTCATACCGACCTGGATTTGCGAGCCAACGTATTTAGTAGCTTCGGCAGCAAGCTTAGAACTCGCACGAATATGCTCGATGGCTTCAGGGCTTTGTACGTAACCGCCAGCATGTGCTTTAGGGGTGTTTTTGCCTACGTACTCTGGTCGAGTGATGTGCTTGGGAACAGTTCTTTGAGGGCTAATTTTGCCTGAGAAGAGGTAACCGGTTTTCGAGTCTCGGGGCATGGGTCTAGTCTATTCATCAGCATGAATGAGAAACCGAAAATCGAGTACTGGTTCAACCTAAAAACTCTCAAAGTAGAAAAAGGGCTTCAGAGTGCGGCGCCGTATCGCGTCGGCCCATTTGCAACCGAGGCTGAAGCATTAAACGCATTGAAACTGCTACAGAGCCGCGCTGACAAGTGGCGTGAAGAAGAAGATCGCGACTAGTTGAATTCGTGGTCGCTGGTGGGAAATTCACCTTTGAGCACTTCTGCATGGTAGTCGCTAGCCGCGGTCATTAGTGTGCTTCGCAGTTCGGCATAGCGCTTGACAAACTTGCGAGCCTTTGCCGTCAATCCAGCGAAGTCGGTCCAGACCAAGATCTGGGCATCACACCCAGCGCCTGCACCAATGCCAATTGTTGGAATGCTCAATTCCTTAGAAACTTCTGCTGCGAGCTCGGCAGGAACCAGTTCTAGAACTACTGCAAACGCCCCGGCTGCTTCGACCGCCTTAGCGTCAGCGAAAAGTTTTTCTGCGCCTTCTCCGCGCCCTTGAACCTTGAAACCTCCGAGCTGGTGAACGCTCTGAGGTGTAAAACCGATGTGTCCCATTACTGGGATTCCGGCTTCGGTTAGGTGCTTGATGCGATCAGCGCTTCTCACGCCGCCCTCAAGTTTGACAGCTGCCGAACTGGTGGTCTTGAGCAAACGGATGGCGTTCGATAGCGCCAACTCGTTGCTGATCTCATATGAGCCAAATGGCATGTCAACCACGACTAGCGCGCGATTTGCCGCCTTAGCAACAGCACGACCGAAAGGGATAACTTCATCGATGGTGATTGGCAGTGTGGAGTCATAACCTAGGTGATTGTCAGCGGCCGAATCACCTACCAATAGCACCTCGATTCCGGCCTCATCAAAGATTCCCGCAGTCAGGTAGTCATAGCTGGTAAGGCAGGCAAACTTTTGACCCGCTGCCTTGAATTCCTGCAGCGTGCTGGTGCGAATCTTCTTTGGGTTAAGCATCAAGCGCGCTTCCAGGCATCCACTTCAATTTCGACCAGCATTTTAGGATTCACGAACTGAACCCCGCTGAGAATTGTCAAAGCTGGGCGAATTTCGCTAAATACTTCACCGTGAGCTTTGCCGGCTTCGTCGGCTGCCTCAGCAGTGGTGCAGTAGACACGAGACCTAACCACATCTTTAAGCTCATAACCAACTTCTGCGAGGGCGTTTGCGATTACCTGAGTGAGCGCTACTTTCGCTTGCCCGTAAGCGTCACCTTCGTGTTGCAATACGCCACCTACCGTTGCGGTTGAACCTGAAACATGCACGTATTCACCGGCTACAGTTGCACGGCTGTAACCGAGGATTGGTTCGTATGGACTGCCACTAGAAATGAGGCGATCTGCTGCCATGATTCTCTTCTTTCAGAAAGGTCTAGGTTTATAGGTTAGGGCTTGTAGCGGTTGGTGATTGGCACTCGGCGTTCGCGACCAAAAGACTGGCTCGAGATCTTCGGCCCAATCGCTCCTTGGCGACGCTTCCACTCGGCGCGGTCAACAAGATTTAGCACCTTAGTGACCACGTCAGCTTCGAAGCCATGGCGAATGATTTCGCTGCTGCTCAGGCGCTGACCCAAGAAAAGCTCGAGAATTTCATCCAAAACCTCGTATTCAGGCAGTGAGTCCTGGTCTACCTGTCCAGGGCGAAGTTCTGCCGAAGGCGGTTTAGTAATCGAGTTCTCAGGTATCGGTGCTTGGGCTGCGCCTTCAACAGCGACCTTGTTTCGCCAACGAGCTAAGTCCCAAACCATGGTTTTGGGAACATCCTTGATGGGTGCGAAACCACCAACTGAGTCGCCGTAAATCGTGCTGTAGCCGACTGCGAGTTCAGTCTTGTTACCAGTGGTCAGCACTAGGTGGCCCTCCTGGTTGCTCAAACCCATAAGGATCAAAGCTCGGATGCGCGCCTGCAAGTTCTCAGCAGCCAAACCTGACAACTGCAACTGCGCCTGTGCCGTCGTGAAAATATCTTCAATGGTTTCGGTTCGTATTTGGATGCCCAGTCTTTCGGCTAGGTCAAAAGCATCGCTCTTCGAGTGATCAGAAGAATACTTGCTCGGAAGGCTGACTCCAAAAACCCGATCAGCGCCTAGTGCGTCAGTTGCAATCGCTGCGCAAACAGCGCTGTCGATGCCACCGCTGAGCCCCAAGATTACAGATTTAAAGCCGTTCTTCTCGACATAGTCATGCAAACCCAAAGTCAATGCGTTCCAGATGTCTGAAAGTTCTTCGGCAGCACAGTGACTTGGCGATGTTGAAGCGGCAGCTTGTTTTGAATCAATGTCGATGATGGTCAGGTCTGGCTCAAACTTTGAGGCACGGTAGACAAGTTCACCCCGTGAGTTCGCAAAAATGCTGTCGCCGTCGAAAACCAAATCATCTTGTCCGCCGACTAGGTTGACATAGGCGACCGCACAATCTTGGTTGGTCGCCAATTGGTTGACCAGCTGCAAACGTCGGTCATCCTTATCGATTTCGAAGGGCGAACCATTCAGCACAAGTGCAACGTCAGTGTGAACGGTAGCCAGTTGAGAAACTGGGCCGCCAGCTTGCCAAATGTCCTCGCAAATCACCGTTGAAAACTTCAATCCGTTCAGTTCAAAACTCATCAGTGACTGCCCGGGGACGAAACTGCGGTATTCATCAAAAACCGAATAGTTAGGCAGATGGTGCTTGTGGTATCGAGCCTGGATTTTGCCGTCGTGAATCAGCAGGGCGCTATTGTGCGCGACAGCCCAGCCATTGTGTTCGTTATTTTCAGCTCGGGTAATTGACCCAAGTACCACACGGATTTCGCCGAAGCCTTCCGTATGTAAATTCTGTGCAAATTCTTTTACTGCAGTTTCCGCTGCTGCGATGAATCCTTCACGATATGCCAGGTCTTCGATCGGGTAGCCGGTTGCTGCCATTTCCCCGAAAACAACGAGGTTTGCGCCGGCTTGAGCAGCAATTCTGACCTGATCAAATGCCCCTGCGAGGTTCGCTGCAAGGTCGCCAACCACAGGGTTGGTCTGAGCAAGCGCTAAGCGAACTTTTGGCATACCGACTAGCCTAGTAGCAGGCTCTGAGAGGAACACCTGATGGAACGACAAAGAGATTTTGTACTGCGCACAATTGAAGAGCGCGGAGTGAAATTCATTCGACTTTGGTTCACCGACGTTGCGGGAACTCTAAAGTCAGTTGCCATTGCTCCCGCAGAAGCAGAAGGCGCTTTTGCTGAGGGTCTTGGGTTTGATGGTTCTGCCATCGAGGGGCTAGCTCGCACCTACGAAGCTGACATGTTGGCAATGCCTGACCCGAGCACTTTCCAGATTTTGCCTTGGCGCGGAGAAATTGATCCGACCGCTCGCATGTTCTGCGACATTATGACACCAGACGGTCAACCTGCGGCTGCCGACCCGCGCAACGTGCTTCGACGCCAGCTTAACAAGGCAAGCGAAAAGGGTTTCAGTTTCTACATTCACCCAGAGATCGAGTTCTACCTTTTGAAGTCGGCTACCTTCGGCCCAGAGGGTCCGATTCCGGTAGACACGGCAGGTTATTTTGACAATGTTCCTGGTGGCACGGCTCACGATTTCAGACGTCGAGCAGTTGGAATGCTTGAGCAGCTTGGAATCTCGGTTGAATTCAGTCACCATGAAGGTGGCCCGGGTCAAAATGAAATCGACTTGCGCTACGCGGATGCCCTGACCATGGCTGACAACATCATGACCTTCAGGACTGTCATCAAAGAGGTTGCTATCGAGCAAGGTGTTTACGCGACCTTTATGCCTAAGCCTTTCTCGCAGCACCCTGGCTCGGGAATGCACACCCACATGAGCCTGTTTGAGGGTGACACCAATGCCTTCTACGACCCGAGCGACAGGTATCACCTATCTAAAGTTGCCAAGCACTTCATCGCTGGCGTGCTCACTCACGCTGCCGAGATTACGGCAGTCACGAATCAATATGTGAACTCTTACAAGCGCCTGTGGGGTGGAGGAGAGGCTCCTAGCTTCGTTTGCTGGGGCCACAACAACCGTTCTGCGCTACTTCGTGTTCCGCTTTATAAGCCAAACAAAGGTCAGTCAACTCGCGTGGAATACCGAGCTATTGATTCGGCTGCGAATCCTTATCTGGCTTACGCGCTCATCCTCGGTGCTGGTTTGAAAGGCATCGAAGAAGAGTATGCTCTTCCGGCTGAGACCGAAGATAACGTATGGGAGCTCACTGATGCAGAACGTCGGGCAATGGGAATCCAACCGCTTCCGCAAAGCCTTGACCACGCCATTCGCAAACTCGAACAGTCTGAACTCGCCGCTGATATTCTCGGCGAAGAAGTTTTCAGCTATGTTCTGGCCAACAAGCGCCGAGAGTGGAGCGAGTACCGCGCTCAGGTAACTCCGTTCGAACTGAACAACCTTCTCGGCACACTTTAGTAGCGGGCAGAAGTGTCATCATCGCTAACCGAACTCGCGCGGTACGGTTTTAGCGACCTCACCTCGACCATGCCAAAACTCGACCAGCTGGTTGGTTTAGTTGGTGATTCTGGGCGCTCTGCCTTGGCGTCGCTAGCGAAATCAGCAAATCCGGATCAAGCTCTGAACGCACTGCTGGATTACGCTCAGGCTGATAAGAAAGCAATCAAACGATTGCTAGCCAAGGTTGATTCAGCCGACCGGCTTTGCATCACACTTGGTTCATCGAGCGCGCTGGTTGATTTCATCAGGCGTAGACCAGAGCAACTCGAGCTTTTTGAAAAACCGGTTGTAAAGCTGCTTGAACAGGCAGAGCTAACCGAACTCGTGCGAAAAGCTGTCATGCCAGCAATAGCTCAGTTCATCAAGAGCCCTGCCGAATACGGCAGTGAAGCATGTTGGAATATCTTGCGTCTGACCTATCGGAGTGAACTGCTTAAGATCGCAATATTCGATGTTACGAACCCTAAACCTCAGGATGCACTGCCTGTAGTTGCAGCGAGTTTGGCAGACCTGGCTGGGGCCGCAATCGAAGCTGCAATCGACATAGCTAGAGCAGAACTGAGTCATACCAAGGATTTCGGCAACTTCACAGCTGCAGAGGTCGCGGCTACCAATTTTGCAGTTATTGCAATGGGTAAATGCGGTGCTCGTGAGCTCAATTACATAAGTGACGTGGATGTCATTTTCGTTGGCGAACCGGCGAATGAAACCATCGATAACCAGCGTGCCATTGAAGTTTCAACCAAGTTAGCCACCCGAACCATGCGAGCAATTGATGGCAACGCAAAAGAACCAATGCTCTGGCAGGTAGACCCGAATCTACGCCCCGAGGGTAAAAGTGGCGCGCTAGTTCGAACGCTTGAATCGCACGTTGCATACTACGACCGATGGGCCGAGTCTTGGGAGTTTCAGGCGCTACTCAAGGCGCGTCACCTGGCAGGCAGCAAAGACCTCGGTGATGCGTATGTAACCGCTCTCAACCCAAAGGTTTGGGAATCTAGCAAACGCGAAAACTTCGTGGAGAACGCGCAGAAAATGCGTCAACGTGTGCTCGAATTCATCCCGGTAAATGAAGTCGATCGGGAAATCAAGCTAGGCCCTGGCGGGCTTCGAGATATTGAATTCACCGTTCAGCTTTTGCAGTTGGTTCACGGTCGCGCTGACGAGACTGTGCATCAGCGAGACACCCTGAGTGCCTTAGCGGCACTGGTCGCTGCTGGTTATGTTTCGCGTGAAGACGCTGCAATTTTTGATAAGCAATACCGGTACCTTCGCTTTTTGGAACATCGCATTCAACTCAGTGAGCTGAGGAGAACACACCTCATGCCTACGAGTGAACTAGCTCTGCGATCGCTTGCTCGTTCGGTAGATCTGAAAATGACAGCTGATTCGCTGGTTGAGCAGTGGGAGGGCGTTAAGGGCGAAGTTCGAGGGTTGCACCAGAAACTCTTCTATCGCCCGCTGCTCAGCGCTGTCGCAAAACTTGACACCGGACTCGCACTTTCAGACGAGCAAGCTGTAGATCGTTTGCAAGCCATCGGTTTCTCTGATGCAAAGGGAGCGCTCGGTCACATTCGTGCACTAACCGGTGGGCTTTCTAGGCGTGCTGCAATTCAGAAGAACCTGTTGCCGATTCTTCTTGAGTGGTTCGGCAAGGGCACTGACCCAGATGCTGCACTGCTGGCATTCAGAACGCTCTCTGAGGCATTAGGGGACTCACCTTGGTTCCTCAGGATGCTCCGCGATTCGAGTGGCGCTGCCGAACGCATGACGCAGGTATTGTCAAATTCGAAACTGGCAACCTCACTGTTCGCAAAAATTCCGGAAGCAGCCGCCTGGTTCGATAAACCAGAGGATCTAGTCCCGATTACAGCTGAAGAACTAGCCACTGAAGTTACTGCGCTGCTGGAAAGGCACCAAACAATTGAACCGGCTGCTGCTGCGATGAGGTTCATGCGCAGGCGTGAAACCCTGAGGCTTGCTATGGCAGCCATCGTGGGTGAACTAACTATTGAGCAACTTGGTGAAGCAATGACGGCAATAACCGAGAGCTATCTGGTCGGTGTTTTAGATGCAGTGCTTTCGCTTTCGCCGGACAAAGTTGGCGATCGCAGGCTAGCCAATTGTGTTGATTTTGCAGTTGTCGCAATGGGACGCTTCGGGGGAGAAGAACTAGGCTTCGGTTCTGACGCTGATGTCATGTTTGTTCACCAGGCCCAACAGGGTGTCGAACCGCAAGTTGCTCAAAAGGCAGCTGAGAAAATCGTTTCACTGGTTCGTCAGTATTCGCAAGACACCCTGCTTGAATTTGAGCTTGATCTTGACCTTCGACCAGAAGGAAAGCAAGGGCCTACAGTGCGTTCCCTCGATTCATACCGCGCCTATTACGAACGCTGGGGAGCGATCTGGGAGAACCAAGCTCTACTTAGAGCGAGAACTATCGCGGGATCTCAAGCGCTTCGGTCAGCATTTGACGCATTGGCTAATCAATACCGCTACCCGGCTGAAATCTCAGCTGCGAACATTCAAGAAATTCGTCGCATCAAGGCACGCGTTGAAACCGAGCGTTTGCCTCAGGGTGCTGACCCGAAACGACATCTGAAACTCGGTCGCGGATCGCTCAGTGATGTCGAGTGGGCTGTCCAGCTAATGCAGTTGATCCACGGAGCTAAGCATCCGAGTATTCGCACTTCTCATACGCTCGAAGCTCTTGCAGAGTGCGTGAAAGAAGATCTAATCGCTTCGCACGATGCCAAAGTTCTCGAGGCGGCATGGTTGCTGGCGTCTAGAGTTCGCGCGGCGAGCGTGCTATGGGCGAACAAGCGCACCGACGTTTTGCCGGCTGATCGCAAGCAACTCGAAGGTATGGCCAGGATTCTCGAGTACCCCGCGTTTAGCGCTACAACGCTCGAACAAGACTATTTAGCTGCT
Organism: Micrococcales bacterium; assembly: GCA_046074285.1. Classification (GTDB taxonomy): domain Bacteria; phylum Actinomycetota; class Actinomycetes; order Actinomycetales; family Microbacteriaceae; genus Rhodoluna. Next base: position 39,996 of record JBJTOA010000101.1, read on the forward strand.
ACTAGAAGAGCTCGATTGGTGTTCGAACGGGTTTTCTACGGCTACAGCACCGAAGACTAACCCTTAAACCAAAAGTGGCCCCACCCGAAGGTGAGGCCACTTCTAATGGCTCGATTAGACGCCGTAGTACAGTTCGAACTCGTATGGGTGAATACGAAGTGCAAGAGGTTTGATCTCGTGAACGCGCTTGTAGTCAACCCAGGTCTCGATTAGGTCCTTGGTGAATACGCCACCCTTTAGTAGGTAGTCGTGGTCAGCCTCTAGTGCCTGAAGAACAGACTCTAGATCTCCAGGAACCTGAGGGATGAGCTTAGCCTCTTCAGGAGGTAGCTCGTACAGGTCTTTGTCAACCGGGGCTGGTGGCTCAATGCGGTTCTGAATTCCGTCAAGACCGGCCATCAACATAGCAGCGAATGCTAGGTAAGGGTTCGAAGCTGCGTCTGGAGCACGGAACTCAATACGCTTTGCCTTCGGGTTGGTACCAGTCATTGGGATACGGATAGCAGCCGAGCGGTTACCAGCCGAGTAAACCAGGTTAACTGGTGCCTCGTAGCCAGGGACCAAACGGTGGTAAGAGTTCACTGAAGGGTTGGTAAATGCAAGCAAGCTTGGGGCGTGCTTCAAAATACCACCGATGTACCAGCGAGCGAGGTCTGAAAGACCGCCGTAGCCGTTCTCGTCGTAGAACAAAGGCTTGCCGTCTTTCCAGAGCGACTGGTGAACGTGCATACCTGAACCATTGTCACCAAAGAGTGGCTTTGGCATGAAGGTGGCGGTCTTACCCCAACGGTGTGCAGTGTTCTTGACAATGTACTTGAACTTCAAGATGTCATCTGCAGCGTGTAGCAGAGTGTCGAAACGGTAGTTGATTTCACCCTGACCAGCGGTACCAACTTCGTGGTGGCTGCGCTCAACAGCTAGACCAACGTTTAGCAGCTCGAGAACGATGTCATCGCGCATGTCAGCGTGCTGGTCAACTGGTGACACTGGGAAGTAACCACCCTTGTAAGGAGTCTTGTTTGCGAGGTTTCCGCCTTCTTCAACGCGACCCGAGTTCCAGGCAGCTTCGTCAGAGTCGATGAAGTGACCTGATGAGTGCTGGTTGTAGTGGTAGCGAACATCATCGAAGATGAAGAATTCTGCTTCTGGAGCAAAGAATGCGGTGTCTGCAATGCCGGTGGTGGCTAGGTAAGCCTCTGCCTTGCGTGCGGTCTGACGTGGGTCGCGACCGTAGATCTCACCATTGCGTGGGTTGTAGATGTCGAACACCATGCAAAGGGTCTTCTCAACGCGGAAAGCGTCGAGGTATGCGGTGGTCACATCAGGAATCAACTGCATGTCTGATTCGTGGATAGATGCGAAACCGCGGATTGATGAACCGTCGAACAACTGGCCATCGATGAAGAAGTCTTCGTCGATCATTGCAGCTGGGAGGTTGAAGTGTTGCTGAACACCAGGAAGGTCAGTGAAGCGAACATCAAGGAACTTTACGTCGTTGTCCTTGATGTACTTGACGACCTCAGAGGCAGTCTTGAACATAGGGGGATTTCCCTTCGTTGTGGAAGTGGGGTTTCGGCGAGCCATTACGCCTACAAGAAGTTTACCCGCGCTTGTTGCCTCTTCAGGTCGTTCAAATGTTTCGGGCATGTAAAACATTTAGGCTGGTTACATGACTTCTGATGCAGCAAATTCCAACTGGGCCGGACAAAGACTAGGTTTACCGAAAGCGGGAACCAATTCACTTGCAAAGATGGGCAGAAGAATACTTGCCCTCTGCGTTGATTGGGCAGCGGCCATGCTTGTCAGTTATGCATTTTTTAAATACGACAACATTGCAACACTCATCATTTTTGCCGTCGAGCAAACCCTGCTGGTAGCAACCGCACAAGCTTCTCTGGGGCACAGAATTTGCGGCTTGAAAGTCATCCGTTTAGATAGCAAGCCAGTAGGCATCTACCGAGCATTCATTCGAGCAGCGCTTTTGACAATCGTAATTCCCGTAGCAATATGGGATAGCGATAATCGCGGTCTGCACGACAAAGCAGCTGGAACCGCGCTGGTTCTTCGATAGAAGTTTTAGCGGGGACGCCCTGCGCTCTTGATTCGGTTTGGATCAATTCCCTTCGGAATTGCCATGTTGAAGCCGATTGAGCTGAGGCGCTTATCTACCACACGGATTTCACGTCGATTTAGTTCGCGCTTGAGTTTGAACACGTGCTTCTTCAGTTGTGAAAGTCTGACCTGACCGCTGTGCACACCGACGGTTATAACGTGGGTAGGAACACCGTGCACCACCTTTGAAAGTTTGCGCTTTTCTTCGTTTACCAAAACCTGAAGCGCAGAACCCTGACCTTCACCAATAATGACAACACCAGCTGGACCAACGATTCGGTAAACCAAGTCTTTGGTCTTTGGGTTTACTGCAACTGGCTGACTCGGCGTTACCCAACCCGCACGGAAGCCGTTGTCAAGAACTGCTCCCACGGCACCCGGTTGCCCTTCAATGCGGTTGTAGGCCACAACCTCTGCTCTGCGAGACATCAGAATCAAACCGGTGAGTCCAGCAATAGCAACACCTAGCACGCCGTAGAGAACATAACCAATTGGGCTGCCATCAGTTGTCAGACCAGCGAGCACGAATGCCAACGCAGCGATGACAACGAATGTTCCGATTGCAATCGGAGCAGATTTCTTATCGGTTTTTGCGGTGAGTTTATAAAGATCCCAGAGTTGCTTAATGCGTCCCGGTTCTTTGGGTGCCTTAGGTGTTTTAGCCATAGGCAAAATCCTACTTTAGACCGCTTGGCTAAAGCCTTCTTTGGCGGCAGATTCAGCTAGGTGTTGCAGGTGATCTGGCACTTCTCGACCCTTTTGAATCATCGAGGATGCCCAGAGGCGCCCCGCACGATAAGAAGAACGAACCAGTGGCCCGCTGAGCACTCCGAGGAATCCGATTTCTTCAGCAACAGTCTTGAGCTCGACGAACTCTTCAGGTTTCACCCATCTAGAGATCGGATGGTGCTTAACTGATGGTCGCAGGTACTGAGTGATAGTGACAATATCGGTGCCAGCTTCGTGCAGGTCACGCATGGCTTCGACAACCTCGTCAATGGTTTCACCCATGCCGAGAATGAGGTTTGACTTGGTAACCAGACCAGCATTGCGAGCTTGGGTAATCACGTCAAGCGACCGTTCGTATCTGAAAGCTGGTCGAATTTCTTTGAATATGCGCGGTACGGTTTCAAGATTGTGCGCAAAAACCTCAGGTGCAGCATCGAAAACCTTCTGCAGAAGTTCTGGGTTGCCACTGAAATCCGGAACCAGAATCTCAACGCCGGTTCCAGGCGATTGCTGGTGAATCTGGCGGATAGTTTCGGCATACAGCCAGGCACCTTCGTCCTCGAGGTCATCTCGTGCAACGCCGGTTACGGTTGCATAGCGCAATTGCATCTTGGCGACTGATTCGCCAACTCGTCGAGGTTCATCGCGGTCGAAGGCAGCAGGTTTTCCGGTGGCAATCTGGCAGAAGTCGCAGCGTCTAGTGCACTGCTCGCCACCGATCAAGAAAGTAGCCTCACGGTCTTCCCAGCATTCAAAGATGTTTGGGCAACCAGCTTCTTGACAAACGGTGTGAAGGTTTTCACCCTTCACCAAAGTCTGCAGCGCCTGATACTCAGGGCCCATTTTGGCCTTGATTTTGATCCACTCTGGCTTACGTTCAATGGGAGTTTCAGCGTTTCGAGCTTCAATGCGCAGCAGTTTCTTCTCACGGGGTGCTTCAGTCACAGTTTTACCTTAGTTATTTCTTTTAAATGTTTCTTCACAAGTTCGGCAGCCATTGCGGGAGTAATCTCTCTACCTAATTCTCGGCTAAGGGTTGTGGTTGATGCGTCTGAAATTCCGCAGGCAATTATGTTGTCATACGGAGCCAGCGAGTTATTGCAGTTCAATGCAAACCCGTGCATCGTGGTTTTATCTGCTACGCGAATGCCGATGGCCGCTACCTTTTCGTGTGTTCCGTTTTTCGGCACCCATACGCCACTTCTTCCCTCGACACGTTCGGTGTACAAACCGAGTTCGGCGATTACATCTATTAGAACTTGTTCTAGCCAGCGAACGTAACCCACCACGTCAAATGGCTGGGGGAGTCTCATGATCGGGTAGCCGACTAATTGCCCTGGTCCGTGCCAGGTTATTTTGCCCCCGCGACTGCTTTCGATAACTCGTGTGCCATCTTTCGGCAGCTCGATGTCATCAGTTCGCTTACCTGCGGTATAGACCGCTTCATGCTCGAGAAGGATAACGCTGTCTGGGCGCAAACCACTAGCCACTTCACGGTGAAGCTCTTCCTGCATGGCAACACCAGCTTCGTATTCTACGAAATTGGGATTTAGGCCAGCGATTATAAAGTCAGGCATTGTTTAACTATAACTTTCGTGTGGTCTGAGTTTTCCACAGTTTTTCAAAAACCACATATTTGAGAACCTTTTGGCGTGCAGGTTTGTTCCATGCCTACTTTTTCACTGCTTGAAGCTCGCTATGTTGCTGATCAGTTAATGGCCAAGGGCATACCAGCAGAAATCACTCAAACCTCGCAGCACCGGTTTGAGGTTCTAAGCGAGCGAAAACCCGCCATGCCAAGAGTTCTCGAAAGATTTCAGTTCAATCGAGGATGGGCTTTGAAGCCAAAAAACTGGGTGTTCATGTCGTTACCAATAGCCGGATTGCTGGCATTTGCAATCATTGCGTTTGCCATGTTACGTCCCGTTCGAGCCATCGAAGTCAAACGAAGCCCTCAAGCCATGGTTTGGGTCTCTGACGCAGAAATTGCAGCGGAATGTTTAGCTGCCTTGGTTACCGAGGGCAAATGTTCGCAAGGTAAAAATGAGTTTCAAGAGGTAAAGCGCATCGAACTGGGCGGATATCTAAACTTGCTCGTAAATCAGTCGCTCGACGAGCAGACCAGACTCATCAGGTTAGACCTTGTAAAGCAATCGAAGGGCTGGAAATTAGAAAAGTGGGTTCAACTCGACTGAGTTGAACCCACTTTGATTCTGTTTCTAGAGACCGAGGTTGGCGTCGAAGTTAGCTTCCTCGAGTCTGGCCTTGACATCAACCAGGAAGCGACTTGCGTCTGCCCCATCTACCAAACGGTGGTCGTATGAAAGTGCAAGGTAAACCATACTGCGGACAGCAATCGCATCGTTTCCATCTGCGTCAGTAACGACAGCAGGGCGCTTGCTGACAACACCGGTACCAAGAATGGCAACCTGAGGCAGGAATACCACCGGGGTGTCGAACAGAGCACCACGTGAACCCGTGTTGGTCAATGTGAAGGTGCCACCAGAGAGTTCATCCGGAGTCAGTTTGTTGGTGCGAGTGCGCTCGGCCTTGTCGGCGATTTGCTTAGCAATCTCAGAGATATTGTGGGTTGCTGCATCGCGAATAACCGGAGTGAGCAAGCCACGTTCGGTATCAACCGCAAATGAAATGTTTTCACTCGGGTGATAGATGATGTTCTCACCCTCGATTGAGGCGTTCAGCTTAGGGTGTGCGCGTAGTGCCTCAGCTGCAGCCAAGAAGAAGAAAGGCATGAAGTTGAGCTTGATGCCATTCTTGGCAACGAAAGCACCCTGTACCTTCTGACGAAGTTGAGCGATCTTGGTCACATCAACTTCAACAACGGTAGTGAGTTGGGCAGTCGAAACCATTGAAGCAACAGCGCGCTCGGCAAGCACCTTGCGAAGGCGAGACATCGGCTCAGTGGTGCCTCGCAGAGCACTAGGTGCTGCCACAACTGCAGGTGCACTTGCGCTTGGAGTAAATGCGGGTGCAACCGACGTGGTTGCGGCTAAAACGTCATCCTTGCGAATGCGACCTCCAACGCCAGTGCCAGTCACCGAGTGAAGGTCAACGCCCTGCTCATTTGCAAGCTTGCGAACTAGGGGAGTCACATAGCCGGCGTCTGAGACGTGAGCGCCAGCAGGAGTAGCAGGTGCCGGAGTTACAGGTGCCGTAACAACAGGCGGGGTAACTGGAGCTGCAACAGGTGGAACGTAAACCGGGGCAGCTACAGGTGCAGGAATCTCAACCGCAGGCGCTACCGGAGCCGGAGTTGGCTCAACCGGAGCAGCTGCTGGAGGAGCAACTGGGGCAGGAGCACTGCCCGCATCACCAATCACAGCCAGAACTGCGCCAACGGCAACAGTTTCGTCTTCTTGAACCAGAATCTGCTGGATCACTCCTGCAACGGGTGAAGGAATCTCGGTGTCAACTTTGTCAGTAGAAACTTCTACAAGTGGCTCATCAACGGCAACTGAATCGCCGACCTTCTTGAGCCAGCGGGTTACGGTTCCCTCAGTTACGCTCTCACCGAGCGCTGGAAGAGTTACTTCTGCCATTTATTTATCCTCTTTCGAAAGCTTTATGCGTGTGCGTGTAGTGGCTTGCCAGCTAGTGCAAGGTGCGCTTCGCCGAGCGCTTCGTTCTGGGTCGGGTGAGCGTGAATCAAAGTCGCAACATCTTCAGGGTAAGCCTCCCAGTTCACGATCAACTGAGCTTCACCAATTTGCTCGCCGACGCGAGAACCTATCATGTGCACGCCAATTACTGGACCATTCACCTTACGAACCAACTTCACAAAACCAGCGGTTGAAAGAATCTGGCTCTTGCCGTTCCCACCTAGGTTGTACTCGTAAGTTGAAATATTCTCAGCGCCGTATTTTTCAGCCGCTTTTGCCTCAGTCAAACCAACTGAAGCAATTTCAGGCTCACAGTAAGTGACCTTTGGTATACCGTTCTCATCGATAACTGCAGGGTTTAGGCCGGCAATGTCTTCGGCAATGAAAATTCCCTGCTGGAAACCACGGTGTGCTAATTGGAGCCCAGGAACAATGTCACCGGCAGCGTAAACGCCAGGCAGATTTGTCTGAAGTCTCTCATTGGTAAGCACGTAGCCACGATCCATCGTGACACCCTGTTCTTCGTAACCGAAGCCTGCAGTGTTTGGTCCGCGACCGACAGCTACGAGCATCAATTCTGCTGAATAGGTACTGCCGTCTTCTAGGGTCGCAACCACACCGTTGGCATCCTGAGTTACACCAGAGAAACGCACACCGGTCTTGAAGTCGATACCGCGCTTGCGGAAGGCACGTTCGAGGGCTTTAGAAACTGATGGATCCTCGTTAGGGACCAAGTTTGGAAGACCTTCAATCACGGTCACCTTAGTTCCGAAAGAGTTCCAGATTGAAGCGAACTCAACACCGATAACACCACCACCTAGAACAATGACGCTCTGTGGAATGAAGTTCAACTGCAGAGCATGCTCAGAGGTGATTACACGACCGCCGATTTCGAGGCCCGGAAGTGAACGGCTGTATGAACCGGTTGCAAGAACAAGGTTTGCGCCAGAGTAGGTGTCTTCTCCAACCGCAATGGTCTTTGGGCCGACGAGCCGACCTTCACCGGCTACAAATGTGATGTTCTTGCCATTGACTAGACCAGTGAGACCCTTGAAAAGCTTGTCAACAATACTGTCACGGTACTTGTTTACTGCTGGCATATCGATTGAGTTCAGAGTCGCATTGACTCCGTAGTTTGCTGCTTCGCGAGTTACATCTGCTACTTCAGCAGCGTGCAGCAAAGCTTTGGTTGGGATACAACCCCGGTGCAAGCAGGTGCCACCTAACTTGTCGCGTTCAATGAGAGCGACAGTCTTGCCTAATTGAGCTGATCGCAGAGCTGCAGCATAACCACCGCTACCTCCACCAAGGATTACTACGTCAAAATTGTGTTCAGCCAAGGGAACTCCTCATGTCTAGTGCAAGCCTTAAAAACTTTACTACCGAAATCAGGCAATCAGGCTTTCGGCCAGCGATACAAGCGTACGAATTAGAGCCCCTGTTCCACCCTTCGGAACATATCCGTATGCTTCGGCATCATTCTTTGCAGGTCCGGCAATGTCTAAGTGCGCCCAAGAGATGAGTTCGCCTTTAGAGTCCTTGCTGATGAACTCTTGCAAAAACAGGCCACCAATGAGCATTCCTCCCGCAGTATTTCCCACCTTGGCATTAGCGATATCAGCAACCTGTGAATCAAGTAGTGCTCTAAGTTCAGAGGCTAGTGGCATGTGCCAAACCAGTTCGTCGGCATTGTTAGCAGCTGCCTTGACTTTCTCGACGGCGTCTTCGGCGCCCATCAAACCCGCGTAGCGGTTACCCAGAGCAACTGTCGCAGCCCCAGTAAGGGTTGCCAGGTCAACGATTAGGTCTGGCTTAGTTTCGCTAGCAAGCGATAGTCCGTCAGCTAGAACTACGCGACCCTCTGCATCGGTGTTGGTGATCTCGATGGTTTTGCCATTTCTAGCTCTAACCACATCGTTTGGACGAGTTGCAGTTCCCGAAGGCATGTTCTCTGCCACGCAAGCCCAAGCAGTCACTTCAATTGGCAGGTTTAGTCTGGCAATTGCCAATACAGCGTTCAGAACTGTTGCCGCGCCAGTCATGTCATATTTCATGCCGAGCATTGATGCGCCTGGCTTGAGTGACAAACCACCGGTGTCAAAGGTAATACCCTTTCCAACTAAGGCGAGTTTGAACTTTGCGCCTCTCGGCTTGTGAGTCAGTTTGATTAGGCGAGGCGGTCTAGCACTGCCCTGACCAACCCCAAGGATGCCTCCACATTTTTCTTTTTCGAGACGTTTTTCATCCCAGACCTCAATTTGCAGACTGTATTTTTTCGCCTGCGCCGAAGCCCACTTCGCCATTTCACTTGGATAGAGCAAGTTCGCAGGGGTGTTCACAAGGTCTCTAATCTCGTGCACGTGTTCGGCGATTGTTTGCACTCGCGCAATTTCGGCTTTGGTAATCGTTGAATTTGTAAAAATCTTTACTGACCTAAGCTTCCGTACGTCGGCTGAGCTCTTGAGTTTCGTGAACGAGTAGTTGCCAAGTGCTAGACCTTCGGTAAGTGCGAGTAGTTCTGCTTTATTTTGCGTCGGGATAGCCAGCGTCAGTTCTGTGAATTCGCCGAGGGTGCGAGATATTGAGCCACCGAGTTCGCGAAGATTCTGCGTGGTGGCCTTCTCTGGCACCTTGGCAAGAATCACCACTGTTCCCTCGTGCAGCATCCGGTTCAATTCACTGGTAACGAGTTGCGTGACATCTAAGTTTTCAAAAACGGGGAGCGCTAGCCCTTCGGGTAGCACAACTTTGAAATGCTTTGCTTGTTTCTGCACGGCCAAAACCAGCGCTGACGATTTGCTTGGTTTCGGTAAGTTTTTGATGATGTCGAATTGCATGTTAGCCATTTCTTCAGACTACAAAAGTCTGGTTCATTAGTTTGCAGGCACTTAGAATTACTTTGTGAATGATCCGAGAAACCTTTATGCGCTAGTCGGCGATCACTTTGAAGTGCCACTTGGCCTTCCGATGATTGCGGGTCTAACCGGATTCAGCGATGCTGGCTCGACAATCGCACAGGTTGCAGACACCATTTTTTCGAGCTTCGATTCAGAACTCGTTGTGAAGTTCAACAACGATGAACTATTGGACTATCGTTCTCGCCGCCCAATACTTTTTTTCGAACGCGATCACATCGCTAGCTACGAACCACCGGTGCTGGGAATCTATCTGATTCACGACGATGCAAACCAACCTTTCCTCTACTTGCACGGTTACGAACCGGACTTTAAGTGGGAAACGTTTGTGCAGGCAATCATTCAGGTGACTGACCTTTTCGCAGTTTCGAGCGTTACTTGGGTTCATTCGATTCCCTTCCCAACCCCTCATACGCGACCAATCAGCACAACAGTTTCAGGCAATCGACGAGACCTGATCGATCGAATCTCAGAGTGGAAGCCATCAACGCAGGTACCTGGCAATGTTCTTCACCTTCTTGAGTTTGAACTAAGCAAAGAGCAGGTGCCGATAATCGGTTTCGTGCTACTTGTGCCTCACTACCTGTCTGATAGTGAATACCCGCAAGCCGCTGTTACTGCGTTCGAACAATTGGCAGCCGCGACCGGTTTAGTTTTCAAGACCGACCCGCTGCGCGACGAAGGAATCAAGTTCAACGCCAAGATCGCTAAGCAGGTCGAAGAAAATGCTGACCTACAACGGATGATTCAAAACCTAGAACTGGGTTACAACTCGGCTGAGAATGCGCCCATGCGTACTCAAATCGTTCGCCCGGCAAGTGAAGTTCCATCTGCTGAAGAAATTGCGGCTGAACTTGAAGACTTTCTCGCTACTAGACGCAAGAACTCGGTCGACGAAGACGAAGCCTAGAACTTGAATCCCAGCTGTTGCTCGCTGACTTCCCAGAGCAACCTGCGATTTTCGATGGATGCTAACTTCGGTATGGGGACTTCGATTGGTTGTCCCCACATCTGCAATACGCGCGGCCCCCAGTAAGTACCAGCAGCAACATCTTTTTCGCAAGCTCGAATGATGGGTTTGGCACCTGATCTCGCCGATTGTGCGAATAGGTACTCGGCGATTCTGATGCCTAAGTTACCGTAGGCTTCAGCCCTAGCAAAGCCCGGGTGCGCAGCGGTGGCCTCGAGGTATCCTCGCGAGTTCAACTCGAGTGCAAAACACAAATTTGCAAGTTTCGACGCGTCGTACTGCTGTGAAGTGTTTGCCATTCGAGCATCTCTCCAAAGTTCACTTTTGCCTTTCCTTGCAACAATGGATGCGTTCACGACAACTCGCGAACCAGAGTTCGACGCTGGTCGAAGCCAGCTGGTGAGGGCAAAATGAGCTAGGTGATTCACGCCATAGTGCCACTCAAATCCTTGCCTGGTGAGCTTCGTCGGATGCTCGATTTTCGCGCCGGCATTATTTACCAAGAGATCCCAGTTGCCGTGGGTAGCTTTGCACCACTCTGCAAAAGCCTGAACTTGTTCGAGGTCATGAAGTTGCAACTCAGCCGGCAAATATTCAACACGCGGGTTCAGCAATGCTAGCTTTTTGGTGGCCTGAGTTGCCCTTGCAAGACTGCGAGAGGTCACAACAATGCGGTCATAGTTGAGTTTGGCCAAGCCGGATGCAGTATGAAAACCTAGCCCGGCACTTGAACCCGTAACTATGGCGAGTGTCATGCTTTCAAACTTTCAGTGTGAGAATAGCGTGGTGAAGCGCAATGGATTACTCGTAATAGTAGTAGTCGCCGTCGCATACCTCATAGCAGTAACTCAACGAGCGACGATGGGCACTGCAGCGCTATTCGCCGCAGATAAGTTTCATACCAACGCCGAGCAATTAAGCTCGTTGGCGGTGCTGCAGTTAGTGGTTTACGCAGCCATGCAAATTCCGGTTGGTCTTCTGCTCGATCGTTTCGGAGCCCGAGCTTGCCTCACTATCGGAGCAGTCGGAATGGCTCTCGGCCAATTTATAGTCGCTTTTTCTGACTCGCTTGGCACGGCAATATTCGGCAGGATGCTCGTTGGTCTGGGTGACGCTTTCACCTTCATTTCGATGATTCGAGTCGTTAACGGTTGGTATAGCGGTAAGAAAGCTTCTCAGCTGCAGCAGTGGGTCGGTGGGCTTGGCCAGCTTGGTCAGGTTCTCTCGGCTTTTGAATTTGCAAGATTGCTGCATGAAACTAGTTGGACATTCGCGTTTGCAACTATCGCCTCGGTTGGTGCGTTATTGGCGGTTCTGATCTGGGTAGTGGTCAGAGAAGACAGAGAAGTAAGGCCGGAGCACCACAAGCCACTTAGCCTGAAGGCAGCGTCCAAACAACTTAGAACCTCAGTTAAAGAATCGACCACCAAACTTGCTTTCTACACCCACTTTTCCACTCAATCTGCCGGTACTGCTTTGCTGCTGCTCTGGGGAGTTCCTTATCTGAGTAAAGGTGAAGGACTGGATCGGCAAGTTGTTGCCACCCTGCTAAGTTCGATGGTCATCTTTGGAATCTTCGCAGGCAGTTGGTACGCGCACGTTTGCGGCAAGAGACCTGAATGGCGCAAAGCAACAGTGATCGTTACTGCAAGTATCAACATCCTTGGCTTTACGTTGTTTAGCTTCTGGCCAGGTCCCCTGCCGATATTATTGCTTGCCGTTGCATTGTTCCTCGTAGGTGCCGGTGGTCCCAGTTCAATGATTGCGTTTGACTATTCGAAGCAGTACGTTCCCAAGATTCGGCTGGGCGCGACCAACGGGTTCATAAACATCGGCGGATTTTTGGCGTGTTTCACCATGATGTTCTTGATCGGTGTGACGTTAGATTTGCACCAGTATCTAGTCGGCGGCCAACTCTATTCCCTCGAAGGCTTCCGAAGCGCTTTCGTCTGTGTCATTTTGGTTATTTCATTTGGTCTTTATCGTTTTTTGCACTACGAAAAACTCGTTAGCCAAGTTGTGGCAAAACAGGACTAAACACCGAGGTTTCGCGGTTGTAGGGTGTTAGTCTTAACCAACGACCCAGTCGCTTTCAAAGTTTGAATTTGACATGGGTCTTTGTTACGCCCAAAAACCAGTTTCAATATTCGGTTTCACAAACCACTGGGAGGTCTCGATGGCTAAACCATCAGAAAACGACGGCAAGAAGAGGGGATTCTTCGCACGTCTTCTCGGAGACACCCCAGAAGCGAAACCAGCCGAGCAACCAGCAGCTGCCAAAGCGGTCGCCTTGCCGGCAGCTAAACCCGCACCGAAGTCAGAAAGCACCAAAATCCCTACCAAATCAAAGCCTGAGCCTGCTGCCAAAGCAAAGCCAGCTCCCGCCAAATCTGAGCCTAAACCTAAGTCAACGACCACCCCTGCAGCTAAGACCGCAGCAAAGCCAGCGGTTGAAAAGCCTGCAAAGCCGGCAGCTAAACCTGCTGCGAAACCAGTTGTCGAGAAAGCAGTCGCAAAACCTGCGGCCAAAGCGACACCGAGCAAGGGTCCTGCCAAAGAAGCTAAAGCCGCAAAACCGGCAAAGGCTACAAAGTTGCCTAAAGACATGCAGGATGACGACGAGGAAATTGATGAGGAGATCGACGAGGAACTCGAAAGCGTTGAAGAAATTGTTGAAGAAGCGGTAGCCGCCTCTGAAGTTGTTGCCGAAGAAGAAGCTGCAGCAGCAGAAGAAGACGTCGAAGACGCAGCGAAAAAAGAGCTTGAAGAAAAAGGCGCTCTTGTACTTTCGCACAGTGACGAAGATGATATTCCAGCTCAAACCACCACTATCTCTGGTGCGACAGCCGACCCGGTAAAAGACTACCTAAAGCAAATCGGTAAGGTTGCGCTGCTGAACGCAGAGCTCGAGGTTGAACTGGCAAAGCGCATTGAAGCTGGCCTGTTTGCTGAAGAGAAGCTAAACGCAGATAAGAATCTCACTGCAGACATGCGCAGAGACCTTAACTGGGTTAAGAAAGACGGCGAACGAGCCAAGAGCCACTTGCTTGAGGCAAACCTTCGTTTGGTGGTGTCACTAGCAAAGCGTTACACGGGTCGTGGCATGCAGTTCCTTGACCTGATTCAAGAGGGAAACCTTGGTCTGATTCGCGCTGTTGAAAAGTTCGACTACACCAAGGGCTACAAGTTCTCGACTTATGCAACCTGGTGGATTCGCCAGGCTATTACCCGTGCAATGGCCGACCAGGCAAGAACAATTCGTATCCCAGTTCACATGGTTGAAGTAATTAATAAGCTCAGCCGCGTGCAGCGCCAGCTGCTTCAAGACTTGGGCCGCGAACCTACCCCAGAAGAACTGGCCCGCGAACTCGACATGACACCTGAGAAGGTTGTCGAAGTTCAGAAGTATGGCCGCGAGCCCATCTCGCTTTCAACTCCTCTTGGTGAGGATGGTGACAGCGAATTCGGTGATCTGATTGAAGACACCGAAGCCGTGGTCCCGGTTGATGCGGTTACCAAAGCAATGCTCGCTCGTGAACTCGAGAGAATCCTTGAATCTCTGCCAGAACGCGAAGCCGGGGTTATCCGCAGTCGTTTCGGTATGGGTGATGGTGTTCAGAAGACGCTTGACCAGATCGGTGAAAAATTCGGCGTTACCCGCGAGCGCATCCGTCAAATCGAAAGTAAAACTATGGCAAAGCTGCGCCACCCTTCACGCGCACAGCTTCTGCGTGACTTTATGGATAACTGATGCTTTATGCGCCGGCCATCATTATTGGTCGAATCCTGCGTTTTTTTATTCGCCGTTTTCGCCCAGGTGGAGGGTCTGCGCTTCCAGGGCTCATAGTAAGCAAGATTGCACCCGGGCTGCTCGTGAAGACTCTCAGGAGTTTTCCAGAAGGGATTGTGGTTGTAACAGGTAGCGCGGGAAAATCAACCACCACCAAAATGCTAGTAGCAATTGCCCGAGCCCACGGCAAGCAGGTATTTACCAATCCATCCACCGCAAACATTGCGCAGGGTTTTTATTCGACGATTGTGCAGCGGGCGAGTTTGCTCGGTCGAATTCCTGGTGAACTGGCTATTTTTGAAATGGATGAGGGACACGCAGCTGAGGTGGTTCGCGATGTCAAACCAAAGCAAGTCACGATTCTTAATGTCGTCGAAGATCAACTAGATCGCTTCGTTGAACCGGCGTTCGTGCGAGACAAACTAGAGGCTGTGGCTCTCGCTTGCTCTGGTGCCGTAATTCTTAATGGTGATGACCAGAACACTTTGCTGATTGCAGAAGCTGCAAAGAGTAATGGCCAAGGTTCTGCCCTAGCGTGGTTCTCGGTAGAAGGCTCGAAAGCAGCTAAATCTCTTGGTTATGCACCCACCTACCTCGATGAGCTGCCTCGAGTAACAGGCAGCACAGTGGTAAAGAAACTTGATGGTAAGAAAGTCGAAATCCAAAGTTACGGTCAAAACGTCTCGTTCGACTTGCCTAACCGCGGCTTGCACTTTGCTCTGGATGCTGCTGCTGCCCTTGAAAGCGCCAAGCAACTGCTAGGCGAAACATTCTCGCTTGAATTGGCAGTGAGCGTATTAGATAAGTTGCCGCCGGTGTTTGCCCGCGGTGAAGTTCGTGAGGTTAGGGGAGTTCCAGTTGAATTCATCCTGGTTCAAAACCCAATCAGCATGCAGTTGAACATCGATAACCTCGCAGCAGATTTAGAGAGCGTCATGTTCGCTATTGGTCGCGATGTGCACGACCCAAGTTGGTTGTGGACTGTCAAGCCTTCAAAGTTGAAGAAGGTGCAAGTGGTAACCGGGTTTAACTGCGCTGAGGCAGAACTTTGGTGCCGTTACAGCGGTGTTGAGGTGCAGTTTTCTACTGATGATCTTGAGGCAGCCTGGAACCACTGGCTTGCGCTGCCCGAACCAGAACACGGTCTTCGCACCGTAGTTTTTTCGGCAGATGTCATGCGCCGTTCACGTCGCATGTTGGGATTCACCAACCCTGAAGAAGTTGAGCGATGATTCAGTTAGTTTCAGTTTTTCAAGAGTCGCTGAACCTCAACGGTGATCAGGCTAACTTGGCTGTGCTTGCCGATTATCTCGAACGTTGTGGGGTAGAGGTCAAGCTCACCAACGTTACCAGCGCCCGTGAGTTGAGTACCTCGAAGCCAGACTTTGTCTTTTTCGGGCACGGTTCTGCTGCAGCACACGCTCAGATTGACGATGAGCTTCTAGCCATTGCCGAACAGTTAAGAGGCACAAATATTCCAGTGCTGTTTATTGGCTCTTCAGTTGAATTTGCAGTTGAAAAGCTGGGCCTCGGCGATCACAGAATCTCTCGGTCAGAACGTGAGTCGCTTTTTTCGGTTGGCGAGCTAGCAAACCTAAAGGTTTTGGGCTATCGCAATACCGACAGCGGCTTGCCTGATATCTGGCAAGATGGCAAGTTGGTTTTCTCGATGCTGCATGGTCCGGTTTTAGCAAAAAACCCTAGGCTGCTGGCTTGGCTTGCGAATGAGATTACGCCAGCAAAGCCACTGGCAAATCAACGTGACTGGTTCGGCAAACTAAACGAAGTTTGCCAAAGAATCTGGGAACTAGAAACTGAAGAGAAGTTTGAGCCGCTAGTTTAGCGGGCTAGAAGTTTGGCCGACTCGTCGTGCCACGAGATAGCAATCGGCTCGAGTTTCGCCTTGTTTTCATTAGCGTGGTGCAGGCAAAACAGCAGTTCCCCGGTAGCCAAGCCGACGCGCACATAAGCCTGAGCACCACATGCGTCACAACGGTCAGCAACTGTCAACTCTGATGCCTCTACTAGTGTCGGGCTCTCAGCGGTCTTGATTTCGTTGTCTTCCATGGTGTCCTCCTGTTACTCAACTATTTGAACACAGACTCACGACTTTTACTTCCCAAAACACCCCGATTTCGCTAACTGCGAAGTGCTGGTTTGTCGCTTAGCATTTCAAGGATGCCAAACACCGAATATTCCGCCAGACACCTTTCAGTTCTCGAAGGCTTAGAAGCCGTTCGCAAGCGACCAGGTATGTACATTGGGTCTACCGACTCACGCGGATTGATGCACTGTCTTTGGGAAATCATCGATAACTCAGTAGACGAAGCTCTTGCCGGGTTTGGGAGCAAGATCGAAATTGAACTGCACCAGGATGGCAGCGTTTCGGTGCTTGATAAAGCACGCGGCATTCCAGTTGACATCGAGCCAAAAACCGGGCTCTCAGGTGTCGAAGTGGTCTTCACCAAGCTTCACGCCGGTGGCAAATTCGGCAGCGGTTCCTACGCGGCTTCAGGCGGTTTGCACGGTGTGGGTGCATCCGTGGTTAATGCCTTGTCGCAGCGACTAGATGTTGAAGTTGACCGAGATGGCAAGACCTGGGCCATGTCATTTAGAAGAGGCGAACCGGGAACTTTCGATGACAGCAAGGGAATCTCGCCTAGTAACGATTTCAGCCCATTCACCGATAAGAGCATGCTGCGTGAAGTTGGCAAAGTAGCGAAGGGTGTCACCGGTACGCGCGTTCGTTACTGGGCTGATCCGCAGATTTTTATCAAGGATGCATCATTTTCGAGTGAGGATTTATTAGCCCGCGCCAGACAGACCGCATTTTTGGTTCCCGGTTTGGCGATTGCGATTCGCGATGACCGCGCAAGTGAACCTCTGATTCACGACTTCAAGTTTGATGGTGGCCTTGTCGAATTCGCTGAGTTTCTCGCGACTGACGCACCTTTGACCGCCACTTGGCGACTTGACGGTGAGGGCGAATTTACTGAGACGGTGCCGGTGCTTGATGACAAGGGCAACATGGTTTCACGCGAAGTTGCTCGCAAGTGCCAGGTTGAAATTGCTCTGCGCTGGGGAACCGGTTATGACACGAGCGTCAAGACATTTGTGAACATCATTGCTACGCCAAAGGGTGGAACCCACCTCGCAGGCTTTGAGCAGGGCTTGCTCAAAACTGTGCGCGCTCAGGTAGATGCCAACGCCCGCAAGCTCAAACTCGGCAACGACAAAATCGAGAAAGAAGATGCTCTCGCTGGGCTTACGGCAGTCATTGCTGTTCGATTGGCAGAACCTCAGTTCGAAGGTCAAACCAAGGAAGTTCTGGGAACACCTGCGGTTAGGAATATTGTCGCGAATGTAGTTTCAAAGAAACTGCTAGAACGCCTTGAGAGTTCAAAGCGCGATGACAAGGCGCAGGCTGCCTTGCTGTTAGAAAAAATCGTCACCGAAATGAAGTCGCGCATTTCTGCGCGCACTCACAAAGAGACTCAGCGACGCAAGAACGCGCTCGAGAACTCATCTCTGCCGACCAAGCTGGTTGATTGTCGCAGTCAAGAAACCGAGGGCAGTGAGCTTTTCATAGTCGAGGGTGACTCTGCGCTTGGCACCGCGAAACTCGCTCGTAATAGTGAGT
>JBJTOA010000102.1:0-2872 GCA_046074285.1 Micrococcales bacterium
ACACCTTCGTCAAGGCTCGGATCAACCGAGTGTGCGATGTCACGCAGACGCTTCGCGTAGGCATCGGTGAGGTCAACAAAGTGGGCACCTTCGATTGGGCTCTTGGCAACCAGGTTGATGTGGTCGCGAATCAGCACTGGAGTGCCTGGCTTCCAGTTTGGGTTCAATCCACCGCATCCGTTAGTGAGCACCACGATTTTCACACCGGCGGCAGCTGCGGTTCGAACCCCGTGCACCACCGAGCGAACCCCGTGCCCTTCATACCAGTGGCTGCGTGGCATAACCAGCGCGTGCTTGCCGTTGTGCAGGCGAATCGAGCGAATGGTCGAAACGTGACCTTCAACCGCAGGCGGGTAAAAACCCGGGATCTCAACAGCGTTGATGGTCGCAACCGTCTCGCCGATCAGGTCGGCAGCCTTGCCCCAGCCAGAACCGAGAGTCAGCGAAAAGTCGTGCGACTCAACACCGGTGCGCGAGGCAATCTCTCGGGCAGCCAATTCTGCTACCTCAAACGGATTACTCTCTGCCAGATCAAGCGGATTCACTTTGGTGGTCATTTTCGAACTCTCTATTCGGTTACTCGACCGAGCAGCAACTGCTTCTTGCTCGGTTCAACGTTTGAAATCTTGATGCCGGTCTCGATTGACTCGAGCGCACGAGCGAACCTAAATTCGTCGTCACTGTAGAGAGTCATTAGTGGCTCGCCAGCCTTGACCGCTTCACCCTGAACCTTGTGCAGCACAATGCCAGCACCTGGCTGAACCTGGTCTTCTTTGCGAGCGCGTCCCGCACCTAGTCTCCAAGAACCAACACCCACAGCATATGCATCGAGCTGTTCGAGCACACCTGACTCAGTTGCCAAAACCTCGTGCGAGTGCTTTGACTTTGGCAGCGCAGCCTTCGGGTCTCCGCCCTGAGCTGAAATCATCTGGTTCCACTTATCCATCGCGCGACCGTCTTTCAGCGCGGCTGCAACATCTACATCTTGAATGCCAGACAGCGCAAGCATTTCAGTCGCGAGCAAAACGGTGAGCTCAACCACGTCTTCTGGCCCGCCACCGGCAAGCACTTCAACCGACTCTTCAACCTCGAGTGCGTTGCCGATCTTGCGACCGAGAGGGGTCGACATTTCGGTGAGCATTGCCGAGGTGTTCACACCAGCGTCAGTTCCGATTTGCACCAGCACCTGAGCCAGTTCGCGAGCTCGGTCTAGGTCTTTCATGAATGCACCCGAGCCAACTTTTACGTCGAGCCCGAGCGAGGCAGTGCCCTCGGCAATCTTCTTCGACATGATCGAAGATGCAATCAGGGGAATCGCCTCTACGGTTCCGGTTACATCGCGAAGCGCATACAGCTTCTTATCGGCAGGAGCCAAGCCACTGCCGGCCGCGCAAATCACAGCACCGATCGACTCAAGCTGCGAAAACATCTGTGCGTTCGACAGGTTTGGATTCCAACCCGAAATCGCTTCGAGCTTGTCGAGGGTGCCACCGGTGTGACCGAGGCCACGACCTGAAAGTTGCGGAACAGCAACGCCAAAAACTGCAACCAGCGGTGACAGCGGCAAAGTGATCTTGTCGCCAACGCCACCGGTCGAGTGCTTGTCTGCGGTTGGCCAGGTGAGCTTTGAGTAATCCAGACGTTCACCAGAATCAACCATTGCGGCGGTTAGGTCACCGATTTCACGACGGTTCATGCCGTTTAGCAAAATCGCCATTGCCATTGCTGACATCTGCTCATCGGCAACTAAGCCAGAGGTGTAATTCTGAACCAGCCAGCGAATGGCATCGGTCGATAGCTCACCCTTGTCACGCTTCTGAACAATTAGTTGTACTGCGTCAAAACTCACTTGCGAAATTCCTCTAAATCATTTGGGCCAAAAGCGTCGGGCAAAACCTGTTCGATGGTTTTGAAACCTGAAACGGTTTCAAGAATCATGCCCTCAACGCTGTGTTCAAAAAGCAGCTGACGGCAACGACCGCAAGGCATCAAAACCTTGCCTTCGCCGTCGCAGCAGGTGAACGCCACAAGCTTGCCAGCGTTCTTCATCACGAGCTCAGAGACCATCGAGCACTCAGCGCAGAGTGTTACGCCATACGATGCATTCTCAATGTTGCAACCCGAAACCACGGCACCGCTGGTGGTGATTGCGGCAGCCCCAACCGGATACTTCGAGTAAGGCGCATAAGCCCGCTTCATCGCAGCGCGCGCAGCAGCGCGCAGAGTTTCCCAATCGATTTCAGCCATCATTAGCTCTTTTCATAGGCTTTACCGCTGGCCGCCGGCCCGGTGACTTTGCCAACCAGACCCGCAACGGCAACCACGGTAAGTGCATAAGGCAGCATCAGCAAGAACTCGCTCGGCACCGGCGAACCGATGATTGCCAAGCCGTACTGCAGGTTTTGCGCGAAGCCGAAAAGCAGTGCAGCGAGGGCCGCGAGAATCGGGTTCCAGCGACCAAAGATCAGAGCAGCCAGTGCGATATAACCAGCGCCATTGGTCATCTCTTTACCGAACGAACCAACCTGACCGAGGGTGAAGAACGAACCACCCAGACCTGCGAGCATTCCGCCGAGAATCACCGAAACATAGCGAGTTCTGAAAACGTTGATGCCCACGGTGTCGGCAGCCTTCGGGTATTCACCAACGGCACGCACGCGCAAGCCCCAGCGAGTCTTGAACAGCGCAACGAAAACCACGAACACCGCGACATACATCAAATAAACAATCGGCGTCTGGTTGAACATCACTGGGCCGATTACCGGAATCTGACCGAGCAACGGAATCAGCACCTTGTCAAAACGCGGTGGCTGGTTGAGCACCGAAACGTTTTCGCTCAGTACGGTGCTGAACAGGTAGTTGGTCAAACCGA
>JBJTOA010000103.1:0-2679 GCA_046074285.1 Micrococcales bacterium
GCTCAACTATTTCAAGCAGATTCCGCAGCCTGGTGCTACCGGCTCGTCGACCATGCCTCACAAGGTGAACCCGATTCGCTTTGAGAACGCAGAGTCAAACCTCGAGCTTTCAAACGCGATTCTCGATTCACTTTCTGCAACTCTCGTGACCTCTCGTTTGCAGCGCGATCTCACCGACTCAAGCTCACAGCGCAACATCGGTCTCGGTTTCGGTCACTCAATGCTTGCGCTCGACAATGTCACTCGCGGTCTTGGCGAAATCGAACTCAATGAGTCGCTGCTGCTCGGTGACCTGCTTGAGAACTGGGAAGTTCTGGGGGAGGCAATCCAGACTGTGATTCGTGCCGAGGTTGCCGCTGGTCGTTCTTCGATCAGTAACCCGTACGAGCTTTTGAAAGAGCTCACTCGCGGTAAGCGCATCAGCGGCGAAGACTTGGTGGTCTTTGTTAATGGTCTCGAGATTGGCCAAGAGGCGAAAGATCGACTGCTCTCACTCAAGCCACAGACCTATGTCGGTGTGGCAGCCGAATTGGCAAAACTAGTTCAGTAGTTACTTCAGGCGAGGCTTGTCTGGGTCGCTGTCGTCATTCTTGACAGACAGAGCCAGGGTAGCGATTGAAACCAAAATCACGATAAACGAGATGCCGCCCCAAAGCAGTGCTTTCTCAAGATCGCGCACGCCACCCCAAACGAATAGACCGACCACGAGCGCTGCTACTGCAGAGAGGCTGAGGTAGGTTTTGACGCCGACTTTATTTGAGCTTTTTGGCATAGCTTCAAGCCTACTTTGGCTTTGCTGGGGCAACCGGTGAAGCGGCTGAAATTCCCAGGTGAACCGCAATCAAAATCAGATACGCGCCGAAGAATCCAACGGCAGCAACTTCGTCGAGCGGTGCGAGTAAAAAAAGTGCGCCTAGCAGGGCGTTGAGGGCCGCGGTGATGATTGGGTCTTTGGCTTTTTTAGTCTTGAGCCCGAGTTGGGCCGCCTGATAGAGAGAGACCACTGTGAGGCTCAGGCTCAGGCTTGCGACTAGCCAAATGAATAGCTCAAGTTGAATGGTGGTTTGCGTGAGCAGGTAGGCAAAGCTGCCGAACATGAGCAAGATTATGGCTTCAGCGATGCTGCTTTTGAAGGCTGCAATCAGGATGCCTACTGCTGTCACGACTGCGTAGCCAGAAAGCACCCATAGACCGGCTAGGGCAGAGTGATTCTGAGCAAAGGTGATTATGAAACCTGCCGCTAGAGCAACAGCAGCCTTGATAGAAGAAACTAAACGCACCTGACTATGGTTTCATATTCGCGAAGCGCGAATACATGCCGTGGAAGGCCACGGTTACCGTGTCGGTAGGACCATTTCGGTGCTTCGCCAAAATGATGTCTGCTTCACCTGCGCGAGGGTGATCTTTTTCACCGATAGCTTCGCGGTGAAGCAAGATCACGACGTCGGCATCTTGCTCGAGTGATCCAGATTCACGAAGCTGTGAGATTTCAGGCTTCTTGTCTTTGGTCTGCTCTGAGTTACGGTTCAACTGTGAGATTGCAATCACCGGAATGTCTAGCTCTTTAGCGAGCAGCTTTAGCGAGCGGGAGAATTCTGAAACTTCTTGCTGGCGAGATTCAACCTTCTTGCCAGATGACATCAGCTGAAGGTAGTCGATGACTACAAACTTCAGGCCCTCTTGTTCAACCATGCGGCGACATTTGGCGCGAATCTCAACCAGAGTCAGGTTTGGGCTGTCATCAATTAGGAACGGGGCCTTGTCGATGTTGCCTCGCACCATTGAAATCTTTGACCAGTCGTTTGGTTCAAGCTCACCCTTGCGCATCTTTTGCAGCGGAATGCTGCTCTCAGCGGCTAGCAAACGCATTGCGATTTCTGAGCGCCCCATTTCAAGCGAGAAGAATGCGCTCGGGATGTTGTGACGGATGGCAGCGTTTCTTACAAAGTCGAGCGAGAGAGTTGACTTACCCACTGCCGGACGAGCAGCCACGATGATTAGCTGTCCCCCGTGGAAACCGTGAGTTAGGTTGTCGAGCTCGATAAAGCCAGATGGAACTCCAGTCATTTCACCGCCGCGCTGAGCTGCACGGTCGAGTTCTTCCATCGCTTCTTCGATTGACTCGGTGAGAGTGCTGTATTCAGAACCTGAACTCTGACGCACCACGTTGAAGACATCTGACTGAGCTGTGTTCACCAGGTCGGTGATTTCACCCTCGTTGCTGTATCCCATTTGGGCAATCTTGGTGCCAACCTCAACTAGGCGACGAAGAATGGCTTTCTCGGCAACGATCTTGGCGTAGTACTCAGCGTTGGCAGCGGTTGGAACAATTGAGGTCAAGGTGTGCAGGTAATCAGCACCGCCGGCTTTGACCAGGTTGCCATCTTTGGTCAGTTGGTCAGTGACCGTAATTACATCGGTAGGTTCGCCGCGGCCAAAAAGGTCGATGATCGCAAGGTAGATGGTCTCGTGCTTAGGTGCATAGAAATCGAGTGGCTTGGCGATTGGCTGAACCTCAGCTACTGCATCGCGAGAGATCAGCATGGCACCCAGAGTGCTTTGTTCGGCGAGCATATCGTGAGGCAAGATGCGACCTTGAACTGGTGCATCGAAGTTAGGCACTGGTGCCAAGCTCATGATTTTGCCTTTCGTTAGATTGCTGCCTGTCTAGCATTTACC
>JBJTOA010000104.1:0-2979 GCA_046074285.1 Micrococcales bacterium
GGCTCTAACAGCTTTGCTATTTAGTGCTGCGGCAGTAACCCCTGCAGCTGCCGAACCGACCCCGGCTGCAAGTTGCTCGGCAAAAAGCGAGTTGGCCGATAAGAACCTGGCAACCCCTTATGTTTACGCGGTAAACCTCGATACTGGCGAAGTGCTGTTAGACGTTCGCGGTGACGCTTTGACACCAACGGCATCGGTCATGAAACTCGTCACCATTGCCTGGGCATACGACTATTTGAATGCCAATTACGCAGCTCGAACTCAAGTTCTAGCTGATACCAATCAGGTTGGGACTCTGTACCTGAAGGGCGGGGGAGACCACACGCTCTCGAGGCTAACTGGCAGCTCTTACACCACCTACTCGCGCAGCGCACCGAGGCTTGAAAACCTGGTAACCCAAACTCTGGCCGCCTGGCCCAAAGATGTTCCGATCACAAAAATCGTTGTGGATGCATCGTTTTTTGATGGCGGGGGATGGAACCGAAACTGGCCTGAGTATTACCGAAGATCAGGCGACATGTCGATGATTACTGCGTTGATGGTGGATGCCGACCGTAAGAATCCTGATTTGACTGACAAGAAGTACGACCCGTTTCGCTCGACTCAGCCAGTGCAGCGCGTTGCCAAACTTTTCAAGACTGGTTTAGGTGATGTAGCTAAAGACGCAAAAATCGTCTACTCGAAGACTTCTGATACAGCCACCGAAATCGCAGGCGTAAATTCTCGAACTATCGTGAACTGGTTCAGGCACGCACTGATGGTTTCTGATAACACCGAGACTGAGATCATTGCTTTTCACGCTGCCAAGGCAGCCGGTCGTTCAACCACCTGGCGAAACACCACCAAGCTCGCTCGCAACTACATGCGTTCAATTGGCTACGACCCCAAGAAGCTGATTTTCAACGACAACTCTGGCTTAGCTTCTTCAAACCGATTGACTGCCAAAGCTGTGGTTTCGGTGATTCAAGCGATACATGCTGACCCCGCAAAATTCGAAACCTTCAAGACCTTGCTGCCGGTTTCTGGAGTCTCAGGAAGTTTGGCATCACGCATGACTGGAACTCTTCGCGGAAAAGTCACGGCAAAGGTTGGTTTCATACCCGGTTTGGTTTCACTAGCTGGTTGGGTTGATGCAGAAGACGGCTCGCACATCGCTTTTGCGATCTTTGCCAGAACCCAGGGAAATACGAAAATAACCAGCCGAACCAAGCCAGCTATCGACAAATTAGTTGGTCGATTCTATGCGTGTGGTGCAGCCCTCACTTTTTAGAAAATTTCGCTGACGCACACCGCTCCGGGCGGCGGTAAAGTGGCTCTAGGGAGAAAAAGCATGTACCGTTCAAGAGTTTTTACCGCGCTGTTAACTGCGCTCGCACTCTTGATTTCGCCTTTGGTAGCTACCTCTGCTTATGCCGCGAATTCAATCGCTGCTCCAACTGGAATTTCAATCACCAGCAACCCAACTTTTATCTCGGTTGCCTTCAACAATCTAGAGCAAACTCAAATTGATTCACTAGGTATTTTGACCTACCAGTACTCACTGGATGAGGGAGTCACCTGGTGTGACCGCGATGACACCGATACTGATTTGACCGTTAGCCCGATTGAGATTTCAGCAGCTTCAGACAACGTCAGTTGCTTGAACTCAAGCCTTGAAACTGTAAGCGATATCGCGATGGTTTCTGGCAGCACCTACCCGGTAATGATTCGAGCCGTAACCGCATCTGAAGAAGGTGCTGCAAACAGCGCAATCGATGCCTTCCTCGGTTACCAGGTTGAGTTCAAATCAAACACCGAGGCTAACCTTTCTCAGTTCGTGAACTTTCCCCTTGGCGCTGCCCAAGCAATGCCCGCCAATTCGCTTTTCACACGCAACGGATTCTCGCTAGTCGGATGGTCTTCAACCGCCCTCGGCACGACCGAGTATTTGCCGACAGCAAACTTCACCGCCTCCCAAGCAGCCCTGCAGTTTTTCGCGGTTTGGGAAGCCGTGGTCTACGACGTCACCCTCGACCCGGGAGACGGAACTCTCGATCAAGAGCTTTACCAATTCACCCCGGGCGACAATGCGCTAACTCTTCCAACCCCTGAACTCTTGGCATACAAGTTTGATGGTTGGTACACCACCGCCCTCACCGGTGGCAGCAAAATCGAAAGCCCGTACACGCCAACCGCAGACATCACGCTTTATGCACGCTGGTCGGTTGACAACGATCTCACAGTTGTACCAACCTCAAGATCAGTAATGGTCGGAAACAAAATCACGCTTTCAACTTCGGGCGGATACGGAACTGGAGCCATCACTTTCTCGGTAACAGGAACCGGCTGTACCCAGCAGGGAACCGACGGTACAGAAGTGTTCGTTGCCAGTTCGGTAGCTACAAATGTCACCTGTGTGGTTACCGCTACCAAGGCAGCTAGCACCGGCGTTCCGGCTATGACGAGCGCTCCGCTCAGCTTGGCCTTCGTAAAGTCGGTGCAGGTTGCGACGAAACCTCAGAACCTCAAAGTCTTCTCAAACCCCGAGTCAATCACCGTAAACTTTGAGGCGCCGGCAAATGCCTTGCAATCGCTAACTGGCGGATACCAATACTCAACCGACGCCGGTCGAACTTGGTTTGACCAAGACACCACCCTGCTCCCGAATAACAAAACCATCGAGATGGTTATCACGGATGAATCCGGTGCGGAGCCGCTGAATGCTGCCAAGACCTATCTGCTTCGCATCCGCGCTATTTCAATCATTGAAGATGCGGCAGCCGGTGAAGCGACAACTTCAACCCAGGCATTCTTAGGGCACTCAGTCGCATTCGATGCCAATGGCGGTTCAGGCACAATGCCGAACCTGAACGTTCCACTAGCTGGCCAGAAGCTTCTTCCAGCCAGCAATTTTGTGCTCGCAAACAATCGCGTAGTCGGTTGGTCAAGCACCGCCGATGGCAAAGTTGAATTTCTGAATCGATCACTTTTTGACGGCAG
>JBJTOA010000105.1:0-2998 GCA_046074285.1 Micrococcales bacterium
ACCAAACTCGACAAGGTGAAGTTTGGCGAAGCAGCACAGGCTGAAACTGTTCGCAAAATGGTTGTGGCAATGTCGCGCGACATTCGTGTACTGGTTATCAAGTTGGCCGATCGCTTACACAATGCAAGAACTTGGGGTTTCGTTCCGGTTGAATCCGCACGCCGAAAAGCCCAAGAAACGATAGAGATTTATGCCCCACTCGCTCATCGTCTTGGAATTAGCACAATCAAATCTGAACTCGAAGATCTGAGTTTTGGTGTTCTGTACCCAAAGGTTTACGAAGAGATTGTCAATCTGGTCAGCCAGAGAGCGCCAAAACGAGACGAGTTCATTCAATCGGTAATCGGCTCAATTGAAGAAGATCTAAAAGAAATCAAAACCAAGGGCAAGGTGGATGGGCGCCCGAAACAGTACTACAGCATCTACCAAAAAATGGTTGTCCGCGGTCGTGAATTTGACGACATCTATGATCTTGTCGGCATTCGAGTAATTGTTGGCTCTGTGCGAGATTGTTACGCGGTACTCGGCGCTATTCACTCACGTTGGAACCCGGTCCCTGGTCGATTCAAAGACTACATAGCCATGCCGAAGTTCAACCTCTATCAATCGCTCCACACAACCGTAATTGGGCCAAAAGGGCGTCCTGTTGAGATACAAATTAGAACCCAGGAGATGCATCAGCGAGCTGAGTACGGTGTGGCCGCTCACTGGAAGTACAAGGAACTAGCGGGTCGAACCGAGAACAACGAAGAAGACCTTGCCTGGGTGAAACATCTAACCGATTGGCAAGAAGAAACTCAGGATCCAAAAGAATTCCTTGACTCACTGCGATTCGAGATTGGTGCCAAAGAGGTCTATGTCTTCACACCAAAGGGCAAGGTCATCGGGCTTCCAGCTAATGCAACACCGGTGGACTTCGCTTATGCAGTGCATACCGAGGTTGGGCACCGAACCATGGGTGCAAAAGTAAACGGACGTCTTGTGCCACTAGAAACAGCACTCGTATCTGGTGACGTTGTCGAGATCTTTACATCTAAAAACCCTGAGGCCTCGCCAAGTAAAGACTGGTTGAGTTTCGTTAAGTCACCAAGAGCTAAGAGCAAGATCAAAGCCTGGTTTAGCGCTGAGCGCCGCGATGACGCTATCGAACAGGGTAAAGAACTGCTGGCCAAAGCCATGCGCAAACAAAACCTTCCTCTTCAGCGACTTATGCAGGGCGAAGACCTACTCAAAGTGGCTTCAGAGTTTAAACTTGATGGTGTCGAGGCTTTGTATGCTGCCATTGGAGAGGGGCACAATTCGGCTCAAGCCATCGTTGAGCGCTTGGTAGCTGCCCTCCACGATGATGAAGATACCGAGCCTGTATTCACACTTCCAACTCGCTCCTCAGCTGATCGAGCGAGAGCCGGAAACTCAGGCATCCTGGTTAGGGGAGATGCCGATGTTATGGCGAAACTTGCTCGGTGTTGCACGCCCGTGCCCGGTGACGAAATAGTCGGCTTTGTCACTCGCGGAAACGGTGTTTCGGTGCACCGCACCGACTGTCGGAATGTAGTTGATTTGCAGCGCCAACCTGATCGAATGATGGATGTTTCGTGGGCATCCACCGGCAAGAGCTTGTTCCTGGTCCACATTCAAATCGAGGCGTTAGACCGAAGCGGTCTTCTGTCAGACGTCACACGAGTACTTTCTGAGCACCATGTGAACATTCTGTCGGCGAGCGTCTCAACACGCGCAGATAAGGTTGCGCTGAGCAGGTTTGTTTTTGAAATGGGTGATGCTGGGGTGATGGAGCATTTACTCAATGCAGTACGACGTATTGAGAATGTCTATGACGTTTACCGGGTGAAGAATTCGAATTAGGCAGTTGCCTTAACGACCTCGAGCCATGCCTTGCGTGCATCTAGAGCTTGCTTGGCTGCCTCGATTTTCTTTGAATCTTTTGATGCTTCAGCGGCTGCGAGATCGATTTCGAGTTTCTTGATCGATTGTTCTAGCTGCTCGAGAACCGAGTTTGTTCTCGCCTTAGTTGCAGGGTCAGATTTGCGCCATTGCTCGCTCTCGAATTCACGAACTTTGCGTTCAACAGTTTTTAGCGCGTCTTCAAGGCTTCGAACGTCTTCTCGAGCGACTTTACCGGCCTTCTCCCAGCGCTTTTGAATGTCTGCCAAGGCGCGCTTTGCCTCAGACAAATCAGCTGCCGGATCAATTTTCTTCGCTTCTTCGAGTAGAGCGAGTTTTGCTTGCTTTGCAGCCGCAAAATCTTGAGCCAGTTCAGCATTCTTTGCAGCTCGTATCTGATAAACAAGATCTCCGGCAGCCTTGAATCGAAGCCACAAGCTGTCATCAGACTTGGAGTTCGTTCTACCAGTTGATTTCCAAGCATCCAAAAGCTTGCGGTATTCAGCCGACTTGTCTTCAGAAGACGTGGCGAGTTTCTCGGCTGCTTCAACCAAGGCGAGCTTCTTTGCCTTTGCTTCTTTGTTTGCTGCTTCCGCCTGGGCAAAATAGGCCTTTTTTGCTGCCTCGAACTTGGTTCTAGCGCTGCTAAATCTTTTCCAGAGCGCATCTGCATCAGCCTTCGCCACGCGAGCGCCGGTTTTTTGTGCTGCCTGCCAAGCGTCGAACAAAGCCGTGAATTCGAGTGAGGCAGTTTTCCAGATTGTTTTTGAGTGATCTCTGTTTGCGATTGCTTCAGCCTTGACGACGAGTTCTTCGCGCTTGGCAAGAGCTTCAGCAGAGGCGATTGCGTTTGAAGCCTTTTTGGCCTCGCGCAGCCCTTCAAATGCAGGAACAAGGGCCTCAACGCGTGCCTGTAGAGCAGCTAAATCTCCAACCACGTTTGCGCCGGCCAGTTCGGCCGAAATCTTGGTGTGGGATTTTTCGACGCTCTCAACATCAGCACCAGATGCAACGCGTTGCTCCAAAATTCGAACTTGAGTAGCTAGGTCGTCGAATTTGCGCATAAAAAACGAGAGAGCTTCATCGGCGGTTTTAC
>JBJTOA010000106.1:0-7195 GCA_046074285.1 Micrococcales bacterium
GCTTCTTCCAAAGCGCCCTTTACAGCAGCAATGGTTGAACCCTTCTGACCGATAGCAACGTAGATGCAGCGAACCTGCTTCTTTGGGTCGCCTGAAGCCCAGTTGGCCTTCTGGTTGATGATGGTGTCAACTGCGATTGCAGTCTTACCGGTCTGACGGTCACCAATGATCAGCTGACGCTGACCACGACCAACTGGAATCATGGCGTCGATTGCCTTGATGCCGGTCTGCAGTGGTTCGTGAACTGACTTACGAGCCATAACACCAGGAGCCTGAAGCTCTAGGGCACGACGACCCTCTGCCTTGATTTCGCCTAGACCATCGATTGGGTTACCAAGCGGGTCTACCACGCGACCGAGGTAGTTGTCGCCAACTGGAACCGAAAGGATTTCGCCAGTGCGGTGCACCTGCATACCCTCTTCGATGCCTTCGAAGTTACCTAGGATAACCACACCGATCTCGCGCTCGTCGAGGTTCAGTGCAAGACCTAGAGTGCCGTCTGCGAAACGTAGCAGCTCGTTGGCCATAACTGAAGGCAGGCCTTCTACGTGTGCGATACCGTCACCGGCATCGATCACATAGCCCACCTCATCCTTTGAGGCCTTGGCTGGCTCGTAAGACTTTACGAAGTCTTTGAGCGCGTCGCGAATCTCGTTCGGGCTGATCTTCAAATCTGCCATCTCGTTCCTCTACTTCTGGTTTCCCGGTTTGTCTTTGGCTGGCTTACGCTAGCTGAAGTCTTGCTTGGTTTAGACGGCTAGCCAGGCTGCCGTCGATGATTTCTTCGCCGATCTGAACTACAACGCCACCGATGATTGAGGAATCGACCTGAACGTTGAGTTTGATGGCTGCGTGATACTGCTTTGCGAGGGTCTCTTCAAGTTGAGAAGCCTGGCTGGCAGTTAATGGTTGTGCCACTGTAACGGTGGCAACCAAGCGAGCGGCATAAGCCGAAACCCACTTGGCAAATTGGTTTAGAACCAAAGATGCGCGAACCTTGCGTGCGGCTAGAACAGCCTGACGAATCAGAACGGATGCCTCTTTTGATGCACCCTTGATTAGACCATCAACCAGAGCAACCTTGGCTTCGTCAGTTGCCTGCTTTGAAGCGAGGGCAAACTGCAGTTCGCTGTTGTTGTCGATGGCTTCGATGAATGCGAAAAGTTCGCTTTCAACGGCCTCTAGGTTCTTAGCCTTGGCGGCGTTAGCAGAAACTACCTGTACGGCGAACTGCTCAATAGCAGCGACTAGGTCGCTACCCTTTGACCAGCGAAGGGCAACCAGTGCAGTCACGAGTTCGATTGCATCTGCAGAAACGCGCTTGGCGAATACTGCTGAAACAGCTCCTGACTTAGCTTTTAGCTCGGCGGAAGGGTCCGAGAGCAGGCTGCGCAGTTGGGCTGAACCAGCGACTGAAGCTGCGACCGAGAAAAGGTCGTTTGCAACTTCGAGGTTCGCTGACTCGAGCTTTGAGCCAAGGTTGGCTTTAGCTGCTGCGAGTGACTGCCTGGTTGACGATGCCATAAGTGTTACTTGCCTGCCTTGTCATTCTTTGCGAGGTCGGCCAAGAACTGGTCAACTACGCCGGCTGCAACTTTTTCGTTCTGAAGGCTGGCACCAACCACGTTCGAAGCGAGGTCGATGGCGATAGCCCCAACCTCGGCACGAAGTGAAATGAGTGCAGCCTGACGCTCTGCTTCAATCTGAGCTTTGGCGGTTGCGGTTAGACGCGCGGCTTCTGCAGCAGCCTGTTCCTTCATTTCTGCAAGGATGGCTGCGCCTTCGCTACGTGCGGCTTCACGAATCTCAGCAGCTTCGGCACGGGCCGCATTCTGCTCAGCTTCGATGTTTGCGGTTTTTGCTGCTGCTTCAGCCTGAGCCTTCTCGGCTGCCTCTAGGCGACCTTCGATGGCTTCGGTGCGAGCATCCAAGTTCTTCTTGAAGTTAGGCAGAACCTTGAACCAGAAGAAGACCAGCAAAATAACAAAAACAACCGTTGACCAAAGCAGATCTGGAAGCGCAGGAATCAGCGGGCTAGGGGCAGCGCCCGTGGCCTCTGATGCGTGCAGGATTCTAGAAAGCATGGTTTAGCTTCTTTGTGATTAACCGAAGATGAATGGGGTTGCTAGACCGATAAGCGCAAGTGCTTCGGTGAAAGCGATACCAAGCCACATGGTGACCTGAAGCTTCGCTGCTAGCTCTGGCTGGCGTGCGATTGACTCGATGGTCTTTGACACAACGAGACCTACACCAACACCTGGGCCGATTGCTGCAAGGCCGTAGCCGACAACGCCGAGGTTACCTGATAGTTCTGCAAGAGTGGTTACGTCCACTTTATTTTTCCCTTCCGAGGTTTAGAAAACTAACGGTTGTTAGTTCTCTTAGTGCTCATCTGCCAATGCCAACTGAATGTAGACAGTGGTCAGAAGAGTAAATACATAGGCCTGCAGGAATGCGACCAAAATCTCAAAGAGAGTAAAGACGAATCCGAACAGGAAGGTTCCGGCACCGAAAGCCTTCAAGGCACCCTGAGCCAGCGGGCTAAGGATGAAGAAGTGGGTTGCCGAGAAACAGAGAACCAGCAAGAGGTGGCCGGCGATCATGTTCATGGTCAGACGCAGAGCCAAGGTTACTGGGCGAAGAATAAAGGTTGAGAGCAACTCAATCGGGGTAACCAAAACATAGAACGGCTTTGGAACACCCGCTGGGAAGAGTGCTGAGGTGAAGAAGTGGAATCCGTGCTTTTTCACACCCGCGTAAATGAAGGTTACGTAGGCGGCGACAGCCATGACAATCGGAAGACCGATCACCGAGGTACCAGCGATGTTGAAACCAGGGATGATACCCGTGATGTTCATTCCCAGAGTGGTGAAGAAGATGGTAACCAGCAGCGGCAAGAAACGGTCGCCGTCTTTTGCACCAAGCTGCTCGTGAGCAATGCTGGTGCGAACGAAGTTAATGCTGATTTCGCCCATTAGCTGGAACCGACTCGGAACCAACTTGCCGCGCTTTGCAGAAGACTTGAACTTACCTGCCCAAAGGGTGAAGAGAACTAGAAGCACAACAACGATGATCAAGCGAATGATCATGATTCGGTTTAGTTCGAATGGGGTTCCGCAGAGTGCCACTGGACCAGGGAAAAACTCCATGATGCTAGGCGCCTCAAACTCATCACCGTGGGCAGCGTTGCCAATTGGCGGGCAGTCGCTTACAGCGGCTAGCAAAGTCAGGGCGTTAACCAACGTCATGAACTCCTGTGTCGGGGCAAGGTTAAACCTTGCGGCGATAAGGGGGTTGTCCCGCTTTTTAGTGCGGTTCTGAGGTACAGCCTAACAGCAAAACAGCGGGTAGAAAACGAAAATCTGAATGCGGGCTGAACTTTTTTAGTTCTTCGGCTCGATTGGGATTCTGGCCTTCAAAAAGACCACCGAATCAATTGCCAATCCGGTCAAAATTGCAGCCACCAAAGTGAAGAAAAAGACCGGCCCGTTGATGAACTCTGCATTGCGCAAAGTTGCAATCAAAATGAAAAAGAGCACCAGCTTCAGAAGCCAGCCGCCCATTACCAAACCGAAGAAGCCGCCCAGGCTAAGGCGTGATCCGAAGTAAACGCTGAGTGCCGTAAACGCGCTGAAGGCAAAGCAGACCAGCGCGCCGATCAGCGCGCTAATCAAACCGTTGGTTCCCGCAACTGCATAACCGATTGCTGCACCAGCCAGAGCAATCACCACGGTGAAAATCGAACCGAGCTTTAGCACTCGCCCAAACAAACCTTTGAGCCCCTCGATTGGTTTAGACACGTTTTCTACCTTTCACTGCAGGATGCTTAACAACCGGCCAAACGGTATAGACCGAAGCGGCGATGAATCCCGGCCAGAAAAACCATGCAATCTGTCTGGATGGAATGAAGAAGAACAGCAACACGGTTACCGAAATCAGGGCCGTCCAAACGTAAAACACTAGAACTGAACCGACGTGGCTGTGACCGAAGTCTTGCAGTCGGTGGTGAATGTGCTTTCGGTCTGCACTAAATGGTGATTTACCGGCACGCAATCTGCGAATCACGGCGAGCGCAAAGTCGAGCAGTGGCAGCACCAGAATCGCCAGTGGCAAAAGCAGTGGCAAAATCGCCGGCACGGTATCGGTCTTGGTCACCTGCTGCGGGTCGATCTGACCGGTGACAGTGAGTGCCGAAGCACTCATCAGCAAACCGAGCAGCAGGGCTCCCCCGTCGCCCATGAAAATCTTGGCTGGTCGCCAGTTCCACGGCAAGAAGCCCGCGCAGATGCCGATCACGATTGCCGAAAGCAAAGTCGCGATGTTGAAGTAGTTAGTTGGCGAAGTCTGCTGCGTGAGCAGGTAGCTGTAGGCGAAAAAGACCACGGTGCCGATCAACACGACACCGGCCACCAGGCCATCCAGACCATCAATGAAGTTCACCGCATTCATCACCAGCACCGTCACGAAAACCGTGACAATCAGGCTGGTGCCGAACGAACCAACGGTGATGCCGGCAATCGGCAGGCTAACGATTTGCACGCCCTGCCAGGCGAGCAAACCAGCGACGATGAATTGGCCTGCGAGTTTGAGAGTCCAGTCAAGGTCATAGAGATCATCGAGAACTCCGAGCGCGCTGATCAATACCGCGCAAATCAAAATGGTGATGATTTTGCTCGGGTCGACGAACACCGATCTAAACCAACCGAGCAGCGCTGCGGCACCAACCGCAATCACGAAACCGAGAGTCATGGCTGCCCCACCCAATCTCGGGGTGGGAACCTTGTGCACATCGCGCGAGCGAATCTGCGCGTACAACTGGTACTTGTGCGCCAGCTTCAGAACCATTCCGGTTGCAAAGAAAGTTACCAGCGCTGCGATGAGCGCAATCAGAAGATAGGCGCGCACTAGTCAGCCAACTTGTCGCCGACGATGGCTTTGATTCTCTCGACGCTAAGCGCACCAATGCGAACCACGCGGATGCTTCCTTCGCCATTTGGAGCAATGCCAGTCAAATCTAGAATCGTGCTTGCTTCGCCCTTCGGCGATGCACCAGAGTCAAGGTAGATTCCGACCTGCTCGCCAAAGTAGTCGAGCGCTTGGGCTGCAGTTGTTGCAGCCGGTTGCCCGGTCAGATTCGCGCTAGAGACAGCCAGTGGGCCGGTCTCGGCTAGCAGAGCTAGCGCGATCTTGTGGTCAGGCACTCGAAGCGCAACGGTCTGCTTGGTTTCGCCGAGGTCCCAGTTGAGACTTGGCTGGGTGCGCAAAATGATAGTTAGGGCACCTGGCCAGAACTCTTCGGCAAGTTGGCTAGCAACCTCGGGAACATATTCGGCGAGCGCCTGCATCACGCTGGCATCTTTGATTAGCACCGGAGGCGGCGACTGTCGATCGCGGCCCTTGGTCGAAAGCAGTTTGTTCACGGCACTGGCTGAGAAAGCATCGCATCCGATTCCGTAAACGGTATCGGTAGGCAGAACCACAACAGAACCCATCGCGATTGCTTGTTTCGCTTCGCGCATTCCGGTGAGCAACTGGTCACTGTCGGCGCAGTCAAAGACTGGCATTCAATAACCTCCTAGCGAATAGCTGTAACGGCTCGGTCCCTCAGGTTGAAATCGCGGTGCTGGGTGACCTGACGAAAACCTTCAGCCTCTAGTATTCCACGCACGCCCTCGCCTTGAATGTCAGCGTGCTCAATGACAATCGTGCCTCCCGGCTTGAGCAGCAGCTGGCCTCGCTTGGCAACTTCACGAACCAGGTCAAGACCATCGGCTCCCCCATAGAGTGCCATCGCAGGGTCAAACTTCACAACCTCTGGGTAGATCGGAATCATGTCATTCGGAATGTACGGCGGGTTCGAGATCAGAACATCAACCTGACCGGCTAGGTCATCAAAAGCAAATCGCAAATCGCCCTCGCGAAGTTCACCATTTTCGGCAGCGTATCGCTCGAAGTTTTTAGCGGTGTACTTGATGCTGTCTGGGTTGAGTTCTACCGCGAAAACCTTTGCGTATGGCACTTCAGTTGCCAGGCTCAGCGCTATGGCACCCGAGCCAGTTGCTAAATCAACTGCAATCGGGCTCGGGCTGGCTAATGCCTTGAGGGCATCGATAGCCAGTTGGGTTACGCTTTCGGTTTCAGGTCTCGGCACAAAAACACCTGGGCCAACCCAAAGTTCTAGGTTGCGAAAATAGGCTTTCGAGGTGAGATGCTGCAGCGGTTCGCGCTGTGCTCGGCGAGCGGCCAGCTCAAGAATAGTTTCGAGAATGCTGGCATCCAGCTCTTCATCCATGATGATTTTGATGGCTAGGTCAGAGCGATTCAAATCAGCGCAGTGAGCAATCAGCAGTTCGGCATCGGCGCGAGAAGAATCAATACCAGCGGCAGCGAATTGTGCATCAAGTTGATCAACCAGTTCGCGGTACTTCATTTTAGAAGTCTATTTTTCGCCTGAAAGTGCAGCCAGACGGTTTTCTTCGTCCATCGCGATTGCGCTTTGAATCACTGGCTCGAGTGCGCCATCCATGACCTGGTCAAGGTTGTATGACTTGTAACCGGTGCGGTGATCTGCGATTCGGTTCTCTGGGAAGTTATAGGTGCGAATGCGCTCTGAACGGTCAACGGTGCGAACCTGAGATTTGCGAGCATCGCTCTGTTCAGCTGCAATGGCTTCTTGCTGGGCAGCGAGCAAACGTGCGCGCAGAACGCGCATGGCTGCTTCGCGGTTTTGCAGCTGTGACTTTTCGTTCTGCATCGAAACCACGATTCCGGTTGGAATGTGAGTGATTCGAACCGCAGAGTCTGTGGTGTTTACCGACTGACCACCAGGGCCAGATGAACGGAATACGTCGATGCGGATTTCGTTCTGGTTGATCTCAACTTCTTCAGGTGCGTCAACTTCTGGGAAAACCCATACGCCAGCAGCCGAAGTGTGAATGCGACCCTGAGTTTCGGTTGCAGGCACACGCTGAACTCGGTGCACGCCACCTTCATACTTCAGGTGCGCCCAAACGCCCTGGCTAGGGTCGGTGCTGTTGCCCTTAACTCCGAGCTGAACATCTTTGATGCCGCCGAGATCGCTCTCGTTCTTTTCGATGATTTCGGTTTTCCAACCCTTGCTGTTCGCGTACTGAATGTACATGCGCAATAGGTCGCCGGCGAAGAGCGCAGATTCTGCGCCACCTTCACCAGCCTT
>JBJTOA010000107.1:0-3319 GCA_046074285.1 Micrococcales bacterium
CCGGTGCGTTTTTCTTTGCCATTTGTGTTGCTCCTTATCCTGGTTGGGTTGGGGGTTAGTCGTCTTCTGAATCTTCAGATTCAAAAGCCTCATCCTCATCGTGGTGATCATCTGATGATGATTGGAATGAACCTTGGTCATCCCCATCAGAGTCATCGTCACCCGATGAGAAACTTGGTTTGATCACATTGACCGGCGGAGCAACTTCTTTGCTGTTGTCCTGGTCGGTGACTGAGTTGTCGATTGCAGGTTCAGTGGTTTCGGTTGGTGAAACCACCGCTGAATCTGAAACCGAGGTCAAATCGCTCTGGGGTACCGCGCTAACTGCATAAGCAGTTCCGGCTGCCAAAGTTCCAGCTGCTGCTAGGGCTGCAACTGAAATTGCGATTGCCTTGAGCTTTGAACCAGAACGCATTGGGCGCTCGTATTCGTATGGACCGTTCTCGTTGTCGAACTTCTTTGCCATTTTGGTACTCCTTCGATCTACCGATTTGGTGGACCTCTTGAGTCTCAAGTTATTCACGCAACATTGGGAAAAACGCCTAAAACCGTGTGCGTAGTCTGTTAGAAGTCTGGGAGTTGACTGTGATGCAAAAAGTTAGCTTCGAGCCAAAATTCCTTTGATTGCCTGGCAATCAGCGTCGATGGCTGAAATCAACTCATCCATTCCGCTGAACTTTGCAGCCGGGCGAAGAAAATCAACGTACTCGATGGTGACCACCTGGTCATAGAGATCAAGATCGTCTCGGTCGAGCACGTGAGCTTCAACCAATCGCGGCACTTCTTGCAGTGTTTCGTTTATGCCCACAGAAAGGGCGGCTGGATACTTGATGTCGTTGCAGTAAAGCCATCCTGCATAAACGCCATCGAGCGGCAGGTAGCCCTCAGATTGACGCGAGAGGTTAGCGGTGGGAAAACCGAGTTGTCTGCCAAGCTTCAATCCGTGTTCGACCATGCCCCGCGTGGTGTGACGACGGCCAAGCAACTTTGCCGCTTGTTTCACATCGCCAACATCAAGAAGTTCACGGATGGCGGTGCTAGAGACTTTCAGCCCATCGACTTCGATTGAAGGCGCGACCCTGACTTTAAACCCGAATTCGGCGCCGGCTTGCTTCAAGGTTTCAACGTCACCTGCTCCCCCAGCACCAAACCTAAAGTCTTCGCCAACCACCACAACTTTTGCATTCAGACCGTTTACCAACGTTGCTTCAATGAATTGCTCCGGGCCCTGATTAGAAAGATTTTCATCGAAGTGCAAGACCAGCGAAGCATCGATACCTGCAAATTCAAACTGCTCAAGTTTCTGATGAACACCGATGAGGTTTTGTCGAAGAGCCTTCGGGTCTAAAACCGAGTTAGGGTGACGATCAAAAGTTACCGCAACAGCGGCTAAGCCGTGTTCTTCTGAAAGTTCCACTGTTTCGTTTAGCAGGCACTGATGTCCGAGGTGAACTCCATCGAACTTGCCGATGGTGACTGCCGTTTCGGGAAAGTCAGCAGGGATTTCGGCAAGCGAAAACCAACGAAGCAAATCGCACTCCTGACCACTAGGTAAACCTCTATGGCTAGCCTAGTAAATCAGTGGCGAGGTTATTGCTCTGGAGCAGCAGTTGGCAGTGGCAGACCTTCACGAGCGATTCCGACAGCGGCCAAACGCAACTGTTCAGGCACCTGACCCAGGTTGAATCCGGTTAGTGAACCTTGACTATCTAAGCGCAGCAGATAGGTTGCAGCTGCTCTGGTTAGCAGGTTGTCTTCACCGCAGGCCAACAGGTGGATTGGGAAGATTAGTTGGTAGGGAGTCGCGGCTGTTTCGCCTTCAAAAATGCTCTTTGGTTCGATTGACGGGTCTAAAGTTGCCGTGATCTTTGAACCATTGGTCTCAAACACTAACTGCGTACTTGCCGAGTAGATGCCATCGGCACTTGCCGAAGCAACAATTTGAAAACCGTCTGCATCCACTGCGCCGGTTGAAATTCCGAATGTCGCCAAAGCTGCTGCAGTAGCAACGCTCGCTGGCAGGATTGCAATTTCACCCTCAGCTAGTGGCTCAATCGAGTTTGGGTCGGTCAGATTCTGAAGGTCGAAGTTAGCCTTCAGGCCAAGCGAATTGGCTTTTAGGAAGTCAGAAATTGCGGTCACTGAAGCTGCATCGGCTGTCTGTCTGATTTGAATCGGCAGATCTGGAAGTGCAGAGTCAGGATTATCCTCAGCGAGTTGAGGGTCGCTCCAGTTGGTGATTTCACCAGAGAGGATTTTGGCTAGATTAGCCGGCGAGATAGCTGCAGTCTCATAGCCATCAAGCTGAAAAGCAAGCACAGCAGCATCGTATGCAACCGGAACATCGATGAACGGTTCGCATGCTTGGTTACTGCTGATCACTAGGTTTGCTGAGGCGAGATCAGTTGCCGTAGAAATTGTCATTGCCGGATCAGGGCAAGCTGTCATCAGCGAGTCGGCCCAGCCAGCGAACACATCGCTTAGATTCGCATCGTATGAAACTGTCACGTCACCTGACTCGCAGGCGACAGTCTGTTCAGCTAGTTGGGCAATCAGCTCAGGTGGCATTGGTGGGTCACATGCGGTTAGCGCTGGTGAAATTAGCAGCAGTGTGGCTGCCAGTAGCGAACCTTTTACCTTTGAGCTTCTCGACATGATTTCCCTTGTTATCGGCGAAACCTGGCTGATTGAAAATCAATCAGCCAGGCTCGCGGTTTAGCTATTTAGTTAGTTAGAGATACCGGCAATCTGAGCAAGTGCGTTGGTCTTCAATGCACCTGTCAGCGCTACGTAACCTAGACGACTTGCCTGCGAAGGCATGCAGTTGTTGACTACGAAGGTTAGGTAGTCTTCAACAGCCTTTGCCTTGTCGCTGGTTGCACCCTTTGGCGCTACCGCATAAGTCACGATGGTTAGCTGGTAGGCGTTCTTCACGCTCTTGGTGAAGTCGATACCTGAACCAGCTGAACCAAGTGAGCTCATGGTTCCGTCGGTGCGGCTACCGCTCGAGGTACCGAGAGTCTGTGCGTTTAGGAACAGGGCTCCGGCAGCTGCGGTAGGTGCAATGTACTGGCCACGCTTGT
Organism: Micrococcales bacterium; assembly: GCA_046074285.1. Lineage (GTDB taxonomy): Bacteria > Actinomycetota > Actinomycetes > Actinomycetales > Microbacteriaceae > Rhodoluna. Next base: position 3,084 of record JBJTOA010000107.1, read on the forward strand.
TCTTGAGCAGAGCGATGCGAACATTCGCACTCTTTGCATCTGAAAGGTCGAAGTAACCGAAACCGTATGCGTTGGCTTCAACGTTGTCTGCAACAAGTGCTGAAGTTGCCTTACCGATACCAGCTAGGGTCTGACCTGCACCAGTGTTGATGGCCTGGTTCTTGGTCCAACCGCTTCCCAGAGTCTGAGCTAGGTAGTTGGTTAGGTTCGCGTTGGTTCCTGAGTTACCAGTGCGG
>JBJTOA010000108.1:0-5163 GCA_046074285.1 Micrococcales bacterium
AGCCGTTGCAGGGCCAATGCCTAAAACGCTAAACAGTAAAGTTGCTAGCGCCATAGCGAGGGTGCGGCGAAGAAAGATCATTAGTTCAAGGGTAGTGACTCATATGCTTGACTTGGGTTAGCGGCATCGGGAGGTACCAAATCAGCGATACGAAGCTAGTCGGGCTGAGCGAAAGCGAAGCCAAATCAAAGCTAGATTTTGAGGGGCCAAACGAGCTGCCTTCTGAAAAGCCAAAAAATCTGATTCAGCAGATTTGGTCGGTCATTAAGCAACCTATGCTCTTGCTTTTGCTGGTTGCCGGTGCTATCAATTTTGCACTGGCTGAACCGCTCGATGGCATCATCCTGATGCTCTTTGTTTTGGTGGTTATCGGCATTTCGATCTATCAGGAACGCAAATCAGAAAAAGCGCTTAGCGCTCTTCGCGAATTGTCGTCGCCTCAGGCCACCGTGATTCGCGACGGCATCATGCGAAAGATTCCCAGCCGAGAATTGGTGGTCTCTGACCTGGTGGTGCTAAGCGAAGGTGACCGAATTCCAGCCGACGGATACCTCGTTGAAGGCAGCCTGCAGGCCGATGAGAGCACCCTGACCGGTGAATCGATTTCGGTGCGAAAAGTGGCTGCGATGGTGGCTCAAACCACCATGCAGCGACCTGGTGGCGATGCCACCGAATGGCTCTACTGCGGCACTCTAGCTGTTCGCGGAAGAGCCAAGATGATCGTGCTTGCCACCGGCGCAAAGACAGAGATCGGTCAGATTGGCACTGCCCTGCGCGAAATCGAAACTGAACCAACAAACCTTCAAAAAGAAGTTGATCGGCTAGTTAGAGTCATCGCGGTCATTGGCGTTCTAGCAGCGGTATCGGTTGCTGTCATTTACGGGCTCACGAGGGCAGATTGGCTCAAGGGAAGTCTGGCGGGAATCGCAACTGCCATGGCGATGTTGCCAGAAGAGTTCCCCGTCGTGCTGACAGTATTTCTAGCTCTTGGCGCTTGGCGTCTTTCGAAAGTTCACGTGTTGACGCGGCGCTCAGAAGTTATCGAAACGCTCGGCTCAGCAACCGTGATTTGCGTTGACAAGACCGGAACCATCACGCAAAACCGCATGCAGATTAAGCAGTTGATACCGCAGCCAAAAATTAGTGAAACCGAAGTCTCGATTGCTGCTTACCTTGCAAGCGCGCCTGAGCCATTTGACCCCATGGACAAAGCGTTTCGCGAGGCTGGTGCGAAACTCTCTCCCGACCTAAGTGAATATCGGCTCATCAGAGAGTATCCCTTGACCGATGCACTGCTAGCAGTCACTCAGGTTTGGGATACCGGTGCTGGCGATTATCTAGTGGCTTGCAAGGGAGCCCCCGAAGTAGTTGCGAAACTTGCTAAAGTGAGCGACCTAGAAGCCGAAATCGAAAATGCTACGTCGGCGGGTTCTCGTGTTCTCGGGGTTGCAAAAGCAAGCTGGCCGCGCGATAAAGAGCTTCCTGAAAATGTTGCAGAGTTTGACCTCAGCTTGCAAGGCCTAGCTTGCCTGTATGACCCAGTGCGCGAAGGTGTTCCGGCCGCGATTGCCGAAGCCAAAAGCGCTGGCGTGAGAACCGTGATGATCACCGGCGACTATCCAGGCACTGCAAGAGCTATCGCGAATGAAATAGGTTTAGATACCGGTGGGGGAATCATCACCGGAGAAGAGCTTGCAAGACTCAACGATGTTGAGTTGGCGTTACGCATTCGAACGGTTAACGTCTTTGCCCGCATGATCCCCGAGCAAAAGCTTCAGTTGATAAGAGCGCTAAAAGCCAATGGCGAAATTGTCGCTATGACTGGAGATGGCGTTAATGACTCCCCGGCGCTGAGAGCTGCTGACATAGGAATTGCCATGGGTGCGCGAGGCACAGATGTTGCTCGCGAGGCAGCAAGTCTGGTGCTTACCGATGACAACTTCAATTCGATTGTGGCCGGCGTAAAGCAAGGTAGAACTATTTTTGAGAACATGCGTAAGGCGCTCACCTACGTGATTGCGGTGCACATCCCGATTCTTGGCATGACCCTGATACCTGTGATTGGACCAAACTGGCCGTTGGTTCTGGTGCCGGTTCTAATCGCCTTGCTTGAACTAATCATTGACCCAGCTTGCTCAGTGGTTTTTGAGTCTGAAGCGGCAGCCAAAGACACTATGCAGCGCAAACCTAGGTCAGTGAATTCCAAACTCTTCGATAAGCAGAGTCTCTGGCTAGCAGTTATGCAGGGCCTGGCTGGGTTAGCGGCAGTGGTAGGCGTTTACGTTTTCGCCATCGTCAGTGCTCTGCCGTCTGATACCGTGCGCTCAATGGCATTTGTGACTTTGGTGGTAACCAACCTGTTGCTCATCCTGATCAATCGCAGCAACAAACTCACTGCTCTCGGTGCTCTGAGAAAGCAGGCAAACCCAACCGTCAAGTGGGTGCTTGCGGGAGCCACCGTGTTTCTGATTTTGGTTACCAATCTCGACTTTCTCAGAAGCGCCTTCAAGCTAGGCGCGCTCTCGATTACCGAGTGGCTGATTTCAATCAGCGCAGGTTTATTTGCGATGGTTTGGTTTGACCTTAAGAAGTTCTACTCACCCGGGTAAACCACACCGGTTTGACGTCGAATCTCGTCAAGCACTTGCATGATTTGAACCGACTCAGCAATAGGCAGTTCTGGGCTATCTAGCAGCCCCTGCTTGATGCAGTCTTCAAAGTGGATGGCCTGATGCTGCATGCCTCTGCCCACCAGGTTTGGAACATAGTGCTTCAGCAGCTTTCCCGAATTGTCGAAAATTCGATACTCGACATGTGAGTAAAAAGAGCCAACGATTTCGATGCGACCGGTGGTTCCGAGCACGAAAGCAGTGACCGGACCAGCGGTCGCCATTGAAGTGGTGAATGCGGCTTTTGCTCCCGATTGGTAATCGAAAAGTCCGGTAGTGATCTCATCCAGGTTTTGATCTGTCAATTTAGCTTGAGCAATGATTTTGCTCGGTGCGCCGAGAATACGGTTGGCGAACGATACTGGGTAAATTCCAAGGTCTAGAAGAGCGCCACCACCGCTGGCAGGGTCCCAAAGTCTTGCAGCGTGGCGCAGCGCCTGAGAGTGATCTGCTGAAACCAGTGTTACCTCGCCGATGCTGCCAGACTCGATGTCTTTGTAGAGTTCAACGTGGTTTGGCAAGAAGCGAGTCCACATGGCTTCCATGACCATTACGCCTTTGGCTTTGGCAGCCTGCTGAATTTGCTCGGCCTGGTTGGCATTGATGGTAAACGGCTTCTCGCAAAGCACGTGCTTGCCAGCATTTACTGCGAGCATGGTGTGTTCAAAGTGCAGGGTTTGAAGAGTTGAAACATAGACAATGTCTACCTCTGGGTCATTGACCAGCGCTTCATAGCTGCCGTGACGATTTGGAATGTCAAATTCATCTGCGTAGGCATTTGCCTTAGCAATATCTCTTGCGCCAACTGCCTGAATCTTCAGACCTGCGAGCGAAAAGTCTCTAGCCATTTCACGAGATATGTTCGAGGCACTTAGATAACCCCAGCGAAGTTGCGACATTTGCATCCTTTGTTTTTATCAGCCTAAACGAAAAGACCCCGAACCTGAATTCGGGGTCTTTTCGTTTAGAGCTATTACTTATCGGTTGGCCAGAACGGTGGCAGGATGTTGTCCTTCACCAGAATCAGATACAAACCAAAAAGCAGGGCCGATGCGCTCACAGAGAAAAGCAGGTAAGCCGCAATGCGGTTTAGCGCTTCAATCTGAGCGTTCTTGCTGCCAGCTTTAGACTTCTTGCCTTTGGTCTTGTTAGCCGCGTGCTGCGCGTTCGTGAGAAAACGAACACCTAGTGCAAAGGCCAGCGAGATTGCTGCTGAGAAAACCAGAGCGGCTCCTGCAACCAGCAAGAAGCTGTCCCACTTAATAGTGCTTAGATCAAACATTACTTCTTACCTTTCTTTGACTTGGCAGCCTGCTTTGGCGTGAGAACTGCTTTGTTGGCATCCTCAACTGCAGCCACACCAACGTGCTTGTGGTCAATCTTGTTACGTCGTGAAATCTTGAAGATGACTGCGACAAGAGCGATGGTGACGATGAGCTCAAGCGCCACACCGACGCCTGGCACCATGGTCAGGTAGGCGCTAAGCGCACCAACTAGAGCAGCCGCTGGCAGGGTTAGGAACCAACCCAGCACGATGTGACCGGCCTTGCCCCACTTGACAGCGCCACCCTTGCGGCCGAGACCTGAACCGATGATTGCACCAGCAGCTACCTGGGTGGTTGAGAGCGCGAAACCGAGTGCGCTTGAAGCGAGGATGGTTGAACCACCGGCAACTTCAGCTGACAGACCCTGAGCTGGCTTAATTTCTGAAAGCCCGTGACCCATGGTCTTGATGATTCTCCAACCGCCTGAGAAGGTTCCCAACGCGATTGCGGTTGCAGCCGAAAGGATTACCCAGAAAGCCACAGGGTCATCCTTGGTCTGGTAGCCGCCGGCGATTAGAACGAGGGTGATAACACCCATGGTCTTCTGTGCATCGTTGGTACCGTGAGCCAGAGCAACTAGCGAAGAAGTGAACCACTGCCCCACCTTGAACTTAGTGCGACCAGTATTGATGCCAGACTTGCTGCGCTCTTTCTGGCTGCGTGCAGTTGCAAGGTATGAAAGACGAGTGGCTACCCAAGCTGCAATACCTGCAACTAGCGGAGCAAGAATCGCTGGGATCAAAACCTTTTCAATGATTTTGTCTCCGTTGATGGCTGCGGCACCTGCATAAGCCAGGGTTGCGCCGATCAAACCGCCGAATAGGGCGTGAGATGAAGATGAAGGCAAACCGAGGAACCAGGTAGTGAGGTTCCAGAGGATGGCACCAGAGAGACCTGCGAGAACCATGATTGCGCCGCTGCCAACCTCTGCGAGATTGATGTTCAGCATGTCAACCGAAATGGTTTTGGCAACTGCGGTTGATAGGAATGCACCGACGAGGTTCATAACTGCTGCTACTAGAACCGCAGTGCGAGGCTTCATGGCGCCGGTCGCAATAGGCGTTGCCATTGCGTTTGCGGTGTCATGGAAGCCATTTGTGAAGTCAAAAAATAGCGCAATGACAATCACCAGCGCTACGACTATAAAGACTGGATCCATTGGAATCTTT
>JBJTOA010000109.1:0-20046 GCA_046074285.1 Micrococcales bacterium
CCCTGCTCGATATCCCAAGCACCAACGTCTTCACGGTCTGCTCGTGACAATTTACCGTGGAAGTAAACGTACTGTCCGTTTGGCAGGTAGCCATAAGCGTTTAGGCCAGCGGTTGTGAAGGTGTGACTAAACTCAGGGTCACTCTGACCGTACTGCTTGGTCTTATCTTCTGAGGTGATTGTGATATCACGCTTGGTAATCGAGAACTTGTTAGTGCTGGTTGGGTCAATCGTCACACTGTAGTTCGGGTTGTTGTAGATGAATGACCAGCTCAAAATGTAGCCGTAGTCTCCAACATCCTCACCCCATTCGCGTGCGATGTTTCCAACTAGTGAAGTTTCTGAGTAAGCGTAGCTGCCCGAAACCACCGAGTAGGTGTAGCTGGTTGGGTTCAAAGCACCGTAGACCTTGCTCTTGGCATCAGGAGCAATAGTGATCGGGCGCTTGGTGATGGTCAACTTACCTGTGCTGAAGCTCAGGGTGTAGTTGCTGCCAGCCGACAGGGTGCCCTTGGTGATGTTGTAATCTCCGACATCCTGACCGGCTTGACGAGCTGCAGTACCGGTGATGATTGATTCGGTATCTGGGCTTACCAGGCCTTCCTCAGCACCAGCGGCCACCGAAGCTACTGTCCAGTCGAGCATTCCAGTTGGGTCTGCCTCGCCGTAAACCTTGGTGCTGTCAGCAGCATCTAGGTGAAGCGGACGCGGCGTAATCGTGTACTTACCGTTTACCCAGGTGATGGTGTAGTTAGCGTTAGACAGCATGGTGTCGTGCGTAATTGCATACTCACCTACGTTTTCACCGACTGCTCGTGCTGCGGTTCCGGTCATGATCGACGCAATGGTGTCGCCGTAAACCAGTCCAAGGTCAGATGTGTTCCAACGAACCTCGTTGTAAGCCGTTAGCTCCTTCTCAGCAGCGCCGTAAACCTTGCTCTTGTCATTGAATCGAACACGGATTGGACGCGGTGTGATGGTGAAGGTGCCATCCACGAAGGTGATGTTGTAGTTGGCGTTGTCAAGGGTTCCCTGACCGATTGTGTAGGTGCCAACATCCTGGCCCTCCGCACGAGAAATCGAACCAGTCATTCCGAGGGCTACGTTTTCACCGTTTGTTAGTGAGCTAGGCGATGCAGTCCAAGTCAAACGTGGGTCATCGTTTCCATACATCTTGGTCTTGTTGGCCGCGGTGATGGTGATGTCTTTCTTGGTGATGATCAGGTAACCATACTCACCTGGGTGAGCTTCATCAGTCGGAATCGAATACTGAATGTCGTAGTTGACGTTGTTCGCCGAAAGGTTCCCGGTGTTGATCTCGTAAAGACCAACTAGTTCACCGGCGTGAGTTCCAACCTTGTCACGGCTAAGACTTCCGCTGATCGAATCAGTGCCTACCAGGTTGGTGTTTGCTGGGTCAAAGAATTCCCAAGGCAAAGCCGGGTCGTTATCGCCGAAGACTTTGGTCTGGTTCTTAGCAACAATCTGAACTGGTCGCTTCGCGATAGTACAGGTGGTGTTTGCATAGCTGAAGTCGTATGAAACTTCCATGCCGCTGTTAAACGTCATGCCACTTACTGAAACCGTGTAGGTACCAGCATTCTTGGGAGCAGTTGCGGTTGGCCCGTAACTGTTGCCATTAGCATCGTGACCGCTCCATGAGATGGTTGCAGTCTTTTGGACTTCACCAGTGGGAATACCACTGATTGTGTAGCTTGCAGAGGTTCCGTCATACATAGCGGGAGCACTACAGGTTGCGGTGATGGTGAGTGGCTGGCCGGTAATGGTGTACGTACCGCTCACATAAGCAAACGCATAGTGGTTCCAGTGATTTGAAGGATCCATGGTTGCATTGCTTGGAGCGATTGTGTACTCGCCAACTGCGGTTGGAGGAGTGGTGCTTGGACCGTATCCGTTACCACTGAAGGTATAAGTTCCAACACTCACGACCTTGTCGCCGTCGCGCTCGCCCACTGCGTGGTAGCCGAAGTACGAGAATGGCTGAGCAACGCCAGTCCAAGCGTGAGTTCTGTCATCCGCGATAATCGCAGCGCCTGCGGTGCGGTAGACACAGTTGTTTACAGTAATCGGTGTCTCATTGGCGGCTGTGATTGTCAAGCTCTGGTAGCCGTAACCACCGTTTAGTACTCCATCTGCATCTTTGAACTCAAAGTAACGACGAGTGTCGTAAGGGCCAAAGTACTGGTAGGCACTTGCCTTGGTCACCTCGACTGGAATTCCATTGATTTTTACAGTTGGAGGGAAGCTGCCGTCGGCGTCATAGGGGTGCCACATGTCGTGACCGTAAACGCGAACTAAAGTGCCGCCGTCTGGATTCATGTTTCTGACGTCATAGATGTCAGCACAGACAACGCTTGGTTTTGCGAAGACTGTGTAAAGCGTCTGCCATGCAGTACCTTCGTTGGTCACAATGCTGATTACATAGCGACCAGGGCCAAGTGCAGGCGCGGTAAAGGTAGCGACGGTTCCACCAGAGTTGATTGAAACGTTTGCAGGCACAGCGTTGTTGATTTTGAGCGTGCCTTTACGGCCGTCAGTTCCGACAAAGTTCTTACCTGTCACAGTTACGGTGATGCCACCGGCTTGCGGGCCAACCCAAGGCGAGCTGTCAGTGATCAGAGGAGTCAGCAGATCGTTCGTGTAGGCATAAGCGGTGTCATTAGCGATTGCACCGCCACCATCTGGGGTAACTACAACACGGGCAAAGCCCTTGGTTCCGGATGGAACCACAGCGGTGATTTTGGTAGGGCTAATGCGAACAATGCTGCTAGCGGTTTTGCCGCCAAAGGTAACGTTCGGAGTTCCGGTATCACCAAAACCGTCACCATTGATGGTCACAGCAGTGCCACCGACAACAGGGCCGTTGTTCGGAGTCACATTGCTGATTACCGGTGCCTTATAGGTGAAAAGCCCTGAACCAACGATTGGTGTGGTCGAAAGGTTTGGAATAACTGAGATATCCTTGGCTCCAACCGTGTTTGGTGGAGTCCAGGCAATGATCATGGTGTCGCTCCAGAAGGTCACCGTGCTTGCAGTTACGGTTCCAAACTTCAAAGTTCCAGGTACGTTTCCGAACCCGGTACCGGTGATGGTCGTTTGAAGACCACCGACAGCCCAGCCGATGTTCGGGGATACCGAAGACACAACTGGTGGGGTTGGAATGTAGTAGGTGTAACCAAGGCTCTTGGTGGCGTAAGCGGTGGCCCAGGTCAGAGTTACGTTCTTGGCTCCGGCTGGGTTAGCAGGGGCAGTCACTCTGAGGGTGGTTGCGTTTACACGGGTCACTGAGGCTGCACAGACTGAACCAAACATGACGTTTGGAGTGTCAGTTGGGAAAGTGCCGTCAGTGGTGAAAGTAACTACAGTTCCACCGCCAATTGGGCCTGAGTTAGGAGTGATGGCAGTGATGTTTGGAGTCGTTGCAGGAGCTTTGAATTCGTAACCGTTGGTAAGGGTTGCGCTACCAGCACCAGTGGTTGCCGTGACTTCAACGTTAGTAAGCCCCGCAACATTGTCACGGGTTGCAGCGGTAATCGTGTTCGAGTTCACGAGCTTGACGCAGAGGGCAAGCTTGCCACCGATCTTAACAATCGGCGCACCCGCGCTACCGAAGTTGGTACCCGTGATGGTGACCTTGGTTCCGCCGTTAGTAACACCACTTGATGCGTTGATGCCGGTTACTGTCGGAGGCGGGCCGTACTGGTAGCCAGCGCCGAGAGTTGCGGTTCCGTCTGCTGTGGTTACAGTGACATCTACCTGGCCAGCTGCGTGAGCAGGGGTGGTAACAACGGCGCTGGTTCCGTCAACATTGACGCTCTTTACCACTGCAGTGGTTCCGCCAAAGGTAAAGGTTCCGTTGTTTGAGTCGGTGCCTCGAAGGTACTTACCACTGATGGTCACATCTTGACCGCCGACGATGCTTCCCTTGTCTGGGCTGATCGAAGTAATGGTAGGTGAAACGTTTTCGGATCCGTAGGTGTAAAGTCCGGTACCTGTAATTACGTTGTTCGAGTACTTGATGCTGTTGCCAACGACATTGAAGCTAACTACAACGTCAGTAACGCCTAGAGCGTGAGGTGCGGTTACCGCAGTGATCTGAGTTGGGCTGACACGGTGAACTGCGGTTGCTGGCTGGCCGCCGATGGTTACTGAAAGCGAACCATCGCCCCACTCCATAGGGCCGAATCCGACACCGGTGATGGTCACAGCCGTTCCACCGAGGAAGGTACCGACAGGTGGGTTGATTGCCGTAATTGAAGTTGCTGTGTAGTTGTAAATCTGAGGTTCGGTGACGTTGATCTGGCCGTAGAGGGAGAGGTCTACTTTTCCGGTTCGAGAGGCATCTGGAGCTCTGAACTGCAACCAAGTGCCGTCAGGGGCAACTGCTACCGAATGGTATTGATCAATGCCGTTACCAAGTGCACCACCGCCCACGTACTGCAGGTTTGCACCGGTAACAGTGATAAGTTCACCACCTGTCAGGGTTCCGCTGTTTGGGCTAACGGTGGCAATTACCGGTGCCAGGTATGCAGCTTGAGCGGGTGAACCCACTGCCAAGATGCTTGCTACCAAGGCTGAAGCCAGGATGCCGCTGATTAACTTCGCGAACTTTGAACGAATCACTTTTATCTCCCAGAACCAAATCACACAAAGGTTCAGGGTCATATAAACAGCAAGCCATATTCGCTAATGCGAAAAATAGGGATTACCCTAGCCGCGCTCGCGGTTAAACAAAAAACTCCGCCGAAGCGGAGTTTTTGGTGGACCTAAGGGGACTTGAACCCCTGACCCCCTGCATGCCATGCAGGTGCGCTACCAGCTGCGCCATAGGCCCTTGAGATTGTTATCTGCTAGACAACCTGTTTAGTTTATACGAAGATTTTTGACTATGACACATCGAGCTCGATGCGAGGTCCGTCATAGAGACGTTCGAGACCGCGAGTCATCCGGTCTTCTTCGTGGAATACGTGACAAACCACGTCACCAAAGTTTTCAAGTATCCAGCGACCTTCAACCTTGCCTTCTTTACCAAGCAGTTTGATGCCAGCCTTGTGAAGCTCATCTTCGATAAAGTCGGCAATCGCAGCAACCTGACGTTCATTCTTAGCGCTAATGATGAGTGATACCTCTGGAAATGCAAAGTGATCTGATACGTCGATGGCGATGATGTTTTCGCCAAGCTTGTCTGCTGCGGCTTGTGCTGCGATGGTGGCTACTTTGATTGCGTTTGCTGATGCGGTCAAGGATTTCGTTTCTTTTAGATGATGTTTGCACTGAATAGTAAAAATACAAGCGTGCCGATTGCTGCCATAACCAGTGCAACCCCGAGCACTAGGTAGACAGTCCCCCAGCCTTTTCGAAGGCGGCCTGGGAATACTCGATCTTTATTTCGTTTCGCTAGCGAGCGAGCCGGCATTGGCTCGATACCCAGCACGCCAATCTTTCCGGTATCAGTTGGTTCGACATAGTCGGCACGCGAAGCATCGATTACGGGTTCAGGCTGGGTGATTAGAGTTATTTCGCCGGTTGGCGTGGTCGGCTGCGCTGGCACATCAATAGCGCCGGTGTGAATCACGATATTGCTCTCGGGCACCACAAAGCTGCTGCCCGTGATATCTGGCAAGGTTGGCAAAATGATGGATGCAGTGTCGGTAGTTACTTCGCGACGAATAACCTGGGTTGGGATTGTGCCCGGATTAGCTTCATCGATAAAAGGTGCTTGGGTGACAAATTCGGTGACGACGGGGGTTTCAGTTACCGCGGTAGTGGTTGCGAGCGCAGTTGGCAGAACAGATTCTGGAACAATCACACCAATTGGCTGGCTCGGTGTGAGGTTTTTCTCGAGGCGATCCTGAATTGCTTTTTCACGATCCCGCAATTCTCTGCGGGTTGGCAAAACCTCAGGTGCACTTGCGGCAGTTTGCTCCCGTTCGCGCATCTGACGGCGCGTAAGGAATTCTTCGCTCAAGCATTCACCTCATACAAGTTATTGACCTCGATATAGTTTGCCACCTTATCTGGCAACAGCGCGTTCACATCCTGATGGTTTGCCAAACGAGTGCGAACCTCGGTAGAACTCAGATTCAGTGCGTCAATCTCGAGAAGCATAACTCGGTGCCTTAGTTCGGTCGGCACCTGAACTGCAAAATTTGGGCGCGTGACGATAACAAATATTGCTAGGTCAAAAAGTTCGCGGTAGTTTTTCCAAGTTTCAATCCCTGCGAATGCGTCGCTACCTAGAACGAAAAATAAGTCATCGCTCGGGTACTTGGTTTTGATTTCTCGCAGGGTATCGATCGTGTAGGTGGGCCCTGTGCGGTTGACATCAGAAAGATCGATTTCAAAGTTTGAATTGCCTTGGATGGCTAAACGCACCATCTGTGCTCGGTGCAGCGCTGAAGTGTTTGAATCCTTCTGGTAGCTATCGCCGGTTGGAACAAACAGTAGCTTTTCAAGATGTAGCTTGTTGACCACTTCTCGCGCAGCAACCAGGTGCCCGTTATGAATGGGATCGAAGGTACCGCCAAAGACTGCGAGCTTGGCCATTATTGATTTAGTGGTGCGAGCCTTTGCCAGACTTGTGCTCGTGACGGTTGGCTACATCGCGGTAAGAGTAGGTCACTAGACCTAGAGCAATGAAGACCACCATTGCGATAGCACCAATGACTACGGTTGGAAAACCAAGGTCAATGGTTTCTGCGGTCTCTGCCAGGTGCTTGATGATTGAAGTCATGTCTAAATGCTAACTTATTTTCGAACTTGGCCGTTGCCACGAACCAGCCATTTCGTGCTGGTAAGTTCAGCAAGACCCATTGGTCCGCGGGCGTGAAGCTTTTGAGTTGAGATACCGACCTCTGCGCCGAATCCGAACTCACCACCGTCGGTAAAACGGGTGCTGGCGTTAACCATTACAACCGCTGAATCAACCTCAGCCAAGAACCGTTCAGCGTTGGCAAGGTCTTCGGTGATGATTGATTCAGTGTGCTTGGTCGAATACTTAGCGATGTGCTCAAGAGCTTCATCCAAGCTGTTCACCACTTTGGCTGCGAGCTCAAGCGAAAGATACTCAGCTGCCCAGTCGGCATCCGTCGCTAATTCGGCGCTCGGGTAAAGGTCTACTACGGCCTGATCCCCGTGAATCTTGACAGCCTTTTCTTCAAGCTTCTGCAAAATTCCAGGTAGCACGCGTTGCACTGCATTCTTGTGAATCAGCAAAGTTTCGAGTGCGTTGCAAACACTTGGGCGCTGAGTCTTCGAGTTGAAAACAATGTCAACAGCCCAGTCAGCATTTGCAGTTTCATCTACGAAAATGTGAACCACACCATCGCCGGTTTGAATAACTGGAACCTTTGATTCCATGACCACCGAGTGAATCAGACCGGCTCCGCCGCGCGGAATCAAAACGTCAATCAGGCCAACAGCTTGCATCATGTCATTCGCACCCTGACGACCGAAGTCATCAACTGTCTGAACAGCATCGCGATTGATGCCAGCAATTTCAAGGGCATCCTGCAAAAGTTTGACTAGTACCGCGTTGGTGTTTTCTGCCGCCGAACCACCGCGCAACACAACCGCGTTACCGCTCTTGATAGCAAGGCTTGCGATGTCGATAGTCACATTTGGGCGTGCTTCGTAAATGGCTCCGATTACGCCGAACGGAACTCTGACCTCGGTGAGTTTCAAACCGTTAGGCAGAGTTTTGCCGCGAACGATGTCGCCAACCGGGTCTGGTAAGTCGATAACAGTTTGAATCGCATTTGCAAGCGATTGGATACGCTTCTCGTCTAGCATCAGCCGGTCAAGCAGGCCCTCTGCGATGCTGTTGGCTTTGCCGTTTGCCAGGTCTTTTGCGTTTGCAGCGATAATCTCGCTTGCTCGCTTTGGCAGCAGGTCAGCGATTGCCTCAAGTGCGGCATTCTTGGCATAAGTGCTGGCGAGCGTAAGTGAACTCGAAGCAGCCTTGGCTAACTTAATGCGATCGATTGCAGAAGACATAATCTAAGCCTACTTATCTGGGTTGGCTTCGAACCAGGTGCCAACCTGCTCGCCGGTAAGCGCTGCAGCCACATTATCGGTGCTGGTCAAAAGCACATCCACTCCAACCTCGGTTGCAATCTTGGCAGCCTTAGCTTTGGTCACGGCACCGCCGGTTCCTACCCCGGTGGATGAACCATCAAGTTCTACTCCGCTGAGGTCATCTCCGTAAACCACGAACTCAATGGCCTGAGCACCTGGCTTGCTCGGGTTCATGTTGTAAAGGGCATCGATGTCGCTGAGCAAAATGAGCCAGTCAGCTGAAGCTAGAACCGATACCTCGGCAGCCAGCGAATCGTTATCGCCAAAGCGAATTTCTGCGGTCGCAACGGTGTCGTTCTCGTTGACGATTGGCACGACTTTGTCGAGAGATACCAGTTTGTCCATGGCAGCTTTTGCGTTGGCGCGGGTTTCTGCATCGGCTAGGTCGTGGTGGGTGAGCAAAACCTGAGCCGCAATCAAGCCATACCGTTCAAGGCTGTGCTGATAGCGAGCAATCAAACGAGACTGGCCAACTGCGGCAAGAGCCTGAGCGGTTGGCAAATCTGCTGGCTTGCTTGAAAGTTTGAGAAGTGGCATGCCGGTTGCGATTGCGCCAGAAGTGACAAGGATGACCTCTACCCCGCGACTAACTGCGGCGGCAATGGCATCAACCAATAGGTCGAGCTTGAACTCGTTATCACCGGTAATCGATGAAGAACCAACCTTAACGACAATGCGCTTCGCGTTGATGAGTTCTTGGCGCACTATTCGTCTTCCTCTTCTTCGTCCTGCCAGAGTCCGGCTTTGCCCTCGGCAGCAAGCTCGTCACGAGCGCGTGCCTTGGCATCCATAAGTTCTTTATATTGTCGCTTACGTTCAGGAGTGGTTCGGCGAGTGTTGGTGTCCATGCGGGCATCTGTTCCGCGAGGGCCGGTGATGAGTTCGGCAGCCGAAGCGATGGTTGGCTCCCAGTCGAATACCCAACCACGACCTGGGCCGATAACTACGGTAGAACCGGCGATTGCGCCAGCTTTATAAAGTTCGTCTTCGATGCCGATTTTGGCAAGGCGGTCAGCAAGGTAGCCAACAGCCTCTTCGTTGCCAAAGTCGGTTTGGGCAACCCAGCGCTCAGGCTTTGCACCGAGCACACGGAAGATCTCTTCGCCGCCAACTTCTTCGCGGTGAACCACGAAGTTGCCTTCGGCGCGCTTCTCTTGCATCAGAGTGATTCGCTGCTTGGTAGGTTTAGCTGCAGCCTGCGAACGAGCTTCATTCACAAGCGTTGCCAGCGCCCAGTTGAGTTCTTTCAAACCCTCGTGAGTTGCAGCCGAAACTAAAAACACCTGGTAACCGCGGGCTTCAAGATCTGCTTTGACAAATTCAGCAAGTTCGCGACCGTCAGGCACGTCAACCTTGTTAAGCGCAACTAACTGAGGGCGTTTGGTCAGTGGCAACTGCCCCTCTGGAACCTCGTAGGCATCCAGTTCTTTTAAAATCTTGTCTAGGTCAGAAATCGGATCGCGATTCGGTTCGAGAGTTGCGCAATCGAGCACGTGCAGCAGCGCGGCGCAACGCTCAACGTGACGCAGGAACTGCAGGCCAAGACCCTTGCCTTCGCTCGCGCCCTCGATCAAACCAGGCACGTCAGCGATGGTGAATCGGGTTTCGCCTGCCTGAACCACGCCGAGGTTAGGGTGCAAAGTCGTGAACGGGTAATCAGCAATCTTCGGGCGAGCAGCGCTGAGAGCTGCGATCAACGAAGACTTACCAGCCGACGGGTAACCTACCAGCGCAACATCTGCGACCGTTTTTAATTCGAGGATGACATCGCCAGACCAGCCAGGCACACCCTTGAGAGCGAATCCCGGAGCCTTGCGCTTTGCACTCGCGAGAGCCGCGTTGCCAAGACCACCTTGACCACCCTCGGCGATCACAAGCTGCATGCCAGGCTCGTCAAGGTCGGCAATAAGTTTGCCTTGCGCGTCTTTTACAACTGTTCCGACTGGAACCTTGAGAACTTGACTGGCACCGGTCGAACCATTACGAAAGTCTCCGGCACCCTTACCACCATCGCTACCGGCACGGTGCGGCTGAAAGTGATACTCGAGAAGAGTTGTGACATCGGCATCTGCCAACAGCGAGATGCTGCCGCCATCGCCGCCATCGCCGCCATCTGGTCCAGCGAGAGGCTTGAACTTTTCGCGCTTGATTGAGACACAACCATCAGCGCCATTACCGGCGCGCACGTGAAGAGTTACCTGGTCAACAAAGGTAACCATGAGAACTCCTTTCGTGCAGGTCTAAAAACAATGAAGGCGAGCACAAGGCTCGCCATCCAAAGTGAAAAAGTTTGACTAAGCAGCAGCCACAACGATGTTGACTACGCGACGGCCACCCTTGATACCGAACTCAACAGCGCCAGCTGAAAGTGCGAATAGGGTGTCATCCTTGCCGCGGCCAACATTGGCTCCCGGGTGGAAGTGGGTTCCACGCTGACGAACTAGGATTTCGCCTGCGTTAACTTCTTGGCCTGCGTAACGCTTAACACCAAGACGCTGTGCGTTTGAGTCGCGACCGTTTCTGGTCGAGCTAACACCTTTTTTGGATGCCATTTACGGATTCCTTACTTGATCGAAGTAACTTGTACGCGGGTAAGCTCTGAGCGGTGGCCCATGCGCTTCTTGTATCCCGACTTGTTCTTGTACTTCTGGATAACGATTTTTGGACCACGTAGGTCGTTGAGGAATTCAGCCTCAACCTTTACCTTTGCAAGTGCAGCAGCGTCGTGAGTGACCTTGTCACCATCAACTAGCAGCAGCGCAGGAAGCATAACCTTACCGTTTGCATCGGCCTTAACACGGTCGAGCGTAACGATGGTGCCTACTGACACCTTCTCTTGACGTCCGCCAGCGCGGACTACAGCGTAAACCACAGATCTACCCTTTGTTCTAAAGACTTGATTGGTTGCAATCGCAATAATGCGGGCAACCTGTTTAGTTTACCCACCAATCGCGACTTGGTCAACACAAAACGACTAGTTTTGCGTTGAAGTTGTTCCTCCACCGGTTGCTCGACGCGGTTTGCGACGACCCTCACCGGCAGCTTTTGGCTCTGGCAGAGCATCGAGAACTGATTCCAGCAAGGATGCAGCCACGGCGGCATCCTCTTTCTGAGCAATCGCAATCGGCGATTCTTCACCAGCAGCTTCGTGAGCGGCAACTGTTGAAGCAGCAATCTTTGCCATTACATCGCCAAGTTCATGTGCCTTCTCGGCTGGAACCACCGCAACTTTCGCAGGCTGTTGCTGCTGCTGGTCGCGGTTCTTATTCTTGTTCTTCTTGCCACCACCAGAGTTACTGTTCTGGTTGTTGTTCTGCTTTGGCTCGTTGGTCTCAACGTTGGTGTGCTTATGACGCATGATCGGCTCGTGGTGAACGATTACACCGCGACCAACGCAAACCTCACAAGGTTCAGAGAATGCCTCAAGCAGACCGATACCAATTTTCTTGCGGGTCATCTGCACCAGACCGAGCGAGGTTACTTCGGCAACCTGGTGTTTGGTGCGGTCGCGGCTTAGACATTCGATCAGACGGCGAAGCACTAGATCACGGTTTGATTCGAGAACCATGTCAATGAAGTCGACCACGATGATGCCACCGATGTCGCGAAGTCTTAGCTGACGAACGATTTCTTCGGCAGCCTCAAGGTTGTTCTTGGTCACGGTTTCTTCGAGGTTTCCGCCAGAGCCAACAAACTTTCCGGTGTTGACATCTACCACGGTCATGGCTTCGGTGCGGTCAATCACTAGTGAACCACCAGATGGCAGGTAAACCTTGCGGTCTAGAGCCTTGGCAATCTGTTCGCCAATTCGGTATTCGTCGAAGACGTCGTTGCTGCCTTCATACTTCTCAACGCGCTCGAGCAGATCAGGAGCAACTTGTGAAAGGTAAGTTTCGATGGTTGAACGAGCATCATCGCCAGAAATGATCATCTTCTGGAAGTCTTCGTTGAAGACATCGCGAACGATCTTGACAAGTAGGTCAGGCTCTGAGTGAAGCAGAACTGGCGGTTGTGCAGTCTCAACCTTTGACTGAATGTCTGCCCACTGAGCCTGCAAACGCTGAACGTCAAGAGTCAGTTGCTCTTCGGTTGCGCCCTCAGCTGCGGTTCGAACGATCACGCCGGCATCTTCAGGAAGAATCTCTTTCAAGATTCGCTTCAGGCGGGCGCGTTCTGAATCAGGAAGTTTGCGAGAGATTCCGTTCATGCTGCCGTTTGGTACAAAGACCAAGTAGCGGCCAGGCAGTGAAACCTGCGAGGTCAAGCGAGCACCTTTTTGACCAACCGGGTCTTTAGTTACCTGAACCAAAACTGTGTCGCCAGACTTTAGAGCAAGTTCTATACGACGTGGCTGGTTGCCAGTCTCGGCGAGTTCCCAGTCAACTTCGCCTGAATAAAGCACGGCGTTGCGACCGCGACCGATGTCAACGAATGCTGCTTCCATCGAAGGCAAAACGTTCTGAACTTTACCGAGGTAAACATTGCCAATCAAAGATGCCTCTTGGGCTTTGGCTACATAGTGCTCAACTAGAACCTTGTCTTCTAGTACACCAATCTGGATTTTGCTACCGGCAGAGCGAACCACCATTTGACGGTCAACCGCTTCGCGACGGGCCAAGAATTCGCTCTCGGTAATCTGGGTGCGACGACGACCAGCATCGCGACCATCGCGACGGCGCTGCTTCTTCGCTTCAAGGCGAGTTGAGCCTTTGACGCGCTGAGGTTCGTTGCTTGGTGCCGGAGCCTCACGAGGAGTTCTTACCTTTACAACTGCGTTTGGATCGGAGGTTTCAACAGCCTCACCATCGCGACGACGAACGCGCTTGCGAGGATTGTTTCCCTCTTGGTCGTTCTGCTTAGGCTTGTTATTTTCTACTGGGCGACCGCGCTTAGGGTCAATGACCGGAGTTGGCAAATCTGGAGCCTGGAAAAGTAACGAGGTGGCAGAAACAGTTACTGGGCTTTCGGTATTTGGCTCAACCGCACTTGAAGCTTTTGCTTTTGCTTTTGCAGCAGGAGCCTTTTTGGCAGCGGGCTTTGCAGTTTCTGCTTTTGGCTTTGCTTGTGCTTTCTTGGCAGGTGCAGCGGTTGCAGGCTTCTTGCCAGCTGGTTTAGGTGCTGATGCTTTTGCTTTTGGCTGCGCCTTAACGGCGTCTTTTTCTTCATTCACCATTTAAGGTGCACTCCTGATGCCGTTTGCCTGTGCCACATTCACAGCCATTCGGCGTTCATAAAAAACTCAACCTGAATCTCGACTTACTCGATCTGCTCTGCCCTTTGGGACTTACGAGTCAGCATCGACGCATATTCAGAAACTTCTGGGTTAGTTGAAATGTGGTTTCAACGTAACCCTCTAAGTATGGCAGTTTCACGGCAAAATGTCAGCATTACGTGATGGCATACTTGAACTATGAGCGAAGCAAATGCCAGCACTATTCGTGAGGTCACTCCCCCTAGATCCCTGATTTACACCTGGATTATCGGTGCAATTTTGGGTTGGTACGCATCATTCTCACTGGTGCTCGAGAGAATCCATGTGGCTGAGAATGCTGACGCCTTGGCGAGCTGCGACCTAAACCCGATTCTTTCTTGCAAATCAGTGATGCTCTCTGCTCAGGCAAAACTATTCGGTTTCCCAAACCCAATCATCGGTTTAGCGGCCTTTTTTGCACCATTGCTCGTAGCCTTTGCGGTGCTCGCAGGCGCAAAGTTCAAGACCTGGTTCTGGCACATGTACCTGCTGGGCATTGCACTAGGTTTCATCTTTGTGGTTTGGCTATTTACCCAAACCGTTTACTCGATTGGTGCAATCTGCCTCTACTGCATGGTCGCCTGGTTCGGCATGATTCCGATGTTCTGGGGAACTCTGCTTTGGCTGATTCGCGAAGATATTGTCGAGGTTCCAACTCGATTTGTTGGCTGGGCAGACAATGCTTACAGCTATGCCTGGGCATACTCGCTAATCACCGAAGCCATCATGGCCAGTTTGATTTTGATGCACTTTGCCGACCGCCTCGGCGTGATGTTTAGCGTCGGTTTCTAAAGACTCTTAGTCAAACCAAAGGTCAAGTTCGCGAGCTGCTGACTCAGGTGAGTCTGATCCGTGAACTAGGTTCTGCTGCACTGCAAGCCCCCAGTCGCGACCGAGGTCGCCCCGGATGGTTCCCGGAGCAGCAACGGTTGGATTCGTGGCACCAGCGAGTGAGCGGAATCCTTCGATGACAGCGTGGCCTTCAACTCGCAGGGCAACAACATCGCCCGAGTTCATAAAGTCAACTAGCGGAGCAAAAAACGGCTTGCCCTCGTGTTCGGAATAGTGCTTCTCTAGCAAGGCTTTTGAAGGCGTGAACTTCTTTAGGTCGACAACCACGTAACCCTTGGTCTCAATGCGGCGAATGATTTCACCGATTAGGTTGCGTTTAACGCCATCTGGCTTGATTAGAACTAAAGTCTGCTGAAGGTCGGCCATTTTTACTCCTCTGGGTATTTCTATTCTGCCTGTTGCTGGCGTTCGAAGTTTCGTCTTGCCTTATCGATGGTGCTACCGGCGATCATGGCCCAAGCCCAGAGACAGACGAAAATTCCACCGACGAACCACATCAGTGGCACCCAGATTCCGGTGAGCAAGGTTGCCAGCTGAACAGCCCAACCAAAGTAATAACTGGCTTTAGACCCGAGGATGGCCGGCATGAGAATCATGATGAGCGCCAGCGCCCCACCGACACCAAATACCACCGCAGGGTCGGCTACCTTGAGACCGAAAGCCACGAGGGTTGCAAAGAAGACGACCAGTGCTTCGAATGCCAAAAGCATCGAAGCCAGCAGTCGCTGGGTTGATGTGGTGCGTTTGCGAGCCATCTAGTATTCATCCTCTTCTAGATCTTCAAGGTCTTCTTCGGCAGTGATTTCAACTTCTTCGTAGATGTCTTGAACTTCATATTCACCAGAGACTTCATCGAACTCTTCGTCACTCAGATCAATGTTTGCCGAATATTGCGCCTCTGCCAAAATGTCACCGATCAAACTAATCGAACCCGAAACCACGACCGCCGAGTTCATATTCTTTGGCAAGTCAGCTTTGGCTTGTTCGAGTGCCTTAGCCGGATTTTCAACTACTGTCACACGCCCGGTTCCCAGAACTTGCTCGGCGATTGAGCCTAGTTCAGCTGCCGGAATACAGCGCTCAGAGCTCGACTGGGTGATGATCACGCCAGATACCACTTCGTCAAGCTCACGCAAAATGCCTTCGGCGTCTTTATCGTTTAGCACCGCAAGAACGGCAATCGTGTATGGCGCCGAGAAACTATCTACCAGAGCATTCGCGAGTGACTTTGCCCCATGGGGGTTGTGCGCTGCGTCAAGAATCACGAGCGGCTCGCGATCGATGATCTGCAGTCTTCCCGGCGAAGAAACATCTGCCATAGCAGAGCGCAGAACATCTTCTGGAATGGCTTTTTCGCCGTAGCCCATGAATGCCTCAACGGCAGCGATAGCTACCGCAGAATTTTCGGCTTGGTGCGTTCCGAGCAGTGGAATGTACAGATCGCTGTAGGTTGCAGCAGAAGTCTTCAGAGTGAAGCGCTGGCCAAAACCGTCTTGACGAAGGTTTTGAATCTCGAATGCTTCGCCTTGTTCAATCCACTTTTCGGCGGTGAGCTTGGTTTTCGCAAGCAGAACTTCTCGAGCTTCAGAAGGCTGTTTGGCAGAAACCACCATCGCACCCGGCTTGATGATGCCAGATTTAGTGGCGGCAATTTCGGCAATGGTGTCACCCAGGCGAGCCACGTGGTCGAGACCAATCGGAGTGAACACGGCAACATCACCATCGGCAACGTTGGTTGAATCCCATTCGCCACCCATACCAACTTCGAGAACGAGAACCTCGATTGCCTCGGTGTTGAAAATAGCGAAAGCTAAAACCGCGAGAATCTCGAAGAATGTTAGAGCGCCCTCGTCCTGAGCTTTCAGGCGATCATCCACGATTTCGATGATCGGTTTAATCTCGCGGTAGGTTTCGACCAAAACTTCATTGCTAACCGGCTCGCCGTCGATTGAGATTCGCTCATTGAAATTCACGAGGTGAGGGCTGGTGAAACGGCCAGTACGAATTCCGAACTCTCGCAAAATGCGCTCGATGAATCGAGTGGTGCTGGTTTTGCCGTTGGTTCCGGTGACGTGAATGACTCGATAACTTTTTTGCGGGTCACCTAGCAGTTCGACGGCGAGTCGAGTCGGCTCAAGTCTTGGGCGAACCTTGCTCTCGCCAACTCGGGTCAGCAGTTCGGCTTCAACCTCAGCGGCTTGCTGAGCCCAGTATTTATCTAGTTGTTCCACGTTAGAGCTTTGCTACCTGCACTGAAACGCTCTGGTTGTCGCCAACTTCAACGTCACCCTTGCCATCAATCTGAACTAACTCGAGGCTTAGGGTTTCGCTCTTGACTAGCTCGGCGTGAGTTTCAACCGCGGCTCTTACCGATTCGTCACCGGTGATGGTCAGGCGAATTCGGTCACTGACATTCAGGTCGGCATCCTTGCGAGCTGATTGAACAGCACGGATTACATCTCGCGCCAAACCTTCAGCTGCCAATTCTGCAGTGACCTCTCCATCGAGCAGAACGAAACCGCCACCAGCAAGAATTCCGATCAGGTTTTTGCCAGATGCCGATTCATCAGCGATGAGTTCGAGGCTGTATTCACCTTCAACAAGCTCGATGCCACCGGCAACTACCTTGCCGTCGGTTTCGCTCCAGTCGCCATTTTTGGCGGCAGCGATTGCCTCTTGCACGATTTTGCCAATGCGTGGGCCAGCAGCACGTGCATTTACACTCAGGCGTTTGGTCACGCCGTAGTGCGATGCACTCTCTAGTGAGAGCTCGACCAGCTCAACAGCTTTGACATTCAACTCGTCAGCGATGATCTCAACGAAAGGCTTTAGTGCATCGGCTGAGCCTGTGACTACGGTCAACTTAGCCAGAGGCAAGCGAACGCGCAGCTGAGCGCCCTTGCGCAGGCTGAGGGCAGCACTCGCTACCGAACGCACGCCATCCATCGCAGTTACTAGAGCTGCATCTGACGGAATCTCGGCAGCGTTTGGCCAGCTTTCTAGGTGCACTGAACGAGCACCGGTTAGACCCTGGAAGATTTCTTCTGTTATTAGCGGAAGTAGCGGTGCTGCAATTTTCACAACTGTGTTCAAAACCGTGTAAAGCGTGTCGAAAGCCTCTTGCTTGGCTTCCCAGAAACGATCACGTGAACGACGAACGTACCAGTTGGTTAGCACGTCGGCGAAGTCGCGCAACTGCTGGCTGGCGGTGTAGGCGTCAAAAACATTGAGTGACTTTTCAACGTCAATCACCAGATCATGCGTCTTCGCCAGCAGGTAACGGTCAAGCACATCTTTACTGTCGTAACTCAACTTGGCTTCGTAGTTCGATGCATTGGCATAGAGCGAGAAGAAGTAATAGGTGTTCCAGAGGGGAAGAAGCACCTGGCGAACACCCTCGCGAATACCCTGTTCGGTAACGCTCAGGTTTCCGCCACGAAGAATCGGGCTAGACACCAAGAACCAGCGCATTGCATCTGAGCCATCGCGGTTGAAAACCTCGTTGACATCTGGGTAGTTCTTTAGGCTCTTCGACATCTTCTGGCCGTCATCGCCAAGGATGATTCCGTGCGAAACCACGTTCTTGAATGCTGGGCGGTCGAATAGCGCGGTCGACAGCACATGAAGGGTGTAGAACCAGCCACGAGTCTGACCGATGTATTCAACGATGAAGTCACCTGGGAAGTGCGAGTCAAACCAGTCGCGGTTCTCAAACGGGTAGTGTGCCTGAGCAAATGGCATCGAGCCTGATTCGAACCAGCAGTCGAGCACCTCAGGCACACGACGCATGGTTGACTTGCCGGTTGGGTCATCTGGGTTTGGGCGGGTTAGCAGATCAATGTTTGGGCGGTGGAAGTCATCCAGACGAACACCAAAGTCTGCCTCGAGTTCATCTAGCGAACCATAGACATCGATACGCGGGTAGGTTGGGTCATCGCTCTTCCAAACCGGAATCGGAGCACCCCAGAAACGGTTGCGGCTGATCGCCCAGTCGCGCACATTCTCGAGCCACTTGCCGAACGAGCCATCCTTGGTGTGTTCAGGTGTCCAGTTGATTTCTTGGTTGAGCTCAAGCATGCGATCGCGAAGTTTGGTGGTCTCAACGAACCAAGATGAAACAGCCTTGTAGATCAGCGGGTTCTTGCAGCGGTAGCAGTGCGGGTAAGGGTGCTCGTACGAAGCCTGACGCAGCACGCGGCCGGCGGCCTTCAAATCCTGTGAAATCGGCTTGTTGGCCTCGAACACGTGCTGACCCGTGTAATCGCTGATGATGCTGTTGAACTTACCCTGCTCATCGATCGAGACATAGGTAGGAATTCCCGCAGCTAGACAAACTCTCTGGTCATCTTCACCATAGGCAGGTGCCTGGTGCACAACGCCGGTTCCGTCTTCTTCGCCAACGTAGGAGTCGACCAAAACCTGCCAGGCATTTGCAACATCGTACTTTTCAGCATCGGTGTAGAAGTTGAAGATTGGCTCGTAACGGATGCCCGCGAGCGCGGTTCCCTTGCGCACCGATTCAACTGCGGCGAGCGCCTCTTCAGCACTCTCGAAACCTAGGTCTTTCGCATAGTTGGCGACCAGCGACTTGGCGAGCAGGTATTTACCGGTAGAGGTTGCGACCACTGCATAGTCGATGTCTGGCCCTACGGCGAGCGCGAAGTTCGTCGGTAGCGTCCACGGGGTGGTGGTCCAGGCCAGAATCTTTACTTTGTCGAGTTCTCCCCCGATAACTGGGAAGGTAACCGTCAGCGTTTGGTCTTGGCGAGTCTTGTAGACCTCATCATCCATGCGCAGTTCGTGGTTAGACAGCGGAGTCTCGCAGCGCCAGCAGTATGCAAGCACCTTGAAGCCTTCGTAAATCAGACCTTTGTTGTGCAGTTCTTTGAATGCCCAGAGCACACTCTCGGTGAACGGAGTGTCTAGGGTCTTGTAGTCATTGTCGAAGTCAACCCAGCGAGCCTGGCGGGTGACATACTTTCGCCACTCGTCGGTGTATTTCAGAACTGAACGGCGGCAGGTCTCGTTGAAAACATCCACGCCGATTTTTTCGATTTCAAAGCGACCCGAAATGCCAAGTTGTTTCTCTGCCTCTACCTCGGCAGGCAGGCCGTGGGTATCCCTACCGAAACGACGCTCTACGCGATAACCCTGCATGGTCTTGAAACGCGGAACCATGTCTTTGGCGTAACCGGTGAGCAGGTGGCCGTAGTGTGGCAGACCATTAGCAAATGGCGGGCCATCGTAGAAAACGAACTCTTCGGCGCCCTCAGCTTTGCGCTGGTCGATCGAAGCTTGAAAGGTGCCGTCTTTGTCCCAGAAGTCAAGAATCTGCTCTTCGATCTTCGGAAAACTAGGGCTAGGGTTGACGCCCTCGCGCGCGTTAGTCGAAGAGTCGTTTGACTTTGGGTACATGAAATAGCTTTCTGGCAAGAAAAAGGTTTCCTGCATCAATGTTAACCTTATAGAAACCCACTTTTTGAAAGACTCGAACGTGACCAACGCCCAAAATCGCATTCTTGCCCCGGCTACCACCCCTGAGAAGGTAGCCGTCGAAGGTCTAGAAGCCAAGTTCGGTTCACTCTGGGAAACTAATAAAGTCTTCGCGTTCGACCGCAGCGTTGCAAAAGACTGCATCTACAGCATCGACACCCCGCCACCAACCGTCTCTGGCTCACTTCACGTCGGTCACGTTTTCAGTTACACCCACACCGACGTGGTAGCCCGTTACCAGCGCATGGCTGGCAAAGAGGTTTACTACCCAATGGGCTGGGATGACAACGGTCTGCCAACCGAGCGACGCGTTCAGAACTATTTCGGCGTTCGCTGCGACCCGAGCCTGCCTTA
>JBJTOA010000110.1:0-2205 GCA_046074285.1 Micrococcales bacterium
GCTAAAACTGCCAACTCGGGCAACTGAATACAAGTTGGTAGAGACCTTGCTATTCACCCTTAGCAAGATTCTGCGCCGCCTACCTTAGGTTGCTTCGTTATCGAATGGCGGTTTTTCCCCGGTCTTGATACGTGGCTTTGGCGCGTTCGCGGCTAGCGCTTCAGCTCTTGGCTTAAGCCCAACGCTTTCGCGAGGGTTGTCTTCTTCAAGCAATGCGTCGCGAATAATGCGACGTGGGTCATACTGCCGTGGGTCAAGTTTCTTCCAGTCGATTTCACCAAGATCTTCGCCGGTTTCTTGCTCGAGCTGGTTGCGCGTTTCAGTCGCAAACTTGCGAACTTTCTTAGCAAAATCGGCCAACCACTTTGCATACGAAGGCAAACGTTCTGGGCCGAGCACGAGTGCGGCAAGCACAAGTAAGATGAGAAACTTCTCTGTGCTTAAACCGAACATGTTTAAAGGTTATCTTGTTCTAAAGTGCGCCTTCACGCTCACCTGCCAGCACACACTTAAAATCAATCCATGGTCGACAAAATCAGTTCTTGGCGTTACGTCGAAGACTTCGCTAGCGAAACCGAGGCAATGACTCGTGCTCGCATGCGCGCTGAAGAACTCGGTGTCGAATGCATCACCGCCAGCACCGGTTCACACCTAGCAGTTTTGGCAGCGGCAAGTTCTGCTAAAGCGATTGTTGAAGCTGGCACCGGCACCGGCCTATCTGGTCTTTGGCTGCTGAGCGCAAGCACCGATTCAGTTCTGGCAACCATCGACATTGACCCAGAAAATCAAGCTGCGGCCAGAACCGCTTTCACCGAGGCTGGCATCAGGGCCAACCGAACTCGCGTGATCGCAGGTCACGCTTTAGATGTGATGTCGAACATGGCCGATGCTGCATACGATTTGGTTTTTCTAGATGCAGATCGTGAAACTTTCGAAGAGCAATTGCATG
The DNA here is from genome assembly GCA_046074285.1 of Micrococcales bacterium. GTDB lineage: Bacteria > Actinomycetota > Actinomycetes > Actinomycetales > Microbacteriaceae > Rhodoluna. The sequence continues at coordinate 950 of JBJTOA010000110.1, forward strand.
AATCAGCAAGGTTGCTTAAGCCTGGTGGTGTGGTGGCTGTGGCGCACGCACTCTGGCGCGACCGAGTGCCAGACCCAGCCATGCGTGACGATTCAACAGTGGCATACCGCGATGTAATTCGTTTCTTCAAGAATCAAACTGACAGCTTCGTATCTGCGCTTTCGCCGGTCGGCGATGGGCTATTGCTCGCCGTTCGCAAGCCTTAAATAAAAAAGCCAGTCATCGCTGACTGGCTTTTTCGTTTTGCAAACTAACGCTTGACAACACCCTCGAGAACTTCGTAAAGGTTCTTAGCCTCTTCGTCGTTTACTGAGACCACAAGGCGGCCTCCCCCTTCGAGTGGAACGCGAAGAACGATCAAACCGCGTGGTTCGCGCTCTGCTTCCATTGGTCCGTCTCCGGTGCGTGGCTTCATTGCTGCCATGGAATTTTTCTCCTTGAATTGCTGGCACTGAGTGCCGAAGTTCAATTATCTCAGACAAAATTAGGGCAAATTACCAATCTGCCCTGAGTCCTATGGCGGTGAGTAGTCTGGTGCTTCGTAGTACCAGCAGATGTTGAGCCAGACCATTTGAAGCATGATTCCAGCCGCGATAATGACGCCTTTTTGAATCTTGCTGGTGTCTTTGGTTCGCCAAGCTAGGGCTGCAGCCAGTGGAAATGCGGGAAGCAATATTCTGAAGGTGCTCGACTGCGGCAGGAACACCAACAGCAGGTAAATGAAGTAGCTAGCAACCCAAAGGCGCATCTCGTTGCCGAGTTTTTTGATGCTTTTGCTAAAGAGCAGCCAGGCAGCAAAGCCGACAAGACCTAGCAAGACGATGAAGCCGTAAGTGCCGAAGTAGAAGTTAGCCATGAAGAACCAGGGTTGAAGTAGCGTAAGTTTGCCATCGCCACCAATCCATGATCGCCAAGCTAACTCGGTGGCAAAGTAGGCATCCGGCTGCCCTGTCACCCACCAGGCGGTCGCAGCCCAGGCGAATCCTAGAAGGCCAGCAATCAGCGTGACGTTGATGAGCGTGAGCTTTTCTGAAAGCGGGAAGCCATCTTCACCGCGCCTAGCCTTGATGAACCGCACCAGCCAAACTCCCGCGAGCATGAGCGCGATTGCGATCATGCCTGGCCGCGTGTAAGCAAGCAGCGCCATGAAAGGAACAGCGACCCAGTAGCGCTGCTTCATCACGAAGTAAATCGCGAGCACGAGCCAGAGCAATCCCAAAGTTTCTGCATAACCGGTTTGCAGCACAGGGCTTGCA
>JBJTOA010000111.1:0-9887 GCA_046074285.1 Micrococcales bacterium
AGGTTATAGCCGTTGGTGCTTCGAGAATCAATGTCGGTGATTGCTACGACGCGTTGGTAGTCATCCTTTTCGTAAGCACCAAAGAGAATGCCTGAGAAGAAGTCAGTTGAACCCTGGGTTGAAATGCCCTGAGTGCTTTGAACGCGAACGATATGAGGCTCATTGCTCACAGCCTCGGCGAAGGTGAGAATCTCTTCTGGTGTTGCGCCCTTGATGATGATTTCAATCGGGGTGGCTTCGCGGCCTTCAAAGTTTCGGCGAATCTGGTCGTTAGCGACAACCACTCGATCTTGCACCGGCAGAATGCGGTCGTCGACCTGACCGAACTCAACGCCTGCACCCAGGCTGGCGAGCGAACCGAGGGCAATCAGGGTAACCAGTGAGGTGGCTATTGGCTTGCGCATCACGAACTTGGCAACGTTAGCCCAAGCGCCGTGGTCTTTGGTTTCTTTGTTTGCCAGACGCAGACTGCCGAGGTTGATTTTGTCACCAAGGATGTTGAAGAGCGCAGGCAGGGTGAACAGGGTTGCAACCAGCGCGAACAAAACAACGCTGATTCCCGAATAGGCGAAAGTCTTTAAGAAGTACTGCGGGAAGAAGCTAAGCCCCACTAGAACGGTTGCGACTGTTAGGCCTGAGAAAAGTACGGTTCGGCCAGCGGTTTCAACTGTTTTTTGAGTTGCCTTCACGGTGTCGAGACCGTTGGCGCGTTCTTCGCGATAACGGTTGACCATCAGCAAGGCGTAATCGATGCCAAGACCCAGGCCGAGGCCGGTAACCAGGTTGACGCCGAAGACCGAGACGTCAGTGGTTTTGCTAATAAACCAGAGGGTGAAGAAGCTGGCAAGAATTGAGAAGCCTGCGACTACGAATGGCAAGCCTGCCGAAACCACTGAACCGAAAATGAAGAGCAGCAGCAGAATGGTTAGCGGAATAGCGAGGGTTTCGGCAAAGACTAGATCTTCGGTGATTACATCATTGATTTCGGTGCTGATGGTTGTCCAGCCGGCGACGTAAACCGTAGCGCCTTCGTACTGACCATCGAAGTCTTCTTCGATGGCAGCCGAGGCATCGTTTTTGACTTGGTCGCTGTCAAGGTGAACGAAGAAATAGGCTTGCTCGCCATCTCTGCTCTTGAGTGATGCAGGGCGGTTCATTGTGTAGTAGCTGTCGATGCGTTTTACACCTGGTTCAGCTCGAACCGCATTGCTGAGCTTCAATGCGATTTCAGCAGCTTGATCGCTGTCGGCCGATTGATTGAAGTCAACAATCAGAATGACTTCGGGAACTCGCTGATCGTAGGTTTGCTCGAGAATGTCATAAACCTTGCTCGAATCAGAGTTGGGGTTGTCGTAACCGCCCGCTTGAAGATTTCCGAAAACTTGAAAGCCAAAAAACCCGAAAATTACGATCGCAATAGTTGAAAGAATCAGGGTCAGTTTGCTAAAGCGCGTGACAAAGTGAGCGACCGGTTTCATGTGCCCACTTTCGATTTACCCTCTAAATCTAAGGGTGGTTCAGGGGGTAGTTAGTGCTGCAAGCGATTGCGTCTAGTAGATACCGAATAAAACTTGAGGTTTAGTCGAAAAGTGCTTCTTGAATCTCGATTGCACCGGTCATAAAGCGAACCACGTTCGGGTCAACCATGATGTCGCTCTGGCGAATCGGGCGGTTGAGGTAAAGGCCCTCGAGTGACCGAACGCGGCTCAGTGCTACATAGGTTTGCCCAGGGCTGAAGGCCCCTGAGCCCATGTCGATCAGGGCTTCTTCGTAGGTTTGTCCCTGAGATTTGTGAACCGTGACTGCCCAAGCTAGACGCAGCGGAATCTGCTGGTACTCGGCGATTGGTACTGCAACCAGCACTTCTTTGACCTTGCCGGTTACTTCGTCGAATTCTTCTTCGATTTCGTAGCGCACTTTTTCCCAGGTCGACTTACCCACGTCAAAAACTTCGTGGTCGACCTCAACTTTGACCCCGCCAGATTTCGGCAGGTCAATGACTTTGCCGATGGTTCCGTTGACCCAACGTTTGATCATTTGGCCCTGAGCGTTGCGCTTGGTGTTTGCGTCGTCGTTCTTAATGAACATCACCTGAGCGCCAACCTTGAGGTTGATTGCCGGTTCGGCTGGCAGGGTTTTGCCGAAGGCATTTTCGTCGCCAGCGCTGAAGCTAGCGGTGAAAGTTTTAAGCGGTTCGGTGATTCGGTTGAGGCGGTTTAGGTTAACAGAATCGACTGTGGCGTTGATCGTGGCTAGGCGAATCACGTCGTCGTGCGGGGTTGGCTTGTTGCCAACCTGGTTGATGTAGTCGATCATCTCTTGGGTAGCCTGGCCAACGCGAATGGCGTTGAGAATGTTCTTGAAACCTTCGTCGTGCTGTCTGAAGATTTGGCTGAGTTCATAGCGCTCGAGAGAGTCTTCGCGCCAAACGTGAGCGTCGAAGAACCACATGCTCTGGTAGTTCTCGGCCATGTAGTTGCGATCTTCTTGAGTCTGCGGGGGAACCGGTGCAAGCTGATATGGGTCGCCGAACATCACCACTTGGGCACCACCGAATGGCAGTTTGGTTCGACCCCTGGCGATGCCAAGGGCGCGACTGATGGCATCCATCAAATCGGCGCTGACCATTGAAACTTCGTCGATCACCAGCATGTCGATGGCTGCCAAAATCTCGCGGGTGCGGCGACCCATGTGCTTGGCAAGTGGCACTTCGCCGAGCAAACCGAATGGGAAACCGAACAGCGAATGGATGGTGCTGCCGCCAACATTCAGCGCGGCCACACCGGTAGGTGCGCAGACCGCAACATTCTTTTTGGTGTTCTCAATCACGTGGGCGAGTAAGGTTGACTTTCCGGTGCCGGCGCGACCGGTGATAAAAATGTTGTTCTCAGAAGACTCGATGTGCTCGAACAGAGCCTGCTGTTCGTCTGACAGCTTCACCGGTTGAATCATTGTCTTCTCTCTTCGCGCTTGGCCAAATCGGCAAGCATTTTGTTGTAATCCTCGATGTCTTGATTGCCGCTGCGATCGCTTGCTCGGTCGAGTCGTTTGCTAACTCGCGAGTCTGATCGCGACCACTGCACCGACACCACGAGGGTCAGCACAGCCGCCGGCAATTCACCGACACCCCAGGCGATTGCCCCACCGGTTTTCTGATCTGCCAGCGGGGTATCGCCCCAGGTTCTGCCCATCGCTCCGTACCAATCGGCAAGCAACAGGGCATCGCCTTGCATTAGCGCTAACCCGAAGAAAGCGTGGAATGCCAAGGTGCCGATAAGCAACATTAGTCGTATCGGGTAATCGAAACGCTTAGGCCCAGGGTCGATTCCCACGAGAGCTTGAACAAACAGATACCCGGTAATCAAGAAGTGAACAATCATCCACTCGTGAAACAGGTGCTCGCGGGTGGCGAGGGCAAACAGCGGCGTGAAATAGAAGACCACGAGTGAAGCTGCGAAGTTGATGGCGGCAACAATCGGATGCGAAACAAACTGCGCCCACTTGGTGTGCACGGCCCACAGCACCCACTCGCGCACTCCCCAACTCTCGTCTTCGCGCTTAGCAACGGCTCGCATCAAAAGCGTTACCGGAGCACCGGGAACCAGCAGAACGGGAACAGCCATGGTCAACATCATGTGACCGATCATGTGAACGCTGAACAGGTATTTTTCGTAGACGTTAATTGGGCCGCAGGTGATGTAGAGCAGCATTGCCATGCCACCGAGCCAAGCCACGGTTCTGGCTACCGGCCACTTGTCGCCGCGCTTGCTCAAGCGAATCACACCGAGCAAATAGAAAGCTGTTCCCAGCACAACTACGACCAGCCAAATCAAGTCGATGCGCCAAGCGGTTACCCAGCTGCTGGGCAATAATTCGCTCGGCAGTTTTTCGCCAGTCAGCAGTTCGGCCGGGGTTGGAATATCGGTGTTCGGTTTGCTGGCAACCGGTGGCGCCGATTGCGACAGGCTGGCTGCGAATCCGATAGCCAAACCCATGAGCAAAAGCTCAAAGCCGATGAGTTTGATGAAACTCGGTGCGATTGTGTTTTTTAGCAGGCGCAGGCGATAGATCGCGCCAAGGCTGCCAAGCACAATCAGGGTGACGCTCTTCACCAGAATCAGCAGACCGTAACCGGTTAGCAGGCTCGAGATGTTATCGATTCGAATCAGGGCCGCGGCTACACCAGAGATTGCAACCATGAGGTATGCGAGCAGAGCCAGGCTCGAGTAACGCTTCGCAACGCTGAGGTTGCTTCGCTCGCTCGAGGTTGCGAGGCCAACCAAACCACCGACCCAAACTGAAACGGCAACCAAGTGAATGCCGAGCGAGTTCACAGCCATGTCGTGACCCTGCACGGCAGCCGAGTGACCGCTGATTGCGATTGGGATTAGTGCCAGTAGCGCGAGTACTGCCGTGAGACCGGTGGTCGAAATTTTGTCTACCGTGAGTGCAAGTAGCGTAACCACCAGGGCGAAGCCGAGGTTGATCGCTAGGTATTGGCCGAGGGAAATAGTGGTGACGAATGCGAAGAATCCGTCACCGAAGTTTTTTGAAGTTGATACTGGGCTTCCGGCAATGTTGGCATAGGTGAAAACCAGGTTGATGATGGCTGCGATTGACCAGAGGGCGCCACTGATTGCTGCGATATTGAGGCTCTTGCGAAGTTTGCCTTTTTCGAGCGCAAAGCCTGCGAAAACTAGAACGCCGATAGTGCTAGCCATCGACCAGTCGCGAATGGCCCTAACCGCAGGTGAACCCCAACGCACGATTGTGCCAGGGTCAAGCAGTTTTTGCGGTGCAGCGGCACCGGTTAGCCAGATGGCGAAAACCGCCGAAACCACGGCAACCGCAAGGGCGGCAAACACGATGGATGGAAGTTTAGGCACCGATTAAGCCTAAACCTTGGCACTAACTCTTATTTGAGCCCTGGGATAAACCGGCCAGTTCGCTTGGCATATTCTTCATACTCTGGGTACTTAGCTCGAAGCAGCGACTCTTCGAATCGAGATTTATAAACCAGCAATCCCAAAAGCAGAATGTAGAAAATCGCTTGCGGTAGCGGGCCAGAGATAAGAACCTGCGCAAGACCGAGCAGAATCAACGCGGTATAGATCGGGTGGCGAATGTGCTTGTAAATACCGCTGGTCACGAGCAGCCCGTTTTGCTTGGGCGTTGGCATCGCGGTGAGTGAACTGCCAAGCGACACAAAACTCAGCAACAGCATGACAGTCCCGAGCATTCCCAGAGCGAAGCCAGCCGCCGCAAGCGAGAAGTCGTTGCCGCCAAAACCTTGGTCTGCTGGCCAGAAGAACATTAGACCGAGAAGGATGAACTGCAGTGTTACAAGAAATCGGCCTTTAGTTTTGTCGTTCATATTTTCACCATACGCCTTAAATGCGAAGTGCGGCTCCCGAAGGAACCGCACTCCAAGTTTTAGCGAAGACTACTTCTTTACAGCTGCCTTTAGCTTTGAACCAGCTGAAACCTTTACGGTTGCAGATGCAGGGATCTTGATCTCTGCGCCGGTCTGTGGGTTACGACCGGTGCGTGCTGCACGGTGACCCTTCTCAACTGAAAGCCAACCTGGGATGGTTACCTTCTCGCCCTTGCCAACTTCTTTAGCAATGGTCTCGAAGATTGCGTCAACAACGCGGTTGACTGCAGCCTGTGATTCGCCGGTGTGTGCAGCTACTGCTGCTACTAGTTCGCTCTTGTTCAGTGCCATGGTTTCCTCCTGGACTTATACGTATTGTGACGTGTCGTCCCTTTGAAACTACCTGAAAACAAACGAAATCAAGCGTTCATCTAGGCGTGTTGCGAAAAGCGTTACAAACAAAAAACCCCCGATTTCTCGGGGGTTTTCGCGAAAACTGTTACCAGCTTGACTTGGTGATGCCCGGAAGCTCACCGCGTGCTGCCATGTCGCGGAAGCGAACACGTGAGACACCGAACTTGCTGAGGACACCGCGTGGACGTCCGTCGATTGAGTCACGGCTGCGGACGCGAACTGGAGAAGCGTTGCGTGGAAGCTTCTGCAGACCTACGCGAGCGGCTTCGCGCTCTGCGTCGGTTGAGTTAGGGTCAACCAAAGCCTTCTTTAGTGCTAGACGCTTTTCTGCGTAGCGTGCAACTACAACCTTGCGCTGCTCGTTGCGAGCAATCTTGCTCTTCTTAGCCATTTTTAGCGCTCCTCACGGAATTCAACGTGCTGACGTACAACTGGGTCATACTTCTTTAGCACCATACGGTCTGGGTCGTTACGACGGTTCTTCTTGGTTACGTAGGTGTAACCAGTTCCGGCGGTCGAACGAAGCTTGATGATTGGACGGATGTCTTTGTCTTTAGCCATGAGCTATTCCTTAGATCTTCTCGCCGCGAGCTAGCAGTTCAGCAACTACTGACTCGATTCCGCGAGCGTCGATTACCTTGATGCCACGAGCACTGAGGGTCAGGGTGACATTGCGCTTCAGTGAAGGCACGTAGTAGGTCTTCTTCTGTACGTTTGGGTCAAAGCGACGCTTGGTTTTGTTCTGAGCGTGCGAAACATTGTGACCAAACTGAGGACCAGTCTGAGTTACCTGGCAATAGGCTGCCATTTCGTCTCCTTTTGGGGCAAGTCAATACCGACCAACTTTTGCTGGGAGTATTTGGCTTGAATAAAAAGCTGTGGTTGCCATCGAAAGGCAACTTCACAAGTTTAGGCGAGATAGCCAGAGTTAAGCAAGTCTTGCTTAGAAAAAATCAACTAGGCTCGCCGACACTTTTCGCAAATTCCGAAGATTTCGATGGTGTGGCTGGTTTCAGTGAAGCCATGAGCTGCAGCAATCTTGTCTGCCCAACTCTCAACCTCGTGAGCCTCGATCTCTACGGTGATGCCACATTTCTTGCAAATCAGGTGGTGGTGGTGCTCTGTGGTGCAGGCGCGATAAAGAGTTTCGCCCTCGGCTGTAAGTGCATCGGCTTCACCGCTGTCAGCCAAATCGGCAAGCGCTCGATACACGGTTGCCAGACCAATGCTCGAGCCGTGGCTAACAAGAACATGATGAAGTTGCTGGGCTGACACGAAACCAGTGGCTTCGCTTAGTGCGTGCCGAACGGCATCCTTTTGCCAGGTATTGCGCTTTACGGTCATGAACGCACCTTTTCAATCACACGGCAAATCACATAAACCAAAAATGAGATTGAGGTAACGAACGGGCTGATTGGCAGACCGAATGGCAATGCCAACAGGATGCCCCCAACCGCCGCAATCAGTGCGAACAACACGCTCAGCAGCGGCACCAACCGCAGCGAGCGCGAGATTTTGGTTGCAGCTGCAGCCGGGGTTACCAACAGCGATAGCACGAGCAGTGCGCCGACAACCTGCACCGAAGCCGCAACTGAGAGCCCAAGCAGCAACATGAAGCCGATGCTCAGTGCCCGAACCGGCACGCCACGAGCAGCTGCAACATCGGGGTCAAGACTTGCGAAAGTGAGCGGTCGCCAGATTAGCGCCAAACCAATCAGCACCACCGCGCAAATTCCCAGTAGAGAAAACAGCTTTGGGTCATCAACAGAGACTATTTGCCCGGTAAGCAATCCGAACTTATTTGCCGCGCGACCCTCATAGAGCGCGAGCGCCAAAATACCGAGGCCTAGGCCGAAAGGCATAAGCACTGCGATGGTCGAGTTTCGCTCTTTTGCTTTGGTGCCCATGAAACCCAGCAACAGTGCGGCTGCTACCGAACCCGCAAGTGAACCAACCACAACGTCAAAACCGATTAAAAGCGCAATGGCTGCACCTGCGAACGAGAGCTCGCTAATGCCGTGCACGGCGAATGAGCTATCGCGATAGGTAACCATCGTGCTGATCAGACCGCCGACCAAGCCGAGAAGCACTGCAGCCCAGAGTGAGTTCTGAACCAAGCCAACTAACTCGAAGTATTCAGTCCAAGTCATGACCACTCCTCGTCTGGGTGGTGATCGTGCTCGTGTGTGCCAACCACAACAATGCGGCCCTGATTGCGAACCACATCAATCGATGTTCCGTAAAGCTCACTAAGAACTTCGCTTCGAAGTACCTCATCTGGGGCTCCGATTCTGAACTGACCGTTTGCGAGGTAGAGCACTCGGTCGACCATGCCAAGAATTGGGTTCACATCGTGAGTTACAAAAAGTACCGCGGCTTTGGTGCGTTTGTGCTCAGCATCAATAAGTTCTGAAATGAGTTTCTGCTGATGAAGGTCAAGCGCACTCAGCGGTTCATCCGCCAGAATCAAGTGCGGCTCACCGATTACGGCCTGCCCAACTCGAAGACGTTGTAGCTGACCACCGCTTAGCGAGCTAACCGATTTTGCTGCCAGTTCAGTGGCGCCAATCTGCTCGAGGGTGTGGGCTACTTTCTTGCGCGCAAGAAACTGCGGGATTGGCAGACCGAACCGATGCCCATCGAGACCCATGCGAACCAGGTCGCGAGCCATAAGGTTGCCTGCTTGATCTAGTGAGCGGTGTTGAGGAATGTAACCGATGTCACTGCCGCCATGTTTGGCTGGTTTGCCGTGAATTCGAATGCTTCCGTCGCTTAGGTCTACCTGACCGAGAATCGCTTTCAGCAGTGAGGTTTTGCCAGACCCGTTCGAGCCGATCACCGCAATGAACTCGCCTGGCTCAACCTTGAGGTTAAGGTTGCTCCAAAGGGTCTTGCCACCGAGTTCGAGGGTGGCGTTGGTGAGTTCTAGTGCGTGAGCCATTTATTACTTTTGCTCAAGGTGAAGGCCGACCATGATCTGGTGAATGTTGTCTTTCATCCAGTCAAGGTAGTGCTGGCCAGCAGGAAGCTGTTCGTAAAAACCAACCGGGGTGGCCTTGCCAACGCAGTCAACGATTGCTGTCACATTCTGGTCATTACCCAAGTCTTTAGACGACACATCATTGCAGGGCAGTGGTTCGGCTAACCAGTTGAGAATGAAAGTTGTCTGCCCTGATTCTTGAGATTTGTTATAGGCAAACAGCCAACTGCCCACAAGCGAATCTTGAAGCTGCTTAAGTTCAATCGGCGAAAGGTCTGTCTCGTTGATACCCGCCTGAGCAACTGCCAGCGGAGTTAGATCTTTGAGGCCCAAATCATTTAGTAATTCGTTAGCAATTGATTCAGTGGCAACGTAGCTAGCGGTGACCTGGGTTTTTTCAAGCTCTTGAATGGCGGTATCAAGAATGGCACCAGATTGCTGTTCAAAGGTGTGGTAGTTCGCATTGAAAGCATCCTTGGCTGATGGTTTTAGGTTGCTAAGTTCCCCAGAAATCGAGAACGCTGCATCAACCATTTTGCGCATGCTGTACCAAACATGCGGATTATCAGTCACTGACTGGTTTTCGGCCAAACAAACAAAACCCTTATTGCCCACTGCCTGCCTAAAGAACGGGTCAGAGGCGTTGCAGGCGCCAATAAGAAAATCAGCTTTAGAAATTGCCAGCTGATCTTTAGGAGTCAGCTCGTATGAATGCGGATCTTGGTTTGGGTTCGAGACAATGCTCTGAACAACCACTGCGTCGCCGCCAATAGTCTGCACGAGATCTGCCCAAACATTGGTTGAGGTAACGATGTGCAACTTGCCATCATCGGTTGATGATGGGTTCGGCATTGGCGCAGCGCAGCCGGCGAGCGCGAGAACGCTTGCGAGAGCAATCAGGCCTTTGAGCTTCATGCTGACAGACTAAGCGTTATTGATAATGATTGTCAATACGCTTTAGCGGTTTTAATCGAGCAGCAGAGCTGGCTCTTCAATGACCGAAGCTACGTCTTGCACGAAGCGTGATGCAACGTCACCGTCAACCACGCGGTGGTCGAAGGTTGCGCCGATGGTGGTCACCTGGCGAATCTGAATTTCGTTGTTGACTACCCAAGGCTT
>JBJTOA010000112.1:0-11056 GCA_046074285.1 Micrococcales bacterium
ATTCCTTCCAGCCTGAACCAGAGATGTAACCCCGCACAACGCATTCGATCGGGAACATCTCGAGTTTTTTGCATATGGTGCCTCTTTGTTGCACTTCTTTAGGGATGGCAAGTTCGTGGCTCACATGGTTTGGGGTCGGCAGGTGAGCGAACCACCAGTTGGTGAGTTCGGTAAGGTATTTGCCTTTATTTGATATGGCTGGTTCGAGAACGTGGTCGAAAGCGCTGACGCGGTCTGATGCTACGACGAGGACAAGGTCTTTGTTTTCGTTTGGTTCGTAAAGGTCTCTGACTTTGCCAGAGTAGATGTGCTTGAAGCCAGGGATTTCTTGGGCCATTAGTTGGCTACCTTTTTGGCAATGTCGGTGCGGTAGTGAGAGCCTTCGAGTTCGATTTTTTCGATGGCTTCGTAGGCATGGTTTCTGGCGTGGGTGAAATCTTTGCCGGTTGCTACGACGCTCAGCACTCGACCGCCGGTGGCAATGAGTTTTCCATCTTTTTGTTCGATGGCAGCTGCGCAGATTTCGGCATCCGTGTTGATTTTGATTTCGCGGTCAGGTGCTTTGGTGTCTGGGTAGCCTTCGCTGGCGAGCACGACTGTGATTGCAACGTCGTCGCTGAACGACGGTTCAGGTGAGTTGATCAGTTGACCGGTTGCGCTCGAGTGAAGCAGTTGAGCGAGTGGGGTAGTAAGCCTTCTAAGCACAACCTGGGTTTCAGGGTCGCCGAAGCGTGCGTTGAATTCAATTACCCGGATGCCGCGCTTGGTGATGATCAGACCGCAGTAGAGCAGGCCTTGAAATGGTGCGCCGAGCTTTGCCATTTCGTCGATGGTCGGTTGGGCGACCGTGCGTTGAACTTCTTCGATGAAACCTTCAGGCAGCCAAGGCAGCGGTGAGTATGCACCCATGCCACCGGTGTTCGGGCCTTCGTCATTGTCATAGGCGCGCTTGAAGTCTTGGGCTGGGGTTAGCGGCAGAACCGTCTGGCCGTCAGCCAAGAAGAAGAGGCTGACTTCTTCGCCGTCTAGAAATTCTTCAACGAGGATTCCCATGTCGATAAATTTTCTGGCGTGATCAAGGGCGGCATTTCGATCGCTGGTGACGATTACGCCTTTGCCGGCTGCAAGACCGTCAGCTTTGATTACGTATGGTGCTCCGAAGTCATTCATGGCTGCTTCGACTTCTTCGAGTGTTTCGCACTCGCGGGCCATACCGGTTGGAACATCGGCTGCAGCCATGACTTCTTTGGCGAAAGATTTTGAACCTTCGAGTTCGGCCGCGCGTTTGCTTGGACCGAATACTGGAATGTTTGCTGCTCTTAGAGCGTCGCTCACGCCTGCGATCAGTGGAGCTTCAGGGCCGACGATAACCAGTTGGATGTTTTGCTCGAGGGCGTAGGCGGTGACTTCGTCTGGATTTGAAGGGTTTAGGTTGATGGTTTTGACTTCTTGAGCAATGCCTGCGTTACCTGGAGCACAGAGGATTGCTTCGGCTGGTGTGCCGGTGCGAACCAGAGCTTTTACGATTGCGTGTTCGCGGGCGCCCGAACCTAAAACCAGAATCTTCACTCGACAAGTTTAACGGTCGAGAATCGGCAATCTGAGTTCGAACTTTGCTCCGCCCGCGGCCGGAATATTCTTGAGTGAACCAGAGTGAGCCTCGGCAAGGCTTCTTGAGATGAAGAGACCCAGGCCACTGCCGCCTTGGGCGCGATCTCTTGACTCGTCGAGTCGAACAAAACGCTCGAAGATTTTCTCGCTCATAGCTTCGGGAACCTCGATGCCGTCGTTGAAAACTTGAATCACGATTTCTTGAGTAGTGGCATCTCTTTCAGCGGTTACTTCGATAAGTGATTTCGCATAGCGGTTTGCGTTTTCAAGCAGGTTGTTAAGAATCTGCTGGATGCGGTGAGGGTCAACATTCTGAAACTTCTTATTGAGCTTCAGTTTGCTGGTGAACTTCACCGGGAAGCTCGAGTGGTTCTCAAAAGCCTTTACCGAATCTTGAACCAGTTGCACGAGGTCGGTGCGTTGAAAGATCATTTGCCGGCTGGCAAGCTCGTCGATGTCTAGCTGAGCGGCAAGAGTTAGATCGCCCACAATTCGCGCGGCTCGTTGGCCATCACGCACCACGCTTAGGGCGGTGTTCTCGGCAAGTTCACGTTGGTTTTTAGAACTAGTGTTTCGCATGAGGTTGTCGGCACTTGCAACGATGGTTGCCAGCGGGCTTCGCAGCTCATGGGCTACGTCGGCGCAGAGTTGGCGAAGTCTTGACTCAGCCTGTTTGGCGCGGTTCAGGTTTGCTTCGAGCGAGTCGAGCATCTTGTCGAAAGCGACTGCGGTTCTGCCGAGTTCGGTGCTTGGGTCTGAAACTTCTAGTCGCTTGCCACTTTGACCTTCGGCAATTTCGGTGGCGAGTGAAGTCATATCATCCAGCGGTTGCAGGGCAATCTTGGTGGCTTTTTGAAGCGCAATCATCACAACCATTAGGGTGACCAAGATTGTTGGAACACCGATTGCAAAAATCGGTGCCCACATTTCGTAGATTGAAGGTCGAATCGCCGCGACCGTGATGGTGGCTTTAGACTCGGGAAGCTGGGTGCTCATTTCGACATAGTGGTTGCCGTCTAGTTGCACGTTTGTGATGATGATGTCCGCGAGTAATCCGTTGGTGTAGGTTTGCCCATCATCGTCGATGACAATGCTGATTCCGGGCTCAGCTAAGTGTGATGCAAGGTCTTCGAGCGGGTAGAGGCCATCGTGGGTAATTGCCTCAGTGAGTAGGTTTTGCATTTGAGCGGTTTGCTGTTGCTCGGCAACCGGTTCGATCAGCAAACCGATAACCAGAAGCACAACGCTCGAAGCGAGACCAACCGCAATCATTGCGGTAGCGATTACTCGAGAGCGAAGTGATTTGAACACAGTTCGAGGCTACTTGATTAGATAGCCCACACCGCGTTTGGTAGAAATCAAATCTTCTGCTCCCGCTGAGGTGAGCTTCTTGCGCAGTGAACTCACGTGCACTTCAACGAGGTTTGGGTCGTAGGCGTCATAGCCCCAAACCTGGGTGAGCAGATAATTTTTGCTAAGCACTCGGCCGCGACTGCGGGCAAGTTCAGAGAGCAATCTGAGTTCGGTGTTGGTTAGCGAGAGCAGTTCGTCTTGCCAAGAAGCTTCTTTTTCTTCTTCGTTGATAACTAGTTCGCCAATCTGAATTGGAGCACTCAGCACACCGACTCTTCTGAGAACAGCACGAACGCGAAGCAGCAATTCACCGATCAGGATTGGCTTGGTGACGTAGTCGTCAGCGCCGAGATTGAGCCCTGCAAGCTTGTCTTCGGTGGTGTCGCGTGCAGTCATAAAAATAACCGGGGTTTTGAATTCTTGCATGGCTCGTCGGCCGACTTCAAGACCATCCATGCCAGGCAACATGATGTCGAGCAAAACCAAATCTGGGGCCGTTGTGGTAATCACTTCAAAGGCGGTAGCCCCATTGCTTTCAATGCGGGTGAGGTAGCCATTGGCTTTGAGAGCTACAGCGATTTCGGTAGCCAAGCCAACCTCATCATCAACAATAAGGATGCGAGGTTTGACCATGGAATTACTTGGCACGATTCAATTAGATGGGAGTTGTCTGGAAGTTTGCTTAAGAGCCATTGATGTTAACATTCACTCGTGGCCAGACGCAAAATCCCCGTGACCGATGGTTTAACTGCGCTTCGCGCATTTCAAGCGGGAGACCAAGGTTCTAAGGCAACCGCGGTTAGGTTCTTGCTTGAAGAATTAGCAGAGCGAATCCCGGGCAATTCGGTTGAGGTGCGAGTGCCTCCCTATATGGCAGTGCAGTGTGTTCCCGGGCCAGATCACCGCAGGGGTACTCCACCAAACGTTGTCGAACTCGATGCGCAAACTTTCATTGCTTTGGCAACCGGGGGCATGGCACTTGCTGATGCAATAGCTGCGGGAAAACTGAATACCAGCGGAACCAGGGCAACCGAGTTTGCAGCGGTGTTACCTTTAATTCGTGACTGAAACGAAAACCAAACTCAAGATCCGCAAGGCTCCAAAGTTCCTGCCATTCATCATTGCCGGAGCAATCCTCGGAATAATCCTGGCTTTGATATTGGATTCGATTGGAACCGGCGGTGAGGACATCCTCGGGTATCTGATTGCCTGGCTGACCGCGCTAGGTGCGGTTGCCGGAATCGTTATCGCGCTAATCGCGGATTGGGCTTTTAGTCGTTCTGCCAAAGAGGTTGAAGCAACTAAACTTGAGGGGTAATCCGCCTTCAACCCCATTGAAATGAGGTTAGTGTGCTCCGTGGCGACGGCCTTCTGAATCATGATTTGCTACCCGACGAAAAGGGACCGCAAGACCAGTGTGGTGTCTTCGGAGTTTGGGCACCGGGCGAAGAAGTTGCCAAGCTAACTTTCTTTGGTCTTTATTCGCTGCAGCACCGCGGTCAAGAGTCTGCCGGTATTGCAACTTCAAATGGCCAAAAGATTTTGGTTTACAAAGACATGGGGTTGGTCTCGCAGGTTTTCAGCGAGTCAGCACTTGAGTCTCTAGTCGGTCACATTGCCGTAGGTCACAATCGTTACTCGACAACCGGTGCATCGCACTGGCGCAATGCTCAGCCAACCCTCGGTCGCACTTCGGCTGGCACGGTTGCTCTGGCTCACAACGGAAACCTAACCAACACCGCAGACCTGCTTGACATGCTCAAAGAGCGCTACCCAGATCAGAATGAAAATGAGATTACCGGCGGCAACACCACCGACACCGCTGTGCTCACCGCACTGCTTGCTGGCGACCTAGACCACACTCTTGAGGCAACTGCTATAGAACTTTTGCCAAAGGTAAAGGGCGCATTCTGTTTGGTATTCATGGATGAAACCACCCTGTATGCAGCGCGCGACCCACAGGGGGTTCGCCCGCTGGTGCTCGGTCGACTTGAACGTGGCTGGGTAGTTGCTTCTGAAACTGCAGCGCTAGATATAGTTGGTGCTTCGCTGGTTCGCGAAGTTGAACCTGGCGAATTGATCGCGATTGACGAAAACGGTTTGCGTTCTTCACGTTTCGCTACGGTCAAGCGAGCAGGTTGCGTTTTTGAGTATGTGTACCTGGCTCGCCCAGACACTTCGATCAACGGCAAAAATGTTTACGATGCCCGCGTGCAAATGGGTCGTCAACTGGCACGCGAATATCCGGTTGAAGCAGACCTAGTTATTCCGACCCCTGAGTCAGGAACCCCGGCTGCCATCGGTTACTCGCAAGAGTCGGGAATCCCGTTCGGTCACGGACTTGTAAAGAATGCTTATGTTGGCCGAACCTTCATTCAGCCTTCACAAACTATTCGTCAGCGCGGTATTCGCCTGAAGTTGAACCCATTGCGTGAGGTCATTCGTGGCAAGCGCATTGTGGTTATCGATGACTCAATCGTTCGAGGAAACACCCAGCGTGCACTGGTTCAAATGTTGCGCGAAGCCGGTGCAGCAGAAATTCACATTCGTATTTCAAGCCCGCCTGTAACTTGGCCTTGCTTCTACGGAATCGACTTTGCAAGTCGCGCAGAACTAATCGCCAGCGGCCTTGGGGTTGACGATGTGCGCAAGTCAATCAACGCCGACAGTCTTGGCTACCTCAGCAAAGAGGGCATGATCGAAGCCTCTGGTCAGCAAGAGCGCGAACTCTGCACCGCATGCTTCACGGGTTCATACCCGATAGAACTGCCAGCTAGCGAACGTCTGGGAAAGAACCTGCTAGAGCGCGATCAGGCCGAAGCTGCTTGCAACCCAGGGCCAGACAGCGAAACTGACGCACTGATTCGTCAGCAAACGGAGACCTTGAATGACTAATGCATATGCAGCTTCGGGAGTAGACACCGAAGCTGGCGACCTCGCCGTCGAACTGATGAAGAAGGCTGTTTCGGCAACTCACAACAATCTTGTGGTTGGTGGTCTCGGTGGCTTTGCTGGCTTGATGGATGTCTCATTCTTGAAGGATTACAAGCAGCCTTTGCTGGCCACTTCGACCGACGGAGTTGGAACCAAGGTTGCGATCGCGCAAGCGATTGATAAGCACGACACTATTGGTCAAGACCTTGTCGGTATGGTGGTTGATGACATCGTTGTGGTCGGCGCTAAGAGTCTTTTCATGACCGATTACATCGCCTGCGGAAAAGTTGTTCCGCAGCGAATCGCAGACATCGTTCGAGGCATTGCAGAGGCATGCCAGCAGGTCGATGTGGCTTTGGTCGGTGGCGAGACCGCTGAGCATCCTGGATTATTGCACCCGGATGAGTATGACGTTGCAGGTGCGGCAACCGGCGTTGTAGACGCAGACAAAGTCTTGGGCGCAGGCCGCGTTCAGGTTGGCGATATTGTGCTTGGTCTAGAGTCGAGTGGTTTTCACTCGAACGGTTATTCTCTGGTTCGCAAGATTGTCGCGGATAGCAAACTCGACTATAAGAAAACCGTTGCCGAGTTTGGTCAACATAAATCACTCGGTGAGGTTCTGCTTGAGCCAACCCGCCTCTACACGGGAGTTCTAAACTCGCTGCTTGAGAGTGAGCTCGGTTCAGCGGTTCACACCATGAGTCATATCACCGGTGGTGGCATCGCGGCAAATCTATCTCGCGTGCTGCCAGAGGCAGTGACTCTAGACATCGACCGTTCAACCTGGCGCCCAGCTGATGTTTTTCAGGTGCTAGCCAAGTGGGGCAAGTTCAACCTCAAAGATCTCGAGAGCACCTGGAACCTCGGCCTCGGTTTTGCCGTTGTGGTCAAGGGTTCTGAAGCTGAAAACGTGAGCGACTTCATCAACCGGGCAGGCATCAAAACCTGGCAGCTCGGCATGATTGAGTCGACCGCCTGTGACCCGGTCAAAGAAGGTTATGTCACAGAAGCCAAGGGTGTTCGCGGTGGTGCGGTTCGTTTGAACGGAAACTACGCAAATTAAATGCATTCCTTTTTGCCCGGAGTTCTAACTTCACTCGGCCTAATCATGGCCATCGGTGCCCAGAACGCCTATGTCTTGCGCCAAGCGCTCAAGAAGCAGCACGTCTTTGCGATGGTTCTCTTCACTGCTGGTTCAGACGCCCTGCTGATTGCACTCGGAGTTTTCGGTCTTGGTGCGCTGATTCAAGCCAGCCCGGTGCTACTCGAGATCATGCGCTGGGGTGGTGCTGCCTATCTAGTCTGGTTCGGCATTCAAAGCATTCGCAATTCAACCAAGCATCAGAGCCTTGAAAGCACTGGGGGAAAATCAGAGCCACTTAAAGTTGTGATGGTTACGCTCGCGGGCTTCACCTATCTGAACCCGCACGTTTACCTTGACACAGTTATCTTTTTGGGTTCGATCGCAAACACCTTTGGCGAACATCGTTGGACATTCGCTTACGGAGCCATGCTCGGAAGTTTGATTTGGTTTGCGTCGCTTGGCTTTGGGGCTCAGGCAGCAAGCAAGTATCTGCAGAGCCCAAAGTTTTGGAAGTGGCTCGACCTATCGATAGCGCTTGTTATGTTCGGTATCGCTTTTACTCTGCTTTTTGCTCGACTTTGATTCGCTGCCCGCTTTGAACGCGAAGTAGCTCATGCCGAAAAACACGGCCACTGCGACGACGATGCCTATCCAGGTCATCGGTGGAATCGGAGTGTTGTCCATTTCTCCATTATGCCTTCGACACTGCTAGATAATTGAGATAGACCCTTAGGAGAACATGAGCAAGCATCTGCGCGTCGCCATTGTTGGCGCTGGACCAGCCGGTATTTACGCGGGCAATATTTTGAAGCGCGAGTACGACAATGTTTCGATTGACTTGTTTGACTCGCTTCCTGCCCCTTACGGTTTGATTCGCTACGGTGTTGCGCCAGATCACCCTCGCATCAAGGGCATCGTAAATTCTCTGCACGAGATGCTCGACGAGGGCACCATCAGATTTGTCGGCAATGTGACTTTCGGTCGCGACCTCACCCTGGCTGACATCAAGGCTCACTATCACGCGGTAATTTTTGCCACCGGTGCAATCAAGGATGCCGACCTCGATATTCCAGGCGTTGAACTTGACGGCTCATTCGGTGCCGCCGATTTTGTTTCTTGGTACGACGGTCACCCTGACTTCCCAAGAACCTGGCCGCTGAACGCTAAAGAGGTTGCCGTGCTCGGCAACGGTAACGTTGCACTAGATGTTGCCCGAGTTCTGGCAAAGCACGCAGACGACCTGCTTTCAACCGATATTCCGGCCAACGTTTACGAAGGGCTGAAGGCCTCACCGGTTACTGACGTTCACGTCTTCGGTCGTCGCGGACCGGGTTCAATCAAGTTCACGCCGATCGAGCTTCGCGAGCTTGGCGAGGTTGAAGATGTAGACATCGTGGTTTACGAAGAAGACTTTCCAGAGGGTTGGGACACCGAGTCACACGAGGGTGTCACTAACCAGCACAAGGTCATGGCTCGCATCATGCAAGCCTGGCGCGATAACCCGCAAACCGGTTCGTCTCGCCGCTTGCACCTGCACTTCTTTCACCGTCCGGTTGAGATTATCGGTGAGAACGGCAAAGTTACTGGCATGAAGTTTGAGCGCACCAGGTCAAACGGTGATGGCACAGTTAGTGGAACTGGCGAGATGCGCGAGTTTGAGGTTCAAGCTGTTTATCGTGCCATTGGTTACTTCGGCAGCGAGCTGCCAGATGTGCCGTTCGATGCCAAACACGGAGTCATCAAAAACCTTGCCGGTAGAGTTTCAGACGGCGTTTATGCCACGGGCTGGATCAAGCGCGGCCCTGTCGGTTTGATTGGACACACTAAGTCAGATGCGACTGAGACCATCCAGTGTCTTGTCGAAGATGCAGCCCAACTTGCCGACCCAACCAGCCAAGCGAACATTTTCGAAGTGCTCGATTCTCGAGGCGTTGCCTACACGACCTGGAACGGCTGGTTGAAATTGAATGCACATGAGCAGGCTCTCGGCCAGGCAGTTGATCGTGAACGAGTCAAAGTGGTTGACCGCGAAGAACAGGTTGCGATTTCGCGAGCCTAGCGGCCGCTCTCTGCTATTTCGCGAAGTCTAAGCGCAATAAGTTTTTTGAGCAGGGGCATCGCGATTGGTTCATCAATTTTGAACTGGATGCCGCCATCTGAAAACTTATAGCCGACTGCCTTTAGCTCTTCAGCAACCTGCTTAGTGATTTGACCGCTGTACGGAAAATAACCGAGGTGGTTTTTGAAGCCATCTAGGCAAGCAAAGGCTTTGCCGTTCATAGTAAAAGTCGGCATGTTGTATTTGATGGTTTGTTCGGCTTCAGGAACGATTTCGAGAATGCGCTTGCGCATTTCTTCTAGCGTTTCACGCTTTGGAGAGTCGAACTTTGCGAAGTGAGCGGTGATGACTTCAGCAGACATTACTTAGTGGCTTCTGGGTTCTCTTCAGGTTCGTCAGGTTCTCCGTCTTCGTCTTCATCGTCGTAAAGGTCAGCCCACTTGTCGACGAATTCTTCTTCGCCAGCCGACTCGTCAACGTGCCCGATTTCGCGCTCGAGTGCTTCTAGGTCGGTGTTAGGGCTGAAGTACTTCAGCTCGCGAGCGACCTTGGTGTGTTTTGCTTTTTGACGGCCACGCCCCATGGCGAGACCCCTTTCACAGAAGAAATAAGACTTGGGTTAGTTTATCAGCGCGCTGGCGGCAAAGAAACCTAAAGTTACCGCGCCGACCGGTAGCACCAGGTTTAGCGCAGCGTTGTAATAGGCAAGTCTGAACTTGCGAAGCAGCCAGTAATTCGAGGTTTGGGCGGCCCAAGAGCTAAAGGTAGAAAGCCCACCGGCAAAGCCAGTTGCCAGCACGAATGCGGCTAGCGCGCCGAAAATGCCAAAACTCGAATAGTTCTGCCGCAGTTCAAAAGCGATGCCCGCGATCAAACCTCCGGCTGAATTCGCGAGCAGAATACCCCAAGGTAAAACGCCCTGCCATTGTGAAAGCAGATAACGGATTACCGAACCAAGACCGCCAGCGATGACCAGGGCTACAATCGCGTAGAGACCTTCCATCACTTGCCCTCAATCTTGAGTTCGGCGATCTTGTGGTGGGTCCACTTGGTGGTCGATTTGAAAACCCAGCTGTAAACCAGCACGCCAGCCACCAGATTAACCAGCGCGTTCAGAATCAAGGCAAAAGGCCCATAACCAGGGCCGGTCACCGTCCACAGCGCCAGAGAACTCATCGTGGTGAATCCACCGGCGAATCCTGCACCCCAAAAAACACGTGCACCATCGGTGGTGAAACGGGTGTTGGGAACAGCTTGAATCGCGTTGAACCAGGCTAGAAAAGCGGTGCCAACCATGTTGACTACGAAAATCCCAAAGGCATCGCCAGCCATTGAAATGGTCAGGGCTCTAAAGAACGTGCCGATCGCACCACCGGCAAAAACCAGCAGTAGCAGTTTCGGCTTAATGTTCATTTATTCGTGTTCGTCAGGGTTCTTCGAAGATTTGAGGCGTTGAACCACATTCTCACCTTGACGGTGAGCGCGGCGACTCAGTGCGAAACGCTCGCCGCGTCTGAAGTCACCAGGCAGCGGCTTGCGCTCAAACAGGTTGACCTTTGAAGCTGAGTCAAGGCGCCATGGCACCAGGGTAACCATCACGTGCGGAACATACATCAGACGTTTGCGAATGCGGTTCGCACGGTGGTTGTGGAAGATGTGCTCCCACCAGGTACCTACAACGTACTTCGGTAGGTAAACCGTGATTCGCTCGTTGCCGTCAACCTTCGCGATGTGCTGCTCTAGATAGGCAATCAGCGGTGTGCCGAATTCGCGATAAGGGCTGTCAATAATTTTGAGTGGAACCTTGATGCCGTAGCGCTTCCACTCCTTAGCGAAGTTGGCTGCGCGAGCCGGGTCAACCGCAACGTGAATCGCATCGAGCTGAGTGTGGTTGCTACTGAGTGCGTAGTCGAGTGCCTTCAGCTGTGGCTTTTTGAGGCGTTCCATCATTACGACTGCGTAGTCACCCTTCTTTCTGAAGTTGGTGTCGCCGTCAAGCTTGGTTTCTTTTTCTA
>JBJTOA010000113.1:0-6911 GCA_046074285.1 Micrococcales bacterium
GTGCTTTTTCGCAAGGCGTTCAATGGCTTCGATGATTGTGTATAGCCCGCCCTGCGGGTAGAAAACCCCGACGTTCATGTCGATGTGAGTCATCAAGTGATACATCGAAGGAGTATCGAACGGAGAAGCGCCAAGGAACACCGCTGGGAAATCTAGGATTTTGCGGAGTCTGGCATCCTTGACATGCTTGCTTGCAAACTCATCAAGATTCGTCAACAGATGACGAACAAAGTTTGCTGCTCGCTTCAACACCTCGGGATGCGTGAAGGATTTCGCATTTTGAAAGTTCGTGTAAAGAAAATGCTGAACTGCAAGTTCATAGGTGTCTTGAGCTGAGTCGAGGTAGCGCTGCAGCTGCTTGCCTGCGCCAGGCTCGACAGACTCAAATAGCGCAACATTGTCTTTTGCGTTGTCGCGAATGCGAAGCGGCTCACGGGCGTTCTCTGATCTGGTTTGATATGCCGGGTCAAGTCTCACCAGGTCGAGTTCAGCGCTCGCCGTGGTGCCCATGAGTTTGAAGAACTGTTCGAAAGCCTCTGGCATGAGATACCAAGACGGCCCCATGTCGAACTTGAAGCCGTCTTTCTGCCATAGATAAGCTCGACCGCCAACGGCTGCGCGAGCTTCAAAAAGTTTTACCTTCATGCCAGCTTTAGCAAGGATGGCGGCGGTAGCCAAGCCACCAATTCCGCCACCAACTACGATCGCTGTTTTTTTAGACAAGTTATCCCTTACCTGTGAGCACTGCACGAATCAGCAGCGCAACCTTCGTAAAGTTAGGAACCGATATGCGATGTGAAATTAGTTCATTCGCCGGCGTTCTTTCAATGCGACGATTTAGCTCAGCGAAAAGAAGTTCTGCAGCTGCAACTGCTCTAACTGAGTTTTTTGGCAGCAGCGAGAGGGTTTGGCGGGCGGTGGCAAGTTCTGACTCGATGTCATCAACTAGACGATTCTTTTCAGCTTCGCTGAAGCTCTCAACTGTGATTCCCGGAAAGTAGCTTCTGCCAAGGGCCTTGAAGTCGGCAGCTAGGTCACGCAAGAAGTTGACTTTTTGAAAAGCTGAACCTAGGGCCCTTGCACCTGCCACGAGCGTGCGTTTCTCTTCGATGCTGTAGGCGCGTGAGCTGTGCTTGATGAAAACTGCGAGGCACATCAAGCCAACAACCTCGGCTGATCCGTATACGTATCGCTTGAAGCTCTCTTCGTCATGAACACTTTGCTTGAGGTCTTGGCGCATCGAATAGAAGAAAGGTTCGACTAGGTCTTTGCCGAAGCCGTACTGCTTTGCCGTCAGCGCGAAAGCATGTACCACAATATTTGAACTGAAGCCGTTGGCGATGGCTTCATAGACTTCGTTTTCAAGTTTGGTTAGTTCGTCGCCAGGCTCAATCTTGCCGCCCAGTTGGCGGGCACCCTCGGCAGCGCCATCCACGATTTCATCAGCTACGCGAACCAGGGCGTAAATGTTTCTGACGGGTTGTCGCACTTCTTTACCAAGCAAACTCACTGCCATGCCGAACGAGGTCGAATAGGCTCTGATGACCTCGTTTGAAGCGGTTTCGGCGGCCTTGGTATAGAGCGCTAAGCCGGTGGGAATTTTTGTGCTGTCAGTCATTTAGAGCCAGTCATTCTTTTTGAATACGCCCCAGAGAATTCCCGAAATCACGACGATGCTTATCAACGATGACCAGTAGCCAAGCGGTTCGCTAAAGCCTGGGTAAGGAATATTCTGCCCGTACCAGCCCGTTATCGCAGTTGGCACCGCGATGATTGCAGCCCAAGAAGTTACTTTCTTCATGATCAGGTTCATCTGATTTCCCTGAATCGTCAGATTAGTTTCAAGCAGAGTTGTCACCAGATCTCGCTGAGTGTCAGTCCAGTCGGCAACCCGCATGACGTGGTCGTAAACATCTTGAAAGTAGGGGAACATGTCGTTTGACAGCAATGGTGCATCGTGTTTCACAAGTGGATTTATGACTTCGCGCATCGGCAGCGCGGTTCGACGCATAGTGACTAAAGCTTTACGAAGTTCATAGCTTCGGCGCTGGATCAACTCGTTGTCTCGCTTGTCACTGAACATGATGTCTTCGAGCACTTCAACTTCACCATCGAGGGTTTCAACGACATCGAAGTAACTGTCGACCACAACATCGAGCAGACCCCAAAGCAAAAAAGCAACACCTGCTTCGGCTAGTTCGAATGAGTCATCCCACCGTTTAGTCAAAGTGTTGATGTCGAACTTCTCATCATCACGAACCGTGATCAAAAACTGTTTGGTGACAAAGGCCGAGATTTCATAAGTTTCGATTTCTTCATTTTCAGAATCGAACTGTGCCGTGTAGGTATTCAAAAACATGTGGCTGTCGTAGTGCTCAAGTTTTGGTCTTTGACGGCCTTTGAGAGCATCTGCAACTGCCAGCTCGTGAAGTTCAAGATGTGAAGCAAGATGGTTCAACTCTTCTTCAGAAGGGTTCACCAAATCGAGCCAAGCGTACTGCTTTGAATTCTTTTTGATTTGGTCAAGACCGTCAATCGTCAGGTCACTTGAAATGACCTGCCCCGCTTCGTAGATTCTGCTTCGCTGCACGCCTCTAGCCTAAGCGAAAGGGTGGTTGAGGGTTAGACTTTAACAATGCCTAGCAATATGAAACCCCGTAGTCACGTTGTAACCGATGGAATCGAACGCGCAGCCGCTCGCGGAATGCTCCGCGCTGTAGGAATGGGCGATGAGGACTGGGTAAAACCGCAAATTGGTGTTGCCAGCTCTTGGAACGAAGTTACCCCATGTAACCTCTCACTCGACCGCTTGGCCGACGCAGCTAAGCAGGGTGTTCACGCAGCTCACGGTTACCCGCTTGAGTTTGGCACTATCTCGGTTTCTGACGGCATCTCAATGGGCCACGAGGGCATGCACTTCTCGCTGGTTTCTCGCGAAGTAATCGCTGACTCAGTTGAAACTGTCATGCAGGCAGAACGTCTAGACGGCAGCGTTTTGCTCGCTGGCTGTGACAAGTCACTGCCGGGCATGTTGATGGCAGCCGCCCGCTTAGACCTCGCTTCGGTTTTCTTGTATGCCGGTTCGATCGCCCCAGGTTGGGTAAAGCTGTCTGACGGAACCGAAAAAGAAGTCACCATCATCGATGCCTTTGAAGCAGTTGGTGCTTGCAAGGCTGGCAAGATGAGCCTCGAAGATCTCGACCGCATCGAACGCGCTATCTGCCCGGGTGAAGGTGCCTGCGGCGGCATGTACACCGCTAACACCATGGCTTCAGCAGCCGAAGCGCTCGGCATGAGCCTTCCTGGTTCTGCTTCACCTCCTTCAGCAGACCGTCGCCGTGACGCATGGGCTCACCGCTCTGGCGAAGCAGTTGTCAATCTGATTGCCAAAGGCATCACCGCTCGCCAGATTTTGACCAAGAAGGCTTTCGAAAACGCAATCGCAGTTGTTGTTGCTTTCGGTGGTTCAACCAACGCAGTACTACACCTTTTGGCAATCGCACGCGAAGCCGAAGTTGACCTACAGCTCGATGACTTCAACCGCATTGCCGATAAGGTTCCTCACCTTGGCGACCTAAAGCCTTTCGGTCGTTACGTGATGAACGACGTAGACAAGGTCGGCGGTGTTCCTGTAATTATGAAGGCCCTCTTGGATGCAGGACTCATCCACGGAGACGCACTGACCGTCACCGGTAAGACCGTTGCAGAGAACCTAGCAGGCATCAACCCGCCTGACCCAGATGGCAAGATCATCCGTGCACTAAGCAACCCGATTCACAAGACCGGCGGTATTGCCGTGCTTCGCGGAAGCATTGCGCCTGAGGGTGCAGTTGTGAAGACCGCTGGATTCGACCTTGAAGACTTCACCGGCCCAGCACGCGTTTTCGAGCGCGAAGCTGCTGCCATGGAAGCCCTGAGCGAAGGCAAAATCAGCAAGGGTGACGTGGTTGTAATTCGCTACGAAGGCCCTAAGGGTGGCCCTGGAATGCGCGAGATGCTCGCCATCACTGGCGCTATTAAAGGTGCGGGACTTGGCAAGGATGTTCTATTATTAACGGACGGACGATTCTCAGGCGGCACAACCGGCCTTTGCATCGGACACATAGCACCAGAAGCCGCCGATGGCGGACCAATTGCTCTGGTGCGTGATGGCGACTTGATTCGAGTCAACATCACAACTCGTTCGCTCGAACTACTCGTTGAGCCAGAAGAGTTGCAAGCCCGAAAAGCAGACTGGGCTCCGCTACCACCGCGTTACACGCGCGGTGTTCTCGCGAAATATTCGAAGCTCGTGCACTCGGCAGCCGAAGGTGCGTACTGCGGTTAATTCGCAAATCAACTTTTTAGCAAACGAGGGTTCATTCAATGACTAACGAAATTCTCACTGGCGCCCAAGCGATAGTTCGTTCGCTCGAGCTGCTTGGCGTTGAAGACGTTTTCGGTCTGCCTGGTGGCGCCATCCTGCCAACTTATGATCCGCTTATGGACAGCACGAAGCTGCGCCATATTCTGGTTCGTCACGAGCAGGGTGCTGGTCACGCAGCCGAAGGCTATGCATCTTCAACCGGCAAACTCGGGGTTTGCATCGCAACTTCTGGCCCGGGTGCAACCAACCTGGTAACCGCTATTGCCGATGCCCACATGGACAGCGTTCCACTGCTTGCCATCACTGGACAGGTTGGAAGTCACCTAATCGGTACCGATGCTTTTCAAGAGGCAGACATCGTGGGCATCACAATGCCAATCACAAAGCACTCATTCTTGGTAACTAAGGCAGAAGAAATTCCTGAAACTTTGGCCGCAGCAGTTTTGATTGCAACTACTGGACGCCCTGGCCCTGTTCTAGTTGACGTTACTAAAGACGCTCAGAACGCCAAGGTCCCGTTTGTCTGGCCACCGAAGGTTGACCTGCCAGGCTACAAGCCAGTTACCAAGCCTCACGGCAAGCAGATTCAAGCTGCCGCTCAGATGATCAAAGATTCTAAGAAGCCAGTGCTTTACGTTGGTGGCGGTGTAATCCGCGCCAACGCCAGCAAAGAACTCATGAAGCTTGCCGAGCTAATTGGCGCCCCTGTGGTCACTACCCTGATGGGTATCGGAGCTTTTCCAGATAAGCACAAGCAGCATCTCGGCATGCCTGGCATGCACGGAACTGTGCCTGCGGTAATCGGTCTTCAGAAGTCTGACTTGCTCATCACCCTTGGCGCTCGTTTCGACGACCGCGTTACCGGTGACACCAAGAGCTTCGCTAAAGAAGCCAAGGTTATTCACGTTGACATCGACCCAGCAGAAATCGGCAAGATTCGTTTCGCGGATGTTCCTATCGTTGGCGATGCCAAAGAGGTCATCACCGAACTCATTGCAGAACTTCAGAACCTGCCTGAAAAAGGCAAGCCTGACACCACTGACTGGTGGCGCTTCCTCGACAACCTAGTTAAGGAATACCCGCTGGGTTACACACCTGCAGATGACGGCAAGCTTTCACCGCAGCACGTTATCGAGCGCATCGGAGCACTTTCAGGCCCTGACGCAATCGTTGCAGCCGGTGTTGGTCAGCACCAGATGTGGGCTGCTCAGTTCATCCACTACGAGAAGCCAAACACCTGGCTGAACTCTGGTGGCGCTGGCACCATGGGCTACTCGGTTCCTGCTGCGATGGGTGCCAAGGTTGGCAACCCAGACAAAATAGTTTGGGCAATCGACGGCGACGGATGCTTTCAGATGACCAACCAAGAGTTGGCTACCTGCACCATCAACGACATCCCTATCAAGGTTGCGATCATCAACAACTCGAGCCTCGGCATGGTTCGTCAGTGGCAGACGCTGTTCTACAACGAGCGTTATTCAAACACTGACCTTCACACCGGAACCGACCGAAGAATGATTCCTGACTTTGTGAAGTTGGCAGATGCTTACGGCTGCCTGGCCATCCGTGTTGAAAAAGAAGAAGAGATTGACGCTGCGATCAAGTTGGCTATTGAAACTAACGATCGCCCAGTGGTAATCGACTTTATCGTTAGCCGCGATGCCATGGTCTGGCCGATGGTTTCGGCCGGTGTCTCAAACGACGAGGTCAAGTACGCGCGCGATGTAGCGCCAAAGTGGGACGGCGAGGAGTAAATCATGTCAAAGCACGTACTTTCACTACTCGTTGAAGACCGCCCAGGTTTGCTTACTCGCGTTGCTGGCTTGTTCTCGCGTCGCGGGTTCAACATTGAGTCGCTTGCCGTTGGTGTTAGCGAAATCGAAGGGCTTTCGCGCATCACAGTTGTTGTCGGTGTTGAAGGTGCTCCGCTCGAGCAGGTCACCAAGCAACTGAACAAACTCATCAACGTGATCAAGGTTGTCGAACTTGAACCAGACCAAACTGTTCAGCGCGACCATATGCTTATCAAGGTCAAGACCGATTCAAGCACTCGTGGTCAGGTGCTTGAAGCGGTAACCTTATTCCGTGCCCGCGTTATCGACGTTGTGAGCGACGCACTAATCATTGAAGTAACTGGCGATCAAGCTAAGTGCAATGCCTTCATCAAGGTTCTTGAACCATTCGGAATCAAGGAACTTGTTCAGTCAGGTGTTCTGGCTATGGGCCGAGGCTCAAAGTCAATCACCGACAAGGTCATGAAGTAACACCCCCAAAACTTTATAAATTTCCCAAACCAATAAATAAGGAGAAACACAGTGGCTGAAATCTTTTACGACAAGGATGCAGATCTCTCGATCATCCAGGGTCGCAAAGTAGCAGTTATCGGCTATGGCTCACAGGGTCACGCTCACTCACTAAACCTGAAGGACTCAGGCGTTGACGTCGTTGTCGGTCTGAAAGCCGACTCAAAGTCGAAGCCAGTTGCCGAGGAGCAGGGTCTAAAGGTTCTAACCCCAGCTGAGGCAGCTGCTTGGGCCGACGTCAT
>JBJTOA010000114.1:0-2456 GCA_046074285.1 Micrococcales bacterium
ATTTCGAAAAACTGATTGATGATGCAACCGTTTCGATGGCGATGACCAGCAAGGTTTTCATCGCAAATGTTTCATCTCACTGCGAAGGTCGTCACACCTACGGCAGCTGCTCGCTTCACCTGACCAAGGCGGTGTCTTATGCAGGCTAAGTTTTCAGCGCAAGACATTTACGATGTAATGCACCCGAACACCGGTCGCACTCTAACCGATTGGCAGGCAGAGGCTGTCGAGAAGGGTTCGCTCACCGGGGCGACTCTGGTGGTTGCGGGTGCTGGCTCGGGCAAGACCGAGCTAATGGCAGTTCGCGTGCTCTGGTTGGTAGCAAACGGCTATGCTCTGCCTGAGCAAATTCTCGGTTTGACCTTTACTCGCAAGGCAGCCAGCGAACTTTCAAAACGTGTTTACCTAAACCTGCTGACTTTGAAGTCGAACATAGACATGTGGCCGGCTGAACTCGGCGATGACTTTACCCAGCCGACCATTTTGACTTACAACTCATATGCCAACTCAATCTTTCGCGATTACGCAGTTGGTTTGGGTTATGAGGCCGAAGCGACCCTGCTAACCGATGCCGGTGCTTATCAGTTGGCGAGCGAAGTTGTTATCAAAGACGGCGAGCAAATCGTCGATGCCCTTGATGAGGTTGAGCTTTCGCTAAACACAATCGTCGACAAGGTAATCAGCCTGGCAGCTGCGATGAATGACAATCTTTCTGAAGGCAACGAGGTTGAGAGTTTCATCAACCGAATGCAGCGGTCAATCGCTGGTTTGCCAAAAACTGCTGGCGGTCAAGTTGGCGAAGTTTTCAAGTACTACACAGATTTGATCGAGTCGGTTGCTGAAACCCCGGTGCTAGCCAAACTCGCTCAGCACTATCGTGATGAAAAGCAACGGCTTGGCTATGTTGACTACAGCGATCAGGTGGTTCTCGCCGAGCGCGCTGCGCGAATGATTCCCGATGTCAAGGTGCGTGAAAGTCAGCGGTTCAAGTTCATCCTGCTAGATGAATATCAAGACACCTCGGTTTTGCAAACCCAACTGCTCAGCACGCTATTTGCTGACTGCGCGGTTTATGCGGTGGGCGACCCGAACCAATCGATCTACGGTTGGCGCGGTGCTTCGGCTGCGAACATCACAACCTTCGGTAGTTCATTTAGCTCAACAGGTAACTATGAAAAGTTTGAACTGCCGACTTCTTGGCGAAACCCGCGCAAGGTTCTTTCGCTCGCCAATTATCTGGCTGCCGACTTGGCTATGCCAACCTCATACGCCAGCGCTGCAGATCAAGTTGTGAAACCTATCGAGCTTCGCCCAGCTGATTATGCCAAAGACGGCACAATCACTGCAGACTTCTTGCTTGATTCGGTTGAAGAATCTAAAGCGGTTGCCAGTTGGTTTGCTGCCAAACTGAAAACCTCACCGGATGCATCTGCTGCCCTTCTGCTTCGAACTAGAACCGAGATGGCTCAGTATGTTGAAGAACTTCAGAATGCTGGGCTTGATGCTCAGGTTGTTGGCCTTGGCGGTCTGCTTGACCTACCCGAAATCGTCGACTTAGTTGCTGCGCTCAAAGTGATTCACAGCCCTGATAGCGGAACCGAACTTATTCGACTGCTAACTGGTGCTCGTTGGCGAGTGGGCGCCAAAGATATTCAACGACTTCACAACTTTGCTCGCCAAATCAATCGCCTAAATCGCGCCGATGAAGAGTTTGCCTCTGAGGATTCCCTGTCTCTAGTTGACGCGCTCGATCGCCTGCGCGAACCGCGCGAGGCTGCCTTTAGCCGAATTCCTGAGCCAGGGCTTAGCCGCCTGATCGATGCTGCCCACCTGTTTGCAAATCTTCGCAAACACACTGGTCTGCCACTAGTGCAGTTCGTGCGCATGGTTGAACAAGAACTCTGGCTCGACATCGAGGTCATGGCTAACCCGCGTCGACGTCACCCGATGGTTAACCTAAACGCTTTTGCGAATATCGTTGCTGGCTATGCAGGTTCAAACCGCAAGCCATATCTTGGGGCATTCCTAACCTGGCTAGAGTTTGCCGATCAACGCGAGCGTTTTGAGCCTCCAACTCCAACCCCTGAAGCGGGAGTTGTGCAGGTTCTCACGGTTCACGCAGCCAAGGGTCTCGAGTGGGATTACGTTGCAATCGCTAGCTTGACCGAGGGTAATTTTCCATCCGCGGGAACTGGCAAGCCGAAAGACTGGCTATCAAGCGGTGTCTTCCCTTGGCCACTTCGAGGCGACAACGCATCTCTGCCCGAGTTTAAGTTTGAAGGCGTCTCTTCACAAAAAGAGCTTGAGGCAAATCGCAAGGCCTTCAAAGACCAGGTTGGTGAGCACCTGCTTCGCGAAGAACTTCGCCTGATGTACGTTGCAGTAACACGACCACGCACTGAGCTTTTGCTAACTGGTTCTTATTACAACTCGAGTGCCAAGAAACCTAAAGAAGC
>JBJTOA010000115.1:0-4316 GCA_046074285.1 Micrococcales bacterium
GCACGAGGCCTGGTTCGACATCGTGATGAATAACTTCGATGGCGATTGGTATGAAGAGCGAAACCCTATTACCCTCGCGCCTAACATCGACATTCCGGTTTACATTCAGCTCGACCAGGGTCGTGGTTGGACGCTAGACGGAACTATTGAACTTTTCCACACCCTGAAAGGTCCGAAGAAACTTGACATCGGCCCTTATCCCCCGATGCAATCTCGCCCATTCATCGAAGAACACGACAAGATGTTTCGTTGGTATGACTACTGGATCAAAGGCATCGACAACGGAATCATGGATGAGCCTGCCGTAAAGGTATTTGTTGAAGGTTCTCGAAAGACTGTTGAGGCAGATAACTGGCCGCCAAAAGATATTGAGTACCGCAATCTGTTTTTAAGAACTCGTCGAAAGTTGGCATTTGAAAATGAGCCGATGAATGAACAGTTCTCAGCTCCTGACGGTTTTTACCAAGCACCACTGACCGTTACAGACAAGGTTGAAATCATCAATTGGTCGACCGACGCCTTCGAGCAGCCAACCGAAATGATTGGTTCAGGGGCAGCCCACATCTTCGCTTCAATTGACCAGGATGACACCAACTTCATACTGCGCCTCTGGGATGTTGCTCCTGGCGGCAATCGACAACTCATCACCACAGGTTTCTTGAAGGCTTCGCAGCGCGAGCTAGATGATCGCACGACAGAGGGCGACCCTTGGCACCCCCACACTCGTGAAGAAAAAATTGTGCCTGGCGAAATCAACGAGTACGTCATTCGCCTCTACCCGTTCGCCAACACTTTCAAGCAGGGGCACAAGCTGCTTCTTGAACTTTCATGCGATGAACCATTGACCGACGAGCACAACTCGCTTCTACCGCCAGACGCCTTCCACCTGCCAGTTGGTCGGCCAACCACTCACAAGATCTATCGTGATGCCTTGCACCAGTCAAGACTGGTCTTGCCATTCACCAAAGGCTAGCCATGATCAATAAACAGGTTGCGAATCTAAGCGAAGCTCTTGAAGGCATTCAGGATGGGGACACAGTCATGATTGGCGGGTTCGGTCGAGCTGGTCAACCGGTTGAACTTATAGATGCGCTCATTGAACAGGGAGCTAAAGACCTCACCATCGTGAGCAATAACGCGGGCAATGGTGATGTTGGTCTCGCTCACCTACTTTCGATGAAACGGGTCAAGAAGATTATCTGCTCTTTCCCTCGACAGTCTGACTCTTGGGTTTTCGATGGCCTCTACCGAGAAGGTGCCATCGAGCTTGAGCTTGTGCCACAGGGAAACCTTGCCGAACGTATACGTGCCGCGGGAGCAGGTATTGCAGCCTTCTACTCACCGACTGCAGTAGGTACCGAACTCGCAATCGGTAAAGAGTCACGCGAATTCGAGGGCAAGCAGTATCTACTCGAGTATCCGATTAAGGCAGACTTTGCACTAATCAGTGCGCTCAAAGCAGATCGCTGGGGAAACCTGGTTTACCGAGAGACAGCGCGCAACTTTGGACCGATTATGGCGACCGCTGCCAAAACCACCGTGGTACAAGTTGACGAGGTTGTTGAACTTGGTGACCTAGATCCTGAGGCTGTTGTTTCTCCAGGAATTTTCGTAGATCGTGTAGTTACAGTCGGCGCACGTCGCTGGCTCAAGAACGGCAAGTTCGTGGGCAAGGTTGATCTGGAGGGAAACCCAATTGGCTAGCTACATTTCTCGCGAAGATCTTGCAGCTCGAGTCGCAAGGGATATTCCCGAAGGTTCCTACGTGAACTTGGGAATCGGTGCTCCAACTCTGGTGGCAAACTATCTGCCTAAAGAACTCGAAATCATTTTGCACACCGAAAACGGCTTACTCGGCATGGGCGAGTCTCCAGCTGACAATCTGGTCGATCCAGACCTCATCAATGCTGGCAAGCAAGCTGTAACTGCACTCCCAGGTGCTGCGTACTTTCATCATGCTGACTCATTCGCAATGATGCGAGGTGGTCACCTAGATGTTTGCGTACTGGGTGCATTTCAAGTTGCCGAGAACGGCGACCTTGCAAACTGGTCAACTGGCGCCCCAGGAGCCATCCCTGCAATTGGTGGCGCTATGGATCTAGCAATCGGCGCAAAGTCGGTTTACGTGATGACCGACCTGCTAACCAAAAACGGCGAATCGAAACTTGTGAAAAGCTGCAGTTATCCGCTAACCGGCGTTGGTTGCGTTACTCGCGTCTATACCGACTACGCAATATTCGAAGTCACTGCCGAAGGTTTTGCAGTAACTGAAATATTCGGAAGCTGCACTTTTAGTGAACTCGAGTTACTAACCAAGTTACATTTGATAAACCAAACGGAAGGTAAGTGAAATGAGTGCCGCATTCATCTACGACGCTTTGAGAACCCCGTTCGGTAAAGCCGGCGGGACCTTGGCTGAGGTTCGGCCTGATGACCTTGCAGCTTTGGTGATGAAATCGATTGCTGATCGCAATCAACTTGATGCTGCTCTGATCGATGACGTGATCTTCGGCGATGCCAACCAAGCCGGCGAAGACAACCGCAACGTTGCTCGTTTTGCAGCACTACTTGCCGGCTTTCCCTCGAGTGTCACTGGCACTACAGTGAATCGCCTCTGTGCCTCTTCGATGGATGCGGTGATTATGGGATCGCGCGCTATCGAATCAGGTGATGCCCAGGTGATCCTCGCCGGTGGAGTTGAATCAATGAGCCGTGCACCTTTCGTCATTGAGAAGTCAGCGAAGCCGTTCCCGAGCGTGGGCAACCAAACTTTGTGGAACACCTCTATTGGTTGGCGCATGACAAACCCAGAGTTGCCAAAGCATTGGACCATTTCAAATCTTGAAGCCGCTGAAAAGATTGCCGCTGAATTAGGCATCTCACGCGAAGAACAGGATGCCTTTGCAGTGCGCTCTCACAGCAATGCAGCGGCGGCCTGGGCTTCTGGAATCTTCGATTCTGAAATCATTCAGGCAGCAGGTCACGAACTCACCCGCGACGAGGGCATTCGAGAAAGCACTCTAGAGTCAGTATCCAAACTAAAGCCGATGGCAGGTGCAACAGGCACGGTCACCGCTGCAAACTCTTCGCCAATCAGCGATGGAGCATCCGCCATCTTGCTAGCCGCAGAGGGCGCTCTGCCTGGCGAGCCACTTGCTCGCGTCACCGGTCGCGCTGCACACGCAGTTGACCCTGACTACTTCACAATTGCTCCAATTGAAGCAGCCAATAAAGCACTTGCTCGAGCCGGTAAAACCTGGGCGGATGTGGACTTTGTTGAGCTTAACGAAGCTTTTGCAGCACAATCAATTGCATGCTTGCGCGGTTGGAAAGATCTTGATCCAAATAAGCTGAACATCCACGGTGGTGCGATTGCCATGGGTCATCCGCTTGGCGCAAGCGGAGGAAGAATCATCAGTCACGCAGCTCACGAACTAAAGCGCCGTGGCGGAGGAGTTGCGGTGGTCGCGGTGTGCATCGCGGTGGGCCAAGGCCTTGCCTTAGTTTTAGAGCGCTAACCAGGGCTTACAAAACGAGGTGAGCGCTATCGATTTGCTGACCAACCTGGTACTGCGGGCCGAATATGTTCTGCCCGACCTGAGTTAGAAACAGTTCGATAGCGCCGGTTTCTCGGTTGAAATCTCCGCGAGCGATGACCTCATTATGAGGTTCTGCGATTACGCCACCGACACTGATGCCGAGTGAGGCACGATCGTTTTCGATTTCGATGAGCGGGTCGATGACCGTGACGTTCAACGAATCCCAATGGCCTGAAAGAGTTACACCGCCACGAAATTGAAGCCAGCCGGTCTTTGCAGTCTGGTCAAAATTGCTGGCTTCAGAATCCAACTCAAAAATGAATTCCCTAGCTTCGCGTGTGGCCGGCTCGATAACAACAACTTTGCCGTCTTCGAGTTTTTCAACATAGTTGACCAGACTGGTTTTGATTCCCCATTTGAGTTGACCATTGCTCATGGTGAACCTTTCTCGCTAAACAATAAAAGTTTACGCGCGAGCTACTTTTGTTCGGGAAAAACTCTCGCAAGTAGCGCCCAGATGTAGTCAATCATCGCCTGGTCTTTGAACTGCGGGCTTGGCAAGGTAAGAAGTTTGCTCTGGTGAAGATACTTGGTACCGGGGAACAAGTGGTTTAGTTTCACCTGCGCTTCTGGTTCAAGTTCAACCGGGCTGATCTTGATGGTCTGGCCGAGAGCGATAAGCTCTTTGATTCTCGAAGAACTCGAAGACCGCTACGGCAAAGCACCGCAACCGGTTCTGAACCTTATAAACGTCACCGAACTTCGTCAGCAGGCCAA
>JBJTOA010000116.1:0-29437 GCA_046074285.1 Micrococcales bacterium
CGATGATCGATTCTTCAGCAACTTTCGGCCACCCAGTGAGACCGAGTTCAGCCGAAACTGCGCCTTCGTTCATTTGTGCGCCCTCTGTCAAGCGTGGCTCCTGTGCGTGCTGCGCAATCACACCGTCAAAAGCCTTCACGTATTCAAGCGCCCTGCGCATCAGTACCGGGTCACTAACGCACTTACCGTCGTCGCTGAAAACCCTGACCTGAGCTTTCGAATTGGCCATTGCCCCCAGTTCTGCTAGCTGCTTTCCCTCTAGACCAACTGTGACTGCACCAACTGGCACAACATCGACGAAGCCAGCCTCACGACCTAGAGTTGCAACCTGCTCGACTACACCTGCGGTGTCTTGAACCGGTGACGTGTTTGCCATGGCGTGAACGGCCGTGAACCCACCGGCTGCAGCCGAGCGTGAACCAGTCAGAATAGTTTCACTGCCTTCGAAACCTGGTTCGCGAAGGTGGGTATGCATATCAACCAGACCAGGTAGGGCTATCAGACCCTTGCAGTCGATGACTTCTCCGGTGCAGCTCAGACTGTTACCAAGTGCAGCAATCTTGCCATCTTCGACGCAGATGTCAGTAACTGTGCCATCGGGCAAAGTTACGTTCTGAAGCAGAAAACTAGTCATTCTTTTCTCCCGCGAGTAGTTGGTAGAGCACAGCCATGCGAATCGAAACTCCGTTTGCTACCTGCTCAAGAACTGTTGAGTTTGGTGAATCTGCGCTGATCGCATCGATTTCAAGCCCGCGATTCATTGGCCCTGGGTGCATGATCAGAACATCGCTTTTGAGTCTCGCCAGGCGCTCAGCGTTCATGCCCCAGAGACGACCATATTCCCGCTCGCTCGGGAAGTAGCTGGCGTTCATGCGCTCCAGCTGAATGCGAAGCATCATAACCGAATCGGGGTTTACTGTTGCGAGGGCGTCATCGAGGTCGTAGTGCAGTTGAGCCGGGATATTTTGAGGGAATGCCGGAAGCAGCGTCGGAGGGGCAATCAGGTGAACCTCAGCACCGAGCGTATTTAGCAACAGCACATTGCTTCGAGCTACCCGCGAGTGCAGAATGTCACCGACGATGGCAACTTTGACACCGTCTAGTGCCTTTCCCTTGCTTGCAGCCTTGTGCAACCTCTTGCGCATTGTGAATGCGTCGAGCAGTGCCTGAGTGGGATGTTCGTGCGAGCCGTCCCCAGCGTTGACAATGCTTCCTTGAATCCAGTTACTGTGTGCAAGCACATGCGCGGCACCGCTTGCAGAGTGACGAATCACTACCCCATCGGCACCCATCGCTTCGAGAGTTTGAGCGGTATCTTTAAGGCTCTCACCCTTCGAGACGCTTGAGCCTTTCGCGCTGAAGTTGATGACATCGGCGCTCAGTCTCTTGGCTGCGAGTTCAAAACTGATGCGCGTTCTGGTGGAATCCTCAAAGAAGAGATTGACTACTGTTTTACCGCGCAGGGTCGGAAGTTTCTTGATTTCGCGGTCGTTAACGCCAGACATCTCTTCGGCTATGTCGAGCAGGTTGATGGCTGCATCGCGAGTCAGATCGCTGCTACTTAGAAGGTGTTTCATTCGATGACCACCTGGTTCTCACCATCGTGCTCCGTTAGTTGCAGCCGAATGTGTTCCCCTCGAGAAGTAGGAAGGTTCTTGCCAACATAATCCGCGCGAATTGGCAGTTCACGATGACCACGGTCAATCAAAACGGCCAGTCTTACCGCCGCTGGCCTGCCGAAATCGTTTAGCGCGTCGAGAGCTGCTCGAATCGTGCGCCCGCTGAATAGCACGTCATCAACCAGCACGACGACTTTTCCGTCTACCATCGCACCGGGAATCACTGTAGGTGTTACTTCGCGGGTTGGGTTACTGGCGAGATCATCGCGATACATGGTGATGTCGAGTCTGCCCACGCTGTTAGAGGCGTCAAACTCTGGATAGTGTTTTGCGATGTTTGCTGCGATGCGATCAGCTAGCAATACGCCACGAGTTGGGATTCCGAGAAGAAGAATGTCTTGAGTGCCATGATTGGCTTCAACAATTTCGTGGGCAATGCGAGTTAGAGCCCGATCAATGTCTCCACTTGTCAAGACGGTGCGTGTAGTCACGCCCACCTCCTTCTTCGCCTCTCAGGACGACTTTAAAGGATGTTCTTTTGCAAGTATAAGGGCTACTGAGCGCTTCGGGTTGCCGAAATGCGGTGCAGTAATCCGTTGATAAAGCCAGCTGAATCGTCAGTGCTGTACTCCTTAGCCAACTCAACGGCTTCATCAATTGCAACAGCACCGGGCACCTCGTCGTTGAAGACAATTTCCCAGATGGCAACGCGCACAATGGCTCTATCTAGCGCTGGCATGCGATCAATTGACCAGTCGTTAGAGTAAGTCTCGATCAGATCATCAATGTCAGCGTGATGTTCAATAATGCCACCGACAATTTGACCAGCGTAGCTGAAGATTTCGTCTTGATTCTGTCGATCTTTAGCCAGTTGAGCGGTCTGATTCAGCAACTCGTCCGGAGAAACTTTGCGCAGGTCGGCTGCGAAAATCGCATCAACCGCACGCTTGCGAGCTTTAGTGCGAGCGCTCAACTTTAGACGCGACCGAGGTATTCACCGGTACGGGTGTCTACCTTGCACTTCGTGCCCTGCTCAACAAACAGCGGAACCTGAATCTGGATGCCAGTTTCAAGAGTTGCTGGCTTGGTGCCACCGGTTGAACGGTCACCCTGCAAGCCTGGCTCGGTGTAGGTGATTTCAAGTACTACAGAAGCTGGAAGTTCGACGTAAAGCGGTGAGCCTTCGTGCAGCGCAACGATTGCTTCCTGGTTTTCTAGCATGTAGCCAGCTGCTTCACCAACGGTTGCAGCATCGATAGTGATCTGCTCGTAGTCAGTGTTGTCCATGAATACGAAGCCGGTTCCGTCGTTGTAAAGAAACTGCATTTCGCGCTTGTCAACATTTGCGGTCTCAACTTTGACTCCGGCGTTGAAGGTCTTGTCGACTACTTTGCCTGAAAGTACGTTCTTCAGCTTGGTGCGAACGAATGCTGGGCCCTTGCCCGGCTTTACGTGCTGGAATTCGACAACGGTCCAGAGCTGACCGTCAATGTTGAGAACCATGCCGTTCTTAAGATCGTTTGAAGTTGCCATAGTGGTACTTACTCATTTCATGTTTTTTACGAAAAATTAGCGCTCGGCGCAACCTTTTTAGTTTAGCGAGCGAGCTCGGTGATTGCCAGCAGGTACGAGTTGATTCCAAAACCGGCGATGACTCCGGTGGCTACCCCACTGATAACGCTGGTGTGACGAAACTCTTCACGCGTGTGCGGGTTGCTCAGGTGCACTTCGATAAGTTTCTTGCCGCTCTTGGTTACCTGAACGGCAGCATCCCTGACTGCATAGCTGTAGTGCGTGAATGCTGCGGGGTTCAAGACAACGTCGAAACCGCGGTCAACTGCCTCGTGCAACCAGCCAATCAGTTCGGCTTCGCTATCGGTTTGACGCACTTCGACCGCTAGACCGAGTGAGGTTCCGTGCTCGGCAACTTTGACGGCGAGAGTTGCGTAGTCAATGGCTCCGTAAATATCTGGCTCGCGCGAACCAAGTCGCCCAAGATTTGGGCCATTGAGCACTAGAACTGTCATGAGTCTAGGTTAGTCGCAGATTTCCTGGTAAGCCGCGAAGAGCAACTCGTTTGTCGGCGCGGCCATGATCGTTGGCTTAGCGATGTCGTCGAGAACTACGAAGCGCAGTTGCCCCGCGCGAGATTTCTTGTCACGCTGCATTGTCGCCAAAAGTTGATTCCACTTATCGGCCTTGTACTTGGTAGGCAAACCGAGAAGCTCGAGGATGCTGCGGTGACGCTCAACCACTTCATCACTCAGGCGGCCGCCTAATCTTGCGAGTTCGGCTACGAAGACCATGCCGATCGCGATAGCCGCACCGTGACGCCAACGGTACTTTTCAGCGTGTTCGATAGCATGACCGAGCGTATGCCCGTAGTTGAGAATTTCTCTCAGACCAGCTTCTTTGAAATCTTCGCCAACCACTCTTGCCTTTATAGCGATTGAACGCTCGACCAATTCTCTGAAAACCTCAGAGGTCGAATCGGTTGCACGCTCTGGGTCGGCTTCGATCAGGTCAAGAATTACGGGGTCAGCGATGAATCCATATTTAACAACCTCACCGAAACCGGCGATAATCTCGTTCTTATTTAGCGATTGCAGGGTATCCAGATCGCAAATCACAGCCGCTGGGGCATAGAAAACACCGACCAGATTCTTGCCTTCTGCTGTGTTGATGCCGGTCTTCCCTCCGACTGCAGCATCTACCATGCCAAGCAGCGTGGTTGGAATCTGAATGAACTTTACTCCCCTGAGCCACGTGCCAGCGACGAAACCAGCGAGGTCGGTGGTTGAACCGCCACCGAAACCGATAACAGCATCGGTTCGAGTGAAGTCAGCTTGGCCCATAACCTGCCAGCAGAATGCGGCGACTTCGACACGCTTTGCATCTTCGCTGTCAGGGACTCCGGCAAGTAAAGTTTCGTAACCGCTGGCGTCTAGTTTTTCTTTGAGGGCTTCGGCACTAGTTGCGAGGGCAACCGGATGCACGATCAAAACCTTGGCAACCTTGCTGCCGAGAACCGGTGCAACCTCGTCTAGCAGCGCGCGACCAACCAGCACCTCGTATGGTGAATCTCCTGAAACAGTAATTCTGGTCGTCAAGCTACACCAAGTTTCTCTTTGATTTCGGTAAGTGTGACGCTCAGGCTTCGACCCGAGGCATCGATTTGGATATCAGCGAGGCTCTCGTAAATGGGTTTGCGTGCCTCATAAATTTTCTGCCAGTCTTCGAATCCGTTTTTCAAAAGCGGTCGTTTACCATTTCGAAGTCTTGACTTCATGTGCTTGCCATCAGTCGATAGGTAAATAATTTTGCAGGCCTTGAGACGTTCACGA
Source organism: Micrococcales bacterium (assembly GCA_046074285.1). Taxonomy (GTDB): domain Bacteria; phylum Actinomycetota; class Actinomycetes; order Actinomycetales; family Microbacteriaceae; genus Rhodoluna. The sequence continues at coordinate 4,964 of JBJTOA010000116.1, forward strand.
GTAAGTTCGCTAAGCACCGCACCGCCCCCGGTGGCAACTACTGCAGGTTTAGAAATCGCAGTTAATACTGCTTGCTCTTCAATCTGTCTGAAAGCCTGTTCACCCTGGGTCTCAAAAATGTTGGAGATGTCCCCGTGTTGACTAACAATGCTCGCGTCTGTGTCGATGAACGGCAGATTCAACGCATGCGCGAGTTTCTTGCCGACGGTGGTCTTACCGACTCCCATTGGGCCAATCAGAACCACAACTTGATCCATGAGTTAGGCGTCGAAAGAAGTTAGTACTTCAGGAATATTTGCAAGGTAGGTCTCGATGTTGCGTTTAGTCTCGGCTACATTGTCGCCACCGAACTTTTCGAGAATCGAATTGGCCAGCACGAGAGCAACCATCGCCTCAGCCACTACACCGGCAGCTGGCACCGCACAAACGTCTGAGCGCTGGTGATGCGCTTTAGCAGCCTCACCGGTTGCAATGTCGATGGTTCTAAGTGCTTTAGGCACTGTGCTGATTGGCTTCATGGCTGCGCGAACGCGAATAACTTCGCCGTTCGACATACCGCCTTCGATACCGCCGGCGCGATTTGCAAGGCGACGAACGATTCCGTTGTCGTCACGCTCAATTTCGTCATGCGCGACTGAGCCGCGGCGGCGAGCAGTTTCGAATCCGTCACCGATTTCAACACCTTTAATTGCTTGGATGCCCATGATGGCAGCCGCTAACTGAGAATCCAGGCGACGATCCCAGTGCACATAGGTGCCACAGCCTGGAGGCATTCCGTAAACCAAAGTTTCGACAACGCCACCGAGGGTATCGCCATCCTTATGACACTGCTCGACTTCTTCGACCATCAACATGCTGACTTCAGGGTCAAAGCAGCGAAGTGGGTCGGCATCTAGGTAATCAACGTCTTTTGCTGTCGGTATTTTGCCGTTGCGTGGTGCTTCGACCGGGCCGATAGCAACAGTGTGGGTAACCAAAGTTACGCCGAGGTAGTTGAGGAATTTTGCCGCAACAGCACCGAGTGCAACGCGGGCTGCGGTTTCTCTAGCGCTCGCGCGCTCGAGAACAGGGCGACTCTCATTGAATCCGTACTTTTGCATACCGGTGAAGTCTGCGTGGCCTGGGCGAGGTCTGGTGAGCAATTCAGCACGAGCACCTTTGAGTGCGTCTTCGTCTACCGGGTCGGCAGCCATTACTTCTTGCCACTTTGGCCACTCGGTGTTTCCGACCGTGATTGCAATTGGTCCACCCTGGGTGAATCCGTGTCTTACGCCACCTGAAAGTGACACTTCGTCTTTTTCAAATTTCATGCGAGCACCGCGCCCATAACCCAAGCGACGACGTGCTAAAGCGTCTTGAACTTCTCGAGTGGTGATGGGAACTCCGGCTGGCATGCCTTCGACCACGGCCACTAACTCAGGGCCGTGAGATTCCCCTGCGGTGATCCAACGTAACATGGGTTCAATATTGCCACATGTTCAGCAACTAACTGACAGCGTGGCGCATCGCTTCGACGACTGCCACCTCGTTCATAAGAGGTTGTTCAGCAGAACCTGAAGTGAAGATTCGGATTTGAGCAACGGCCTGCCAAATCAGCATTTCGAGACCGCTGACTGCTGGTTTGCCGTTCTTTATCCAAACCGCAGCGAAAGGGGATGGCCATGGCTTGTAGGCAACGTCGAAGACTGCACCTCGAGGCTTAAAGAATCTCGAGGCTGAAAGCTTGGCAGCAAGATCGTCTAGTGAACCGGCTGGCAATGTTGATATCGTCAGGTCGACCTTAGAGGAAGCCCTCTTCAAGTTCTTGGTGGCCTTAGCCTCGAGACCGAGTGCAGCGGCAAAACTAACAAGTTTGTCGCGCGTGGTTTCATTGCGCGCATGCACTAATACCAAGGCTGATGGTGCCAACTTCGAAATCGCGACCATCGTTGAAGTTGCGGTGGCGCCAGAGCCTATAACCAGAACTGTTTTAATCCCAGTGATGTTTGCTTGCCGAATGGCCTGGATGATTCCGAAAACGTCGGTGTTGAATCCTGCCCAACCCTGCTCGCGACGAACAAAGGTGTTTACAGTTTGAGTTTGCGCAGCAAAATCGTCGAGACTGACAGCCAAACGCGCCGCCTCTTCTTTGAGCGGCATAGTCAGGCTAAGTCCTAGCCAGGAAGGATCAAGGGAATCAACAAAATTGCTAAGCCCACCTTCGCGCACTTCGAATTTTGAGTATTGCCAATCAAGCCCTAGAACGCGATAGGCAGCCGAGTGAATCGCAGGTGATTTGGAATGCTCGATTGGCGAACCGAGTACTGCTAACTGTCTATCCATTCCAACCCGGGTTTGCTTGAATCCACCTCTGGAACTGCGCTACAGCTTTCTCATGTTCGGCAAGGGTTTTGCTGAAGACGGTTTCCCCGGTCTTGAGGTTGATAGCGCAGAAGAACAGCCAATCCCCCTTGGCAGGGTTAAGAGCAGCCTTGATTGCAACCGCACCCGGAGCACTGATGGGCCCAACCGGGAGACCAAGGTGAACATAGGTGTTGTAGCCGTTTTGGTCCGCACGCTCGGCATCCGTCGTGGTTACCGTGGTTCCGCCTGAGCCATAGCTGACTGTGGCATCGCTCTGCAGTGGCATACCTGACTTAATGCGATTCAAAAAGACTCGCGAAACCTTGTAGAAGTCAGTTTCGATGCGGGCTTCTTTTTGAACGATTGATGCCAGGGTTAGAGTCTCATGCCATTTCGCTTCTGCAACGCCCTGGTCGTTTAGCTCTTGCTTCATGCGAGAAACCATGGTTGCCAGCATCGACTTCGCTGTGGTTGCACCGTCAAACTCGTAGGTTGCAGGGAAAAGCCAACCCTCAGCTGAAACCTCACCAGTTGGAACTCCGATGCCCTCGAGATCCTTGGCCGCCGCAGTGAACTCGTCGCGACTAATGCCGGTGGCTTCGCTCAGCACCTTGAGAACATTTGAAATTCTCAAACCTTCTTTGACGGTGACTTTTTGGATCACTCGATTTTCGCCACTGGCGAGTAGGTTAACGGCTTCAACTGAATTCATTTGCAAGTGCATTGCGAATGTTCCCGGATAAAAAGTCGGATTCAGTTTCAGGATGGTCTTATAGACCGTCTTGAAGTCTTTTACTACCCCGGCCTGTGCGAGAGTATTAGCAACGTCTTCGCCGGTGTCACCATCTTGAACAACGATGTTTACTGAACCAGTTCCCTGGCCGTGGTAATCGTTAGCGAACAAGCTGTCTAGCAAATTTGAAACCGCACTGCGCTCGGCGAAACCAACACCGGCGGCAACCACGGTGATGATAGCAAGCGAAGCAAACCAAAGTTTTGCAGTCGATCTTCTGCGGTGTCTAGCGCGCTTCGGAAAGTCTTCAGAGTTCACTGAACGTCCGGCCCGGCGTCGTCCCTGAGACTCGTTCTTGGTTAAGCGCATTCTCCAAGATTAATACGGCTGCTTCCTGATCGATAATCTGGCGCTGGTTTTTTGAGGAAATTCCATGCTGTCGCAGATTTGCTGAAGCGCTAACTGTGGTGAGCCTTTCGTCGATGAATCTAATTTCGCAATTGCAAACGCGCGCTAACTCGGCCATGACATCGATGGCATCTTGGGTTGAGGCCGTGTGCTGACCCTGCATTCCAATCGGTAAGCCAGCATAAATTTCAAGCAGTTCAAAGTCTGCAGTTTCTTTCAGGATGCGCTCAGCAGTTTCACTTAGCGATTCAGCACGAACCACTGTGGCGAGCGGGCTGGCCAAGATACCGTGCAGGTCTGAAACGGCTAGCCCGATGCGAACTTTGCCAACATCAACGCCGAGACGACGCCCTAGTCGCACTAAATGGCGCCTTTGATTGCATCAATGGCTGCAGGAATCTGTTTGACGTCCTGGCCACCGCCCTGGGCAATATCATCCTTGCCACCACCGCCACCGCCGAGAATCTGTGATGCAACGCGCACGAGTGCCCCTGCCTTGACTCCCTCTGCCTGCGAGCCTTTAGCAACAGCGACAACAACCATCGGCTTTTCGGCTACCAGGCCGAATAACGCAGCTACACCACGTTCTCCAAGAGCGTCTCGCACCTGGGTTGCCAGGGTTCTCAAATCATCTGCAGAACCCACCGCGCCGAAATCGGTAGCTACAACCTTGTTGCCCTTGAGTTCTATAGCGTTTGCGGCAAGCTGCGGAACCTTGGTTGCCAACTCAGCTGCCTGAAGCTGAGCTAGTTTTCGCTGAGCTTGCTTCAGTTCGTCAATAGTTTGGGTCAAACGTTCCTCTAGTTGCTCTTTGGGAGCCTTCAGAGCTTCACTCAGTCGCGAAACAAGTGCGCGCTCTGCAGTGAGCGAACGGAAAGCCTCGACGCCTACTAGGGCCTCTAGACGACGACTTCCGCTTCCGACCGAAGATTCGTTGATAAGCGAGACTAGACCGATTTGGCTAGATCTTGAAACGTGAGTTCCACCGCAAAGTTCGCGAGACCAAGGGCCACCAACTTCGATGACACGAACGCTTTCATCGTAGGTTTCGCCGAACAGTGCTACGGCTCCCCACTGTTTAGCTTCAGGAAGTGACATGTACTGGGCAGAAACTGCTAGGTCGCGACGAATAGCGAGATTGGTAACTTCTTCGATTTCACTGCGAGTTTCTGCAGATAACCCTTGATTCCAAGCGAAGTCGAGGCGAAGATAGCCCGGCTTATTGTATGAACCACTTTGCAATGCCGTTGGCCCGAGCACTTCGCGCAAGGCTGCGTGCACCACGTGGGTACCGGAGTGAGCCTGACAGGCGCCGAGTCGCCATTGCGCGTCAACCTGAGTTTCAACCTTTGCACCGGTTGCAACTTCACCTTTACGCACTAGAACCTTGTGGCTGATTAGGCCCTTGACCGGCTTTTGAACATCTAGCACTTCGAGTTCGAAACCGTCGCCGATGATTAGTCCAGCATCGCTGTCTTGGCCACCAGACTCAGCATAGAAAGAGGTTTCATCAAGGATGACCTCTACTACTGAACCGCTGGCAACCTTGGTCGCTACTGCCCCATCCTGGATGAGCCCGAGAACTTTGGCGGTAGAAGAAAGCTCTTCGTAGCCGGTGAATTTGGTAACACCTTTAGCGCGGAAGTCTGAGTAAACCGAAAGGTCAGTGCCACCCAACTTCTTTTCGCGGGCATCTGCTTTGGCGCGATCACGCTGCTCTGCCATGAGTGACTTGAAGCCATCGCGGTCGACCGAAAGCCCGTTCTCTTCGGCAATTTCAAGGGTTAGATCGATAGGGAAACCATAGGTGTCGTGCAGTAAGAATGCACTTTCACCAGAGAGCTGTTGCTTGCCGGCAGTCTTGACTTCTGAGAGAGCTAGATCAAGAACCGTGGTTCCGCTGGCGAGGGTGCGCAAGAAGGTTTCTTCTTCTGCAGTAGCGATGTTTGTGATGCGAGCGAACTCGGCTTCAAGCTCTGGGTAAGCGCTCTTCATCGCTTCTTTGCTGGTGGTGAAAAGTTCTGCAAATACTGGTGCATCGACGCCCAGTAGGCGCATTGCGCGTACAGTTCTGCGAAGCAATCGGCGAAGCACGTATCCGCGACCGTCGTTTGAAGGCGTAACGCCATCGCCAATCAGCATCAGCGCCGAGCGAACGTGGTCGGCGACTACGCGCATCCTTACGTCGTCTGCAACCTGCCTGCCGTAAGTTCGGCCACTGAGTTCTGCGGCCAAATCAAGAACAGGTCGCACCTGATCGATTTCGTAAAGGTTGTCTACGCCCTGAAGCAAGAAGGCAACTCGTTCGAGACCCATACCAGTGTCGATGTTCTTTTTCGGCAGTTCGCCTAGGATTTCGAAGTTGTCTTTACCGGTTCCCTGGCCACGCTCGAACTGCATGAAAACAAGGTTCCAAATCTCGATGTAACGGTCTTCGTCTGCCTCTGGACCGCCCTCGCGCCCGTAGGCTGGCCCTCGGTCATAGTAAATCTCGGTACATGGTCCAGCTGGTCCCGGCTGGCCGGTCGACCAGTAGTTGTCTTTCATGCCACGACGCTGGATGCGTTCCATTGGAATGCCGGCAATTTCACGCCACAGACCAATGGTTTCGTCGTCATCTTGAAAGACCGTAACCCAGAGCAACTGTTCATCGATGCCGAGCCCACCCGCTGAAGTTGGGCTAGTCAGTAGCTCCCAAGCGTAAGAAATAGCTTCACGCTTGAAGTAGTCACCGAACGAGAAGTTTCCGTTCATCTGGAAGAACGTACCGTGTCTGGTAGTCTTGCCAACTTCTTCAATGTCTAGGGTGCGAACGCACTTTTGCACGCTGGTTGCACGTGGGAACGGAGCTGGTACTAAACCACTCATGTAAGGAATGAAAGGCACCATTCCGGCAACGGTGAAAAGCAAACTCGGGTCTTCGCTGATGAGCGAAGCCGAAGGAACTACGGTGTGATCTTTGCCAGCGAAATAGTCGAGCCAGCGTTTTGCAATTTCAGCGGTCTGCATTGAGGCAGGCCCGATTACTTTGCGGCTGGCTTCTTGGCAGCAGGTTTCTTGGCTGCTGGCTTGCGTGCAGCAGGCTTTTTAGCTGCCACTGGTTTTGCGCTCGCGCCAGCAAGTTCTGCCTCGCGCTCACGGAAACCCTCGCTAACGGCTGCACCGAAATCTTTTGCGCGACGCTGAACGTCGTCACGAATAGCTTGTGCCTGTGGGTTTTCCTCGAGTTGCTTAGCAACTACGTAGCCAAGCGAGATTCCTACTGCGAACCAAATGATTCTCTTCATTACTTTTTACCCTTCAAAACCGAGCGCAAGCCAGAGGTGATTCCAGCGATCTTTGCGAGTGGCGAACCGATAGCAGCAGAGAATACGGCTACTAGAGAGCTGATGTTTGTAGTCACCGACGAAATGTTCTCGGTGATGCTATCAACCTTTGCAAGCTGCACATTGGTTGCTTGCACGGTCTTAGTGAGTTCAGATAGTAGCGGAGCAGCCTCCTCGTTCATGGTGCGCACGACATCCTTGGTTTCATCAAGAACTGCGCCAAGTTTCACTAGCGGAATCGCTAGGAAAAGCACGAACAATACAAAGCCTGATGCAGCAATAATCGCCGCGATGTCTCCGCCACTCATCTGAACCTCTAACTATTTAGATACTTACGAAACTACTAGCGAGCTGCGTAGTACTCAACCACGAGCTGAACTTCACAGGTAACTGGAACTTCAACGCGCTTTGGGCGACGGACCAAAGTAGCGTGCAGCTTGCTTAGGTCAACGTCAAGGTAGCCAGGAACTGGTGGCAAGACATCAACGTGTCCTCCAGCGGCAGCAACCTGGAATGGCTCAGTGCCTTCGCTCTTCTCGTGAACGTGAATCAGTGATCCAGGCTTAACGCGGAATGAAGGGCGGTCAACGCGCTCACCGTTTACCAGAATGTGGCGGTGAACTACCATCTGACGAGCCTGAGCGATGGTGCGTGCGAAACCTGAACGCAAAACAAGAGCGTCAAGACGCATCTCTAGCAGTTCTACAAGGTTTTCACCGGTTAGACCTTCTGAGCGCTTGGCTTCAGCGAAAGTCTTGCGAAGCTGAGCCTCACGAATACCATACTGAGCGCGAAGACGCTGCTTTTCGCGTAGACGAACTGCGAAGTCGCTGTCTGCCTTGCGCTTGGTGCGGCCGTGCTGACCAGGAGCGTATGGACGCTTTTCTAGGTACTTAGCGGCCTTTGGAGTTAGAGCAAGTCCCAGTGCACGTGACTGGCGAGTCTTGCTACGGGTACGTGTAGTTTTTGACACGTTTTCCTTTCAATGGATCTATAGCGTTTGTTCACAAATAGAGAACGCAACAGTTGTTGTTGTTTTCTTTATCGCCACGGACGGTCTGGCTATAAGAACCGTCGCACCGTAGTTTTCAAGCAGCCATGCAAAAACTTAAGTCGGCAACCTGTCAATCTTAGCAATGGATTGCTATTTTTCGCCACGAATGATGGCGCGAAGCTTTTCCCAACGGGCTTTCAAATCTCGCTCGAAGCCAATCTCTTTTGCTACGAAATAGCGCCGACCTTTTAGCTTGGCAGGCAGATATTCTTGTGGCACTACGGCCAGCGGGTTATCGTGCGGGTACTGATAACCAACACCGTTACCTTGGGCTTTTGCTCCGCTGTAGTTGCTGCTTCGAAGCGGCTTGGGAACGGCTGGATTCTGCCCGGCACGAACATCTTCGAGGGCAAGGTTTATCGCGTTGTATGCCGAGTTTGATTTCGGTGCCAGAGCCAAATAGATGGTAGCTTCAGCCAGTGGAATCCTGCCTTCTGGCATTCCGATTTGAGCTACGGCGTCGAACACGCTGGTGGCGATAACTATCGCCTGCGGATCAGCCAAACCAATGTCTTCGCTCGCCAAAATAACCAAGCGGCGGGCGATGAAACGAGGGTCCTCCCCTGCGTCAATCATTCGTGCTAACCAGTGAATCGCGGCGTCGGCGTCGCTGCCACGCACTGATTTGATGAACGCGCTGATGATGTCGTAGTGCTGATCTCCTGCCCGGTCGTATCTCGCTATGGCGTGATCCATAGCCGTTGCGACGAATTCGGTTGAAATCGTGTTCGCGGAGTTTTCCCGAGCAACGCTCGCAGCAGCCTCGAGAACTGTTAAAGCTCGACGTGCATCGCCCTGCGCCAAAAGAACGAGCTGATCGAGCGCTTTTGGTTCGAGCTTGAACTCCCCCTGCAAACCTCTGCGGTCTTTAAGAGCACGCAGCACAAGAGTCTCTATATCTTCGTTAGAAATTGCCTCAAGAGTGAGTAAGAGCGAGCGACTCAACAAAGGCGCAATCACACTGAATGAAGGGTTTTCGGTTGTGGCTGCTACCAGGGTGACCCAACCTGCTTCAACACCAGGCAATAATGAATCTTGCTGTGCCTTTGAAAAACGGTGAATCTCATCTAGAAATAGCAGCGTATTCCCCTGACCATTTTCAAGACGCAACTTGGCGTCGAGCATGATCTCGCGAACTTCTTTCACGCCAGCGCTAATGGCACTCAATTCAACGAAGCGCCTCGCAGAACTTCTCGCGATGACCTGCGCCAGAGTTGTCTTGCCAGTGCCAGGTGGCCCCCAAAGAATCACTGAAGGTGTCGCAAGCTTCGAATCGGAATTGCTTGGTGCACAGAGTGATCTGAGTGGCGAGCCAGCCTGAAGCAAATGAGTCTGGCCGACTAATTCAGCTAGAGAGATGGGCCGCATACGAGTAGCCAGTGGCACAGCGAAATCCAGTGAACTACTCGTCATGGTTCAAGGCTATGCCAGGCAAACGATAAAATCGTTCGAGAACACTTGAAAGGCGAAACGTTGGCGCAAAAAAAGAGCGGCTATTCACAGGCTGCACAGAATCGAATCAAGAACTACACGGCAAAACAAAGTTTGCAGAGTGCTAGGGCTGTTCGTCGTCGCCGCGACAACATCATTGCCATCATTGCTGGTTCGATTGCGGTAGTTTTTGCGATCGGCTCGATCACCGTACTTGGTGCCTTTGCGCCTACGGCATCTCCATCTCCAACCACAACCGCAACGGCTGAAGTTCCAGACAAGTCACTTGCAGAAAATCGCCAGTGGACCGGAACAATCTCTATCAACGGAAGCCCTATTGAAATTTCACTGGACGGTGAAAAGGCTCCACAGGCAGTGGCAAACTTCATCACACTAGCCAAAAAAGGTTTCTACAACGGTGTGACTTGTCACCGCCTAACCACTGCAGGCATCTATGTTTTGCAGTGTGGCGACCCTAAGGGAGACGGCACCGGTGGCCCAGGTTACGCTTGGGGTCCAATTGAAAATGCTCCTCCGGGAAACACCTATAAGTTCGGAACGCTAGCGATGGCTAGACAGGGAGGTAACGGTGACAGCATGGGCAGCCAGTTCTTCATCGTTTACGCGACCTCAATGATCCCGGCTGACAATGCTGGTGGCTACACCGTGTTTGGTCAAATTACCAAGGGTGGCGAATCACTCAACCCAATCATTCAGGGTGGCGTAGTCGACAACGGCACCGATGGTAAGCCAAACGTGGCAACCACAATCAATAGCATCCAAGTACAATAACCACTTAGATATTCGTTCTAACAAGGGCTGCTAGCAGCCAACAAACACGGGAGTAGAAATGGCCAGCAAATTCGGTCGCGTAGACGCAGAAAACAATGTCTTTGTAATCGAGGATGCTGGTGAGCGCCGTGTTGGGCAGTACCCAAATGTGAGCAGCGAAGATGCGCTGGCTTACTTTGAGCGCAAGTTTTCTGATCTTGAATCACATGTTCGCCTGCTTGAGCAGCGCGTAAAAGCTGGTGTTGACGCACAAAACTTGAAGAAAAGCTTGTTGCAGTTGCACGCTGATTTGAAAGAACCTGCCGCAGTTGGTGACCTCGCAGATTTGCGAACAAGAGCCACTGCTCTAGATGCACGCGTTGCTGAACTTAACGAGGCAAAACACGAGCAGACTAAAGAGCAGGTTGCTGAAGCTATTGCAAAGCGAAATGCAATTGCCGACAAGGCTTTTGAACTTGCTGGTCAGGATGTCGCAAAGATTCAATGGAAGACAACCTCTGCCGAGTTTGTTGCCCTGTTTGAACAGTGGCAGCAGTTGCAGAAAGACAGCGTCAAAGTTCCGAAGGCAGAAGCAGACCCAATCTGGAAGAAGTTCAGCAACGCGCGTACCAAATTCGAGCAAGCAAAACGTCACCACTTTGCTGCCCAAGATGCCGTTTCAAAAGCTGCCAAGGCTGGAAAACTTAAACTTGTCGAGGCCGCTGAAGCATTAGTCGGAAAAGACTCAGACATCGTTGCTGAATACCGCAAGCTCTTTGACCAGTGGAAGACCATGGGTCGCGCAAAGTCAAAGGGCGAAGAAGACCTATGGCTCAGATTTAAAGCTGCCGGTGACGCAATCTATTCGGCAAAGGCCGAGGTCGTTGCAGCGCAGAACACTGAATTTACCGCGAATCTAGAAGCCAAACTCGCTCTTATCGCTGAAGCGCAAAAGTCAGTTACCCCTGAAAAAGACCTCGCTGTTGCCAAGAAAACCCTGCAGGAGATTCAGAGCCGCTGGGAGAAGATCGGTAAGGTTCCGAAAGATAAGGTTCGCGAAACCGAGGACAAACTGCGTGCCATTGAGGCAAAGGTTCGCAAGGCTGATGAAGAGCACTGGCGAAGCACCGACCCTGCTACCCAGGAGCGCACGAACAGCGTTTTGTCACAGCTTGAAGATGCAATTGCCAAACTCGAAGCCGACCTATCATCCGCTAAGGCTAAGAAAGATGCTAAGGCAGTAGCTGCTGCAACCGAGGCGCTAGAAGCCAGAAAAGCCTGGTTGAAGGTAGTTCAGGGTAAGTAGCCTTTACTGTTTTACGCGATAAACGTCGTAAACAGCTTCGATCCTTCGAACCGCATTCAAAAGATGCTCGAGTTGCGAAGGGTCGCTTATTTCGAAAACAAATCTGCTGAGGGCAACTCTGTCTGCCCTGGTTGAGACTGAGGCAGAGAGAATGTTTACGTGATGCTCAGCCAGCACTCTGGTTACATCCGAGAGCAGACCGCTTCTATCTAGTGCTTCAATCTGAATCTGCACCAGGAACAAACTCTTTGATGCGCTAGCCCAAGCAACTTCGATCAGACGTTCTGGTTGCTCTTTGAGGTTATCAACGTTGGTGCAGTCAGAACGGTGCACTGACACACCAGCACCTCGAGTAACCCAACCTACAATGTCATCGCCTGGTACCGGCGTGCAACAGCGTGCAAGTTTGACCATCACATCGTCGCTACCGCGCACGAGCACACCGGAGTTACCGGTTCTTCGGCTTGCAGGTTTAGCCACCTGAGGCAAATCAAGTTCAATATCGTCAGACTGAGCATCTGAGTGAAGAATTGCCTGCAGCTTCTCAACCATCGACTGAGCTGAGACGTGCCCCTCGCCCACTGCTGCAAACAGCGCTGCGACATCGGCATATCTAAGTTCAGCAATTAGAGTGTTCATAGCTTCACCCTGCATGAGGTCTTTGATCGGAAGATTTTGCTTACGAATGGCCTTGGCGAGCAAATCTTTACCCTGCTCGATTGCGTCTTCGCGTCGCTCATTCGAGATCCACTGCTTGATTTTTGCTTTGGCTCGAGGTGACTTTACGAAGTTGAGCCAGTCCTGGCTTGGTGCAGCTTCAGTTGACTTACTGGTGAATATCTCGACTACATCGCCAGAGGTAAGAACACTTTCTAGCGGAACCAAACGACCATTGACTTTCGCGCCCATGGTTCTGTGACCAACCTCGGTGTGAACGGCATATGCGAAGTCAACTGGCGTTGCACCCGCCGGAAGCCCGATGACCCTACCTTTTGGCGTGAATACGTAAACCTCTTTTGCGCCAATTTCAAAACGCAGCGAATCCAAGAATTCGGTTGGGTCTTGGGTTTCTGCCTGCCAGTCTGTCAGGTGTTTAAGCCAAGCGAGATCTTCTTCAGCGCTCGAAGTTTCGGTGCCAATCTGCTGCTTGTATTTCCAGTGCGCAGCAACACCATACTCGGCGCGCTGGTGCATTTCCTGAGTGCGAATCTGGATTTCAATTGGTCTACCATTCGGGCCAATCACAGTGGTGTGTAGCGACTGATAGAGATTGAATTTTGGCATCGCGATGTAATCTTTGAATCGGCCAGGCACCGGCGACCAGTGCGAGTGGATGGCTCCCAGGATGGCATAGCAGTCCTTTACATCCTGAACCAGCACCCGAATACCGACGAGGTCATAGATATCATCGAATTCACGACCGCGAACCACCATCTTTTGGTAGATGCTGTAGTACTGCTTGGGTCGGCCCGCGACTCTACCCTTGATTCGGTTCTCTCGCAGGTCATCTTCAATCGTGTGAATGACACCCTCGATGAACTCTTCGCGTTTTGGAGAACGCTGACGAACCAGATTGACGATTTCTTCGTAAACCTTCGGGTACAAAACCGAGAAGGAAATATCCTCAAGCTCGGTTTTGATGGCTGAGATTCCCAGGCGATGCGCTAGAGGCGCGTAAATTTCAAGGGTTTCCTGAGCCTTCTTTTTTGCCTTTTCAGGCTCTACAAAATCCCAAGTCCGCGCGTTGTGCAATCTATCAGCGAGTTTGATGACTAGAACTCGGATGTCCTTAGACATTGAGACCACCATTTTGCGAACGGTTTCAGCCTGTGCGTTTTCGCCAAATTTGACTTTGTCTAACTTGGTTACTCCATCGACAAGATTGGCAATCTCTTCACCGAAGTCTTTGCGCAACTGCTCGAGTGTGTAATCGGTATCTTCGACGGTGTCATGCAACAAGGCTGCCGCCAGCGATGCTTCGCCAATGCCAAGATCTGCCAGAATCCTTGCAACCGCAAGGGGGTGAGTGATGTACTCCTCACCGCTTTTTCGAAGTTGACCTCGATGCGCTAGTTCGGCAGTCTCAAAGGCCTTCTCGATAACTGCAACATCAGCGCGAGGGTGATTGGTCTTCACGATTCGAAGCAACTCGGTGACTTCGTCGTTATAAGGCCCCTGCTTACCGAAGAGTCCCTGAAGGCGCGACCTCAACAGGCTGATACTGCCAGTTGGTGTGATGTCGCTCATAAAGCAAGACTACCTAGCGTGAAGCGAGAACCTTGTCAGCAGCCTTTGCAAACTTCATTTCACGCTCACGCAGCTGCGAATACAGCGGGGCAGCAATAAAGATTGTCGAGAAGGTTCCCACGATGATTCCGGCAAATAGTGCCAGCGAAATATCGCGCAGGGTTCCCGCACCGAACAGGTAAGAACCGATAAACAAGATGGCACCAACTGGCAACACTGCAACGATTGACGTGTTGATCGAACGCACCAAAGTTTGGTTGACAGCCAGGTTGACCTGCTCAGCGAAAGTAACAGTATCGCTGTGCTCAACGTCCTTAGTGTTTTCTCGAATCTTGTCGAAAACAACCACGGTGTCATATAGCGAGTAACCGAGAATAGTCAAAAAGCCGATCACAGCTGCCGGAGTAACTTCGAATCCGAGAGCACCATAAACGGCCGAAGTCAGAATCAAGTCGTGCAACAGTGAAACCAAAGCGGCAACAGACATTTTCATCGTTCTGAAGTAGAGCGCCATAGTGATTGCCGCGAGGATGATGAAGACAACCAGACCGTTCACGGCTTTAGCAGTGACATCTGAACCCCAGTTTGCGCCAATAAATGAGCTTGATACCGCAGCAGATTCAACTCCGTACGCAACTGCCAACTCTTTACGAACTGCCTCTGACTCATTGGCATCTAACTTTTCAGTCTGGATGCGAATTGAGTCGGTGCCGATTGAAGTCACGTTGACCTGCGTGTTGGCCCCAATGACCTTTTGAACCGCTGGTGCTGCTAGTGCCTCTTGTTGCGAAGTTGTTCCAGTCACCTTGAACTCAGATCCTCCGCGGAATTCGATTCCAAAGTTGAAACCGCCTCGAAGAGCTGTTACTGAGACCGAAATCAAAATCAACGCAGAAGCAATGGTGTACCAGAGTTTGCGTCGACCGATGAAGTTAATTGAGCGCTCGCCTGAGTAAAGCGCGTTTCCGAAGTCGTTGAACTTACTCATTAGTTGTCACCCTTCTCGGCAGCCTTGCGCTCCGCTATGGTTTGACGTCTAGCAGCTTCACCAGATGCTTTAGCAACCTTTGTTACTGCAACTGAACTACTCACCCTGAATTGCCCTCTGCCGAGGTAAGACGAAGCATTCTGATTCTTGACGTCGAAGCCAGAGAACTTGTGACCGCTTGCGAAGAATCTGGTCTGGGCAAGCAACTGCAACATCGGGTGCGTGAAGAGCATAACCACAGCAACGTCGATTAGGGTCGTGAGACCGAGAGTGTATGCAAAGCCCTTAACGTTACCCACTGTCAAAACGAACAGTGTGCCAGCAGCCAGAATGTTGATTCCGTCTGATACCAAAATCGTACGAATGGCTCGAGACCAACCGGCGTCAACAGCTGCAGATAGTTGTCTGCCGTCACGTAGCTCATCACGCACGCGCTCAAAGTAGACAATGAATGAGTCGGCTGTAATACCGATCGAAACAATCAGACCCGCGATACCTGAAAGCGAAAGTCGGTAGCCCTGGCGCCAAGACAGAATCGAGACCAGCAAGTAGGTAGCAATACCCGCAATAACTAGCGAACCTAGAGTCACAACTGCCAATCCACGGTATTGGAAGATCGAATACAGCACTACAAGTGCCAAGCCAATGAGGCCGGCAAGCAAACCACCGGTTAGCTGTGAGCTACCGAGGGTTGCCGAGATGTTCTCTTGGCTCTGAACATTGAAGCCAATTGGTAGCGAACCGTACTTGAGCTGGTCTGCAAGAGACTTTGCACTTGCCGCGTCGAAGCTTCCAGAAATCTGCGCGCGACCGTTAGTGATAACAGCCTGAACCGCTGGTGCGGTGATCGCGTAGCCATCTAGGGTTACCGCGAACTGATTGCGCGGAGCAGTCAGAGTGAATAGGCGCTGGGTCGAAGCCGAGAACTGCTTAGTTCCCTGGTCGTTGAAAGTTAGGTCAACCAACCATTGCCCGGTGCTTGCACCTGTTGAGGTAGTGCCGGTTCCTGCACTCGCGTTGCTGATGTCAGCACCTTCGACCTCAACTGGTCCAAGAATGTACTTGTAACTCAGTGAGTTGTCACAGGTGACCAAAGGTAGCGCAGGGTCATCAACCTGACCTGGTTCACGAAACTGCTTGCTGCAGTCTAGATTTTCGAACTGTGCCTGCAGTGCTGGTGATACCCAGTTCAAGTCACTCGGATCAGTCGGTGATGCCGAACCAGTAGCTAGTGGGGCGCTAGTCGGGGTTGCCGGAACCGTAGGTGTTGGCGAGGCTGTAGCCGAACCATCAGAAATCGTTGAAGTGGTCGACTGGCTTGTGAACAGCACTGGTCTGAACTGCAATTTAGCGCTGCTCTGAATCAGCTTGAGGGTGTTGTCATCTGGCTTACCTGGGATTGAGACCACGATGTTATTACCAGAGGTGTTAATCTGTGCTTCGCTCACACCTGTGCTGTCAACACGCTGGCGAATGATGGCTACCGCTTGCTGTAGCTGTTCGGCCGAAACATCAGCCCCAGAATCTAACTGCGGGGTCAAAATGATCTGAGTTCCGCCCTGAAGATCTAGAGCAAGTTGTGGTACGAAAGATGCCACACGTCCGTCATTCGACGGGAATGCGATACCCAGGCCAATCAGGCCACAGAAAATGGCGAGAATGGCTCCTAGCCAGATCAGCTTTTTGCGAGCAGCTTTGACAATACCTGAGGTAGCCATAAGTTCCTTTATTTACTTTGCAGCTGGCTTCTTTGCAGCTGGCTTCTTTGCGGCCGGGGCCTTAGCTGCGGCAGGCTTGTTAGCGACTGGCTTTTCAACCGCAGGAGCAGCCTCACGAATAGCACCAATCTTAATTTCGAGCACGGCTGAACCACTCTTGAGTGAAACGATGTCGTCTTCGATAGCAAGAATTTCTCCGATGATTCCTGCATAGGTCATCACTCTCGAACCGACAACTATGTTGGCCTTGAGCGCCTCTTGATCGCGTTTACGCTTCTTGCTCTGGTTGAACTGGAAAAAGATAAGCAGCGCGGCAACGCCGAAGAGCGCAATTGAAATTGGGTCCATTAGTGAAAGTCCATCATTTTCTAAATAAAAAGGTGCATAAATCGCACCCTAACGATTATAAGTCAAGCAGTCCGTTATCGATTCCAAGGTGCTTGTAGGCAGCCGGTGTCGCAACCCTACCCCTTGGGGTGCGGGCAATAAGTCCCTGTCGAACAAGATAAGGCTCGACTACAGCTTCAATGGTGTCTGCTTCTTCTCCGACGGCAATAGCTAATGTTGATAACCCGACAGGTTTACCAGAGAAGCGTTGTATCAGCACCGATAAGATTTCGCGGTCTAGTCGGTCGAGACCTAGCTCATCAACTTCGAACAGTGTTAGAGCAGCTTTCGCTTCTGCTTCAGTAACAATCGAGTGATTTTCTACCAGGGCAAAATCGCGAACTCGACGCAGCAAACGATTAGCGATTCTCGGTGTACCACGAGAACGGCTTGCAATTTCAACAAGCGCGGCCGGCTTCACATTGATTCCTAGCTTGCTAGCTGCCCTGCGAATAACTTGTTCAAGCTCTTCGGTGGTGTAGAACTCCAGGTGTGCGGTGAAACCAAAACGGTCGCGTAGCGGGCTTGGCAGCAAGCCAGAGCGGGTTGTTGCGCCTACCAAAGTGAATGGGGCTAAATCTAGAGGGATTGAGGTTGCCCCGGGGCCCTTACCAACCATGACGTCAACCCTGAAATCCTCCATCGCGAGGTAGAGCATCTCTTCGGCAGCTTTAGCCATGCGGTGAATTTCATCGATAAACAAGACTTCACCGGGTTGCAAAGAAGAAAGGATAGCTGCGAGATCGCCGGCATGTTGAATGGTTGGCCCGCTGGTTAATCGGAGTGGCCTTGCAGATTCATGGGCCACAATCATCGCTAGTGTGGTTTTGCCCAGCCCCGGCGGGCCAGCCAGCAAAATGTGATCTGCGGTTCGCTCCTCAAGTTGTGCAGCTTGCAAAAGCAGAGATAGTTGTTTACGGATTTTGGGTTGCCCGACGAATTCGTCGAGACTCTTGGGACGAAGTGCGGCTTCAAACGCAATCTCTGGTTCACTGCCTGAGGGTTCGGTGTATTCACTCATTTGGCAACCGACTTGCCTGCACCGAGTTTCGCAAGAGCAAATCTGAGCACGCTATCTGTAGTCGCGCTATCCCCTATTTCGTCGAAGACCGAATTGACCGCTTCGGTTGCCTGACGTTCTGACCAGCCCAAACCTTGAAGAGCAGAAATAACACTGGCTTCGTCGATATTGTGTCTTGCTTGTTTGGCAATGTTTGTGCTTCCAGCCAGGTGATTCAACTTGCCGGCTAGGGTTACCACGATGAGCTTGGCAGTTTTTGGCCCAATGCCAGAGACTGCCTTGAACGCAGAATCTTGTTCTTTTGCAACAGCCTCAGCAACCATCGCTGGCGTGAGTGCCGAGAGGATTCCCAGTGCAGATTTCGGACCGACGCCAGAAACAGATAGTAAAAGATCAAAGAGGTTGAGTTCTAACTGAGACTCGAATCCATACAGTGTCATGCTGTCTTCGCGCACTATGAAACTGGTGTGAAGGTAAGCATTCTCACCAATGCTGAGTTCACGTGCAGTTGCAGTGGTTATGAAGACGAGGTAGCCAACGCCGTTTACGTCAAGCACAACCGACTGGCCGTTGTTGTGTAGAACGTCACCACGTAAAGAAGCAATCACGCTCTAAATCTACCTAGCCTTCGCGCTTCTTGGCCGCAGCCTGTGCAGCGGTGTGCCAAGCCTGCTGTGCCTTGGTCAAATTACTCGCTTCAATGCCCGTTGCTCCTGCTGAACGCCAACCGTGTGTGATTGCAATCGCAAGTGCATCCGCTGCATCTGCTGGTTTCGGCACAGAATCAAGACCGAGAATTTTGGCAACCATGTAACCAACTTGGGCCTTATCAGCTCGACCAGAACCTGTCACTGCTGCCTTCACTTCAGTCGGGGTGTGAAAAGCCAAGGGAATCTTGTAGCGGTGAGCTAGGTGAAGCACTACCCCACTTATCTGCGCAACGCCCATAACCGAACGCAGATTTGATTGTGCAAAAACTCTTTCAATGGCAATGGCATCCGGTTTGAAGTGTTCTATCGCCGCTTCAATGCGATCACCGATAGAGCCAACTCGCGCGACCAATTCAACACCAGGGTCTGAACGAAATACATCGACCTCAACTAGGGTTACTTTTCTCGAGGTTGCCAAATCGACTACACCGATTCCACAGCGGGTTAGACCGGGGTCAATGCCAAGGATTCGGGTCACAACAAAACCCTAAACCTTGCCGCCGTTATTCGGCGTCAAGTGCCTCGGCTACCTCATCAGACATGTCGAGGTTGGTGTAGACGTTTTGAACGTCATCCAAGTCTTCGAGCGCGTCGATGAGCTTCAATGCCTTACGTGCGTTTTCAAGATCAACCTCGACCATCATCGAAGACACAAACTCAGCTTCTGCGCTTTCGTAGTCGATGCCCGCCGATTGAAGTGCTGCTCTGGCATCAACCATTGATGAAGGGTCAGTAGTGATCACAAAGCTCTCTCCGCGATCTTGAACGTCCTCTGCGCCGTGCTCTAAAACAAGCTCAAGAATCTTGTCTTCGGTCAGATCGCCGGCTTTAGCAACTTCAATCACGCCTTTACGACTGAAAAGGTAAGACACCGAACCAGGGTCTGCCATTGTGCCATGATTCTTGGTGACGGCGAGTCGAACCTCAGCTGCTGCTCGGTTCTTGTTATCAGTTAGACACTCAATTAGCAACGCGGTTCCTGCCGGGCCACGGCACTCGTACATGATGTTCATGTATTCGACTGCATCAGCACCTACACCTGCGCCGCGCTTGACTGCACGATCGATGTTGTCGCTTGGCAGTGAACTCTTGCGGCCTTTTTGAATAGCGTCATAAAGAGTTGGGTTGCCGTCGATGTCTGGCCCACCCAAACGTGCAGCGACTTCGATGTTTTTGATTAGCTTGGCGAACAGCTTTGCGCGCTTTGCGTCAATTGCTGCCTTCTTGTGCTTGGTAGTAGCCCATTTACTGTGGCCAGACATGATTCTCCCGAGAGAAGTTGGTTTGATTTACCGCTTTAGTTTACTAAGCCGAAGCAACGACTTGAGCGAACAACTCGTGCACAGCATATTCGCCAGTAACTTCTGGGTGGAATGAAATACCGAGCAGGTTCTCTTGCTGTACTCCGACAATTCGCCCATCATCCAATTGGCAGACTGTGGTTGCTTTCGAACCAACTTCTTCGATCAGCGGTGCCCTGATAAATGCGGCGTGAATCGGCCTTTCGATGCCAGCAAAATCGAGAACTGCTTCGAATGAGTCAACCTGGTGCCCGAAGGCATTTCGACGGACAGTCACATCTAGACCGCCGAAGGTTTCTTGACCTTCAATGCCTCCGAGAATTCGATCACTAAGCAGGATGAGACCGGCACAGGTGCCGAATACGGGAAAACCGGCGTGAATCTTTTCTCTTATCGGATTAAAGAGTTCGAAAATGACCGACAGTTTGTGGATGGTGGTTGATTCCCCGCCAGGCAGGATCAATCCAGAAATAGAGTTCAACTCGGCGAGAGTTTTTACTGGAATAGCCTTGTGACCAATAGCCTCAAGAGCGTTCAAGTGCTCGCGAACATCGCCCTGGAATGCGAGAACGCCGATCGGAAAATTACCAGCCACGTTCAGCTAGACGGTGCGGAGCAGCAAGGTCAGATACGTTGATGCCAACCATTGCCTCGCCCAAGCCACGGCTAACCTGCGCAAGAACGTCTGCGTCATCGAAGAAAGTGGTTGCCTTCACAATTGCCTTGGCTCTTGCTACAGGGTCACCTGATTTGAAGATACCTGACCCGACAAACACACCGTCAGCGCCCATCTGCATCATCATCGCAGCGTCTGCAGGCGTTGCAACGCCACCGGCTACGAACATCACAACTGGCAACTTGCCACTCTGAGCAACTTCGCGAACCAGTTCGTAAGGTGCCTGAAGTTCTTTGGCAGCTACGTATAGTTCATCTTCGGTCTTTGATGCCAAGGCACGAATTTCACCGTTGATGGTGCGGATGTGCTTCATGGCTTCTGAGACGTCTCCGGTTCCCGCTTCGCCCTTTGATCTGATCATGGCTGCGCCTTCGGTTATGCGACGTAAAGCTTCTCCCAAGTTGGTAGCGCCACATACGAACGGTACGTCGAACTTCCATTTATCAATGTGGTTGACATAGTCTGCAGGGCTTAGAACTTCAGACTCGTCGATGTAGTCCACCTTGAGAGCCTGCAAAATCTGCGCTTCTACGAAGTGGCCGATTCGGGCCTTAGCCATAACTGGAATTGAAACCGCGTTGATGATGCCGTTGATCATATCTGGATCGCTCATTCGTGAAACTCCACCTTGAGCACGAATGTCGGCGGGAACACGCTCGAGAGCCATAACTGCAACCGCGCCAGCGTCCTCAGCAATCTTGGCCTGCTCTACAGTGACGACATCCATGATGACACCGCCCTTGAGCATTTCAGCTAGTCCGCGCTTAACGAGAGAAGATCCGGTGTTTGGTTTGTTTGAAGTCATGCAATAAGTGTAACTGAGCGCGTAAACGGCAGAAAATCGATTACGAATTATTGACTAGAGCTTAGCCCAGGCTTCAGATATTGAGTCGCGCACTTCTCCGAGCAGTCTCGGCAGAGCTTTGGTCTTGGCAATAATGGGGAAAAAGTTGGCTTCGTTCTTCCAGCGGGGAACAATGTGCTGGTGCAAGTGCCCAGCGATTCCGGCGCCTGCAACCTCGCCCTGATTCATACCAATGTTGAATCCGTGGCAACCAGAGACCTGTTTCAAAACTTGCATAGCTTGCTGGGTCAACTTTGCCATCTCGGCGGTTTCTTCAGGGGTCATCTCGTCGTACATTGCAATGTGACGGTACGGGCAAACCAACATGTGTCCCGAGTTGTATGGGTAAAGGTTCAGCAACACGAAACAGGTTTCACCTCTAAAAACGATGAGTGAATCGGCATCGCTCATCTCTGGCGCAAGACAGAAAGGGCAAGCGTGTTCTGGTGGTTGTTGTCCGGTCTGAAGATAGATCATGCGGTGAGGCGTCCAGAGGCGTTGGAATTCATCAGGAACTCCCGCTTGTTCCCATCCTGGAATTGCCTCAAAGTCCAACTTAAACCTGTTCCTTGTTGGCGATTGAAGTCAAGATTCTATCGATTGCTTCTGAGACCGGTATGCCATTTTCTTGACGACCGTCTCGGTATCTGAACGAGACCGCATTGCTATCGCGATCCTGACCACCAGCAATCAGCTGGAATGGAACTTTGTCTAGCGTGTGGTTGCGAATCTTTTTTTGCATGCGCTCATCTGAGTCATCAACTGTGACACGAACTCCGTGCTTGCGCAGTTGGCTGGCAATGTCGTGAAGGTAATCTGAAAATTCATCTGCAACCGGGATACCTACAACTTGTACAGGTGCGAGCCACGGCGGGAAGTGACCTGCGTAGTGCTCTGTCAAAACTCCGAAGAAGCGTTCGATTGAGCCAAAGAGCGCGCGGTGAATCATAACTGGGCGTTGCTTTGAGCCATCAGGTGCCGTGTATTCGAGTTCGAAACGCTCTGGCAGGTTGAAGTCGAGTTGAATAGTAGACATCTGCCAGGTGCGACCGATTGCGTCTCTAGCCTGCACCGAAATCTTCGGCCCGTAGAAAGCTGCGCCACCCGGGTCAGGAACTAGTTCAAGCCCAGATTCGGTTGCCACCTTCTGCAGAGTCGCCGTCGCCGTTTCCCAAATCTGATCAGCTCCCACGAATTTGGGGTTACCCTCTTCGCGCGTTGATAACTCAAGGTAGAAGTCATCCAGACCATAATCCCTGAGTAGCGCTAGAACGAAGTTCAAAACGTTTGTTAGTTCAGACTCCATTGACTCTGGAGTAACGAACAGGTGAGCGTCATCTTGAGTCATGCCGCGTACACGGGTCAGCCCGTGCAGCACACCGCTCTTCTCGTATCGATAAACCGAACCGAACTCGAACATCCGAAGCGGAAGATCGCGGTAAGACCTAGCCTGTGACTTGAAAATCAGAATGTGGAATGGGCAGTTCATCGGCTTCAGGTAGTAATCCTGACCAGCCTTTTTCACATGTCCGTGCTCATCGAGTTCTTCATCCATCTTCATCGGAGGGAACATGCCGTCGGCATACCAACCTAGGTGGCCAGAAATTTCGAACAGATTCGACTTGGTGATGTGTGGGCTATAAACGAAGTCGTAGCCGGCACGCTCGTGCTGCTGTCTCGAGTAATCCTCCATCACTCGACGCATGATGCCACCCTTCGGGTGGAATACCGCCAGACCAGAACCGATTTCTTCTGGGAATGAGAAAAGGTCGAGCTCTTGCCCCAGTTTGCGGTGGTCGCGCTTAGCAGCCTCTTCGAGACGTTGCTGGTGGGCTCGCAGTTCATCCTTTGACGGCCAAGCGGTTCCGTAAATACGCTGAAGTTGCTTGTTCTTCTCATTGCCACGCCAGTAAGCAGCAGCAACTCTAGTCAACGCGTAGCCATTGCCAATCATGCGAGTGTTCGGTAAGTGAGGTCCGCGACAGAGGTCGAACCAGACAGCATCACCAGAAGCTGGGTCGACATTCTCGTAAATAGAAAGTTCAGCTCCACCAACTTCAGCGGAGCCCTCCCCAACATCTTTACCCTTGAGCCCGATTAGCTCTAACTTGTATGGTTCGCCTGATAAACGTGACTGAGCACTTGCCTCATCAACCACGCGACGCATGAAACGCTGACCGGCTTGAACAATGCGGTTCATCTCTTTTTCTAACGCGCGAAGGTCTTCGGGCGTGAACGGATTCTCAACATCGAAGTCGTAATAAAAGCCATCGGTAACCGGAGGGCCGATTCCAAGCTTGGCTTCGGGATTGATGTTTTGAACGGCTTGAGCTAGCACGTGTGCGGTTGAGTGTCGCAGAATGTTGAGGCCATCCTGAGAAGAAACCTCGACGCCTTCAATCGCATCTCCAGCCTGCACCTGATAAGCCAGATCCCGCAGTTCACCATTGACTCGCTGAGCAACAATGCTGCGCGATGAAAAAAGCTTGAAGCCATCAGTTCCTGGTTCAACACTCAGGTTTGAACCATCCAACATGATTGAGATCATCGCGCGCGAAACTTTCTGACTAGAAACTTGTCTCAATCCTAACCAATCGACTTAGGCGTGCCTTGCTAGCGGAATCGGCAATAATCCTTTTTGATAGACACATGGCTAAGAAACCTGCAACCTCAGAAATCAAACTCGAAGACCAAATCATCGCTTCTGAAGAATTCCAGAAGAATGAAATGGCGGCAAAACTCAACTGGCTACGTGCGGGAGTTCTCGGTGCCAACGACGGCATCGCATCCATTTCAGGTCTCGTGATAGGTGTGGCCGGCGCGAACCCAGCAAACACAAACGCCCTAATGCTCTCTGGCTTCGCGGCTCTCGCGGCTGGTGCCTTCTCAATGGCCGGTGGCGAATACACCTCGGTCTCAGCCCAAAAAGATTCTGAAATTGCTGCGCTTGCTAAAGAGCGAAAAGAATTAAAAGAAAACCCAGAGGCTGAACTGCGCGAACTGACTTGGTTCTATGAGCAAAAGGGCTTGAGCTACAAAGTCGCTCGCGAAGTTGCTGAGGAACTCACCAAGAAAGACGCCCTAAAAGCTCATGCAGAAGCTGAACTCGGTATCAACAGCGAGCAGCACGCAAGCCCGGCCGCGGCGGCAATTTCGTCGTTTATCGCTTTTACAGTGGGTGGAGCACTCCCGGTCGCAGCCGTTCTTCTG